>NZ_JBSFDP010000018.1:0-125950 GCF_053593975.1 Streptomyces sp. NPDC002004
TCTCCGGCTGCCGCCCCCCGGCCCCAGCTGGACCCCGCCCCCGTTTTTCTTGGTCGGGGGTGCGCCCGATTTTATTGACCCCGGGTCCCCCCACCCGCCCTCCGCCCCCGCGGCGCGCCCCCCCCACGGCTCCGTCGTCGGCGCTCCGCGCCGCACGCATGACCTGGCCCCTCGCGCGCAGTGCCGGGCGGGACGCTTCGGCGGCGGTCCGGCCTTCGGTGAGGGAGGAGCGCCCTGCCGCGGTGCGTCAGAGGGGGAGACGCAGGTCACACCGGGTCGCGTCACGTCGTGCCGAGCTGATCCGTCACAGAGGTGTAGCCACCAGCAAAGGCAGAAGGAGTACACCGTGGACGCACGCATCAGCCTCTTCGGAAACCCGGTCGCGGCCAAGTTCCTGAGGTCCTTCAACTCGGCGGGCAAGGCGGTCTCGGACTCGACGCTGCCGGCCGCGACGCAGGAACTGGTGAAGATCCGCGCCAGCCAGATCAACGGCTGCGGTTTCTGCACCGACATGCACACCAAGGAAGCCACGCAGGCCGGGGAGACCTCGACGCGCCTCCACCTGGTCGCGGTCTGGCGGGAGGCCACGGTCTTCACCGAGGCCGAGCGCGCCGCTCTGGAGCTGACGGAGCAGGGCACCCGCATCGCCGACGCGGCCGGTGGCGTCTCGGACGAGGTCTGGAAAAACGCCGCCAAGCACTACGACGAGGACCAGCTCGCCGCCCTGGTGTCCCTCATCGCCCTCATCAACGCCTACAACCGTCTCAACGTCATCGTCCAGCAGCCCGCCGGCGACTACCAGCCCGGCCAGTTCGGATGACGAGGGGTACCGGACCGGAACCCCGGTGTCGCCGCGCACCCTCGGCAGTACCGTCCCGGCCCCTCACGGGGGACCGGCCGGGTGCTGCGGCACGCGGTGTTCCGGCTGATCGGCAGGACCCGGCCGGGCCTGCATGGGCGGGGAGCCGGGGACGTCCCACTACCACTCGGGACAGTGGATGCCCGGCCTCGGCCAGGTGACCGACGTCAACCACCGCACCACGACGGAGGGTGACTCCGCCGCTCCGCCCCCGGATCACAGGAGGAACGGCAGGTTCACCACCAGGGCGATGTACGCGATCGCCGCGATCACGATGAGCACGGTGAGCAGCACGTAGTGGACGAGGTACCACGGCACGCGGACGCCGGGGAAACGCGCCTTCACCAAGGGCCACGTGAGGAGACCGTGGTCCCTGACCTCCACGCCCAGGTGCCGCCACAGTTCCTGGAGTGCCTGCGCGTCCCAGTGCCGGGGGTCGATCATGACGGGGCGGTCCGCCCGGGACGTGATGACGATCCGGCTCTGCTGCGGACCGTCGACCGGCAGCCTGACCGTGTGCAACCCCGTCAGTGAGGACAGCGGGGCGTGGAGAACCTTGCGGTTCCACCGGTTGCGCACCGTCAGGACGCCGTTCGCCAGCTCGATACCGGCGTTCGCCCAGCGTAGGCCGCTCAGCAGGCCGATCCAGAGCAACGGGGCGGCGAACGCCAGGATTCCGATCACGAGGCCCGTGGTGCCGGACCCCGCCGATGTCCCGCGACCCTTCGCCATCATCAGGCCCATGCGCAGGGCTCCGATCACCAGGATGGGCGCGCCCTTGAGCAGCGGCGCCACGACGGTCCTCGTGTCGGCCCCGACCGAGATGCGCGGCGGATCGGCGTCGTCCTGGGCCGCGGCGGCGAGCGGGGCGTCGCCCGGTGGTCGCGTGGTCATTCCCATGTCCTCCTCGCATGCCGCGCGCTCTCTGCGCCGACCGGCCAAAAAACGGCGCAATGCCGCCGAGGACGATGCTGCTGGACCCCGGAACACGTCGGCATCGGTGAAACCACGTAATGTCGCCACGTGTCCGGCACCGTGTCCACAGCCGGAGGTCCGTGCGGCCGCAGCGCCCTCCGGCGGGCTCGCCGGTGACCGACTGTCACTGCCGGGCCGTAGAGTCGGCGGCCGGGGCAGAGATCGACGGCGGACACCGAGCCGTCGCAGGTGGGGGGCGTCAGCATGGAAGAACTCGTCGGCAGATCCTCGGTACTCGACCGGCTCGACGGCGTAATCGCCGGACTGGGAAGGACCGGGGAGCCCACGGTCGTCGACATCGCAGGGGAACCCGGCATCGGCAAGAGCCGCCTGCTCGCCGAGGTGTGCTCGCGGGCGCGGCAGGCCGGATGCACGGTGCTGCGCGGCCGGGCCACGGAGTACGAACGGCACGTGCCCTACCAGGCGTTCACGGACGCACTCGCCGACGCCTCCCCGCACCTGCCCGACGCCGAACCCGTGCTGGCCGAGGCGAGTGCGGCGCTGCACGCCGTCCGCAGCACGCCCGGGGCACCCGACGGCGGCGCCGCGGCCCGATTCGGCCTGCACCGCACGATCGCCGCGCTCCTGACCCGCCTGGGCGAGAGCGGCCTGGTCCTGGCGGTCGACGATCTGCACTGGGCGGACCCCGCGTCCCTGGAACTCGTCGACCATCTCGTACGCCACCCCGCGCACGGCAGGGTCCTCCTCGTCGTGGCCCGCAGGGCGCGGCAGACGCCGACCTCCCTCACCGCCGCGCTCACCCGCGGTGCCGACAGCGGCGCCGTGCTCCACGTCGACGTGCAGCCGCTCCCCGAGCAGGAGGCCGTCCAGGCCCTGGCCCGCGACCTTCCTCCGGACGACGCCCGGCGGATCTACGCCGCCAGCGAAGGCAACGCGCTGTACCTGCTCTCCCTGCTGCACGCCTACCGCAACGGCGCGTCGCTGCGCGGCATCACCTCGCACACCGACGCCGTCGACGCACGCGGCATCCCCACCGGGCTCGCGTCCCTGCTGCTCGACGAACTGACCACGCTCACCGAGGCCCAGCGCGGCGTCGTGGAGGCGGCCGCGGCGCTCGGCGACCACGCGACGACCGCCATGCTGACCGCGGTGACCGGATCCGGCGCCCGCGACGTCGACGACCACACCCGTACGCTCGCGCTGCGCGACGTCCTGCGTCCCGGCCCCGGCGGCCGCTGGGCTCTGCGCCACCCCCTGGTGCGCGCACTGGTCTACGAGAACACCTCACCCGGACGGCGCGCCGAGATCCACCGCCGTGCCGCACGGGAACTTGCCCGAAGCGGAGCGCCCGCCGCCGAGCGCGCCCATCACGTCGAGCGGTCGTTCACGCGCTGGGACCCGCGGGCCGCTGCCGTGCTCGGAGAGGCCGCAGCCCAGCTGTCCTCCACCGCGCCGGCCACGGCCGCCCACCTGCTGGACGTCGTACTCCGGCACATGCCGGACACACCCGGACACGCCCGGCGCCGCGGCGAACTCGCCCTGGCCCGTGCCCGGGCGCTCGGCGTCAGCGGAAGCCTCCGGGAGAGCCGCGACCTGCTGCACACGCTGATCGACGCGTCGGGCGACGACCACCCCGACCTGCGTACGGAGGCCATCGCGCAGTGCGCCGTGATGGAACGACACCTCGGGCACTCGCCGGAGGCCGCCGCCCTGCTGCGCAGGGAGCTGTCCCGCACCCCGGCGCCGCCGCCGGGCCAGGCGGTGTCGCTGAGACTGGCGCTGGGCATGTCCGCACTGCTGACCGCTTCCTACCCAGAGGTTCGCGCGGAGGTCGCCGAGGCCGTCGCCGCCGCCCGCGCCCACGGCGACGCCACGGGCGAAGCGGCGGCGCTGGCACTGGCGGCCCTCGGCGAGGCGTACGAGGGCGAGACCGCGGCGGCAGGCAGGTTCGCCGACGCCGCCCGCGGGCTCACGGACGCGCTGACCGACCCGAACCTCTCGGACCTGTGCGAGTCCTTGGTCTGGCTGGCCTGGGCGGAAGTCCTGCTGGAGCGCTACACCGATGCGGAACGGCACATCGCCCGGGGACTGGACATCGCCCGCCGCAGCGGTCAGGTCCACGTCCTGCCGCACCTGCTGACGAGCCGGGCCTTCGTCTGTCTGCACACCTGCCGGGTGCCCGCGGCGCTGGAGTCGGCCGAAGAGGCGGAATCCATCGCCCGCGCCGCCGGCAGCGACGACCTCCTGGCGTTCACCCTCGCCATCAAGACGCTGGTGCTGCTGCTCGCCCGTCCGCTCGGCGACACCAGCGCGCTGGCCACCGGGGAGGAGGCCGTCGCCGCAGCCGGCGGGAGCCGGGGCTGGTGGGCCGCCCTGGCCTGGTGCATGCTCGGCCACGCCGCCCATGTGAACGGCGACCCGCATCGCGCCCGGGAGGCCATCACCACCGCCGGGGGAGGCCGCGAGCTCCCGCTGCTGCAGCCGTCGATCCGCCCGGGCCAACTGGACACCCTGACCCAGGCCGCCCTGGCCTCCGGCGACCTCGACCAGGCCGTCCGCTGGGCCGCACAGGCGGCCCGCGAGGCGCACCTGCTGGGCCTCGGCGGCCAGCGCGCCGGCGCACTCCGTGCCGAGGCCTCCCTCGCAGAACACCGCGGCGACACCGACAAGGCCGTACGGCTCCTGGACACCGCGGCACAGCAGTACGCCCGCGACGGACTGCGCCTGTGGGAGGCGTACTGCCTGCTGCGCGCCGCTCCGTTGGTCAGGCGCGCCGGACAGGGGGCACGCGCCGAAGGGATGTGGCGGCGCGCCCGCCGGATCGCCGCCGACGGCGGCGCAGGCCTGCTCGTGGACCTGGCCGAGGTCACCCGCGGACAGGTGATGGCGTCCGCGCCCGCCCTTCCGGCGGAGCTGGCCCAGCTGACGGCCCGCGAGCTGGAGGTGGCGGGGCTGGTGGCGGAGGGGCTGAGCAACGAGGCCATCGCGGCTCGACTGCACCTCAGCCGGCGCACGGTCGAAACCCATCTGTCCGCCATCTACCGCAAGGCCGCGCTGCCGTCCCGCTCGGCGCTGGCCAGCCTCATGACACGCACCGTGCTGGCGGCCGGTCACAGCTGACCGCCTCCGCCGGCACGAGCCGTCTCCGGGAGAAGGCTGAGCAGCGCCGCCTGTCACAGCGACAGCTCGACCACCAGGGGCCGGTGGTCCGAAACGGCCGTGCCCGGCGCGTTCACCGCGGCGACGGCACCGGCGCCGATCCCCGCGGCCAGGACGTGGTCGAACTGCACCACGGGCCGATGCGAGGGGTAGGTCGGTGTCCGGCCGAGACTGCGCCAGCGGCCCGGGGCCGCCCTGGCGGCAGGGCGGCCGTGCCGCGCGCCCGGGAGCCAATGCCCCACCAGATCGGCCGCGTTGAGCACCGCCCCGGGGACCGGGCCGGTCAGGTTGAAGTCGCCCAGCAGCACATGCGGCCGGGGCAGATCGTCGATCCACGCGCGCACCGCGAGCAGCTGACCGACGTTCCAGCCCGGTACGAACGACAGATGGACCGCCACCGCCGTGAAGGGACCGCGTGGCCCTTCCAGTACCGCGGCGAGCGCCACCCGAGGCTGGTCCCGCACCATGGCCGGTCGGGGCCGCCCGGGCACCCGCAGCGGGAGGGCCAGGGGTGCCGGAGCGATCCGCCGGGCTCGCCACCGATGCACCGGAAGCCGGGACAGCAAGGCGACGCCGTGCGAGGGTACGTCGCCCCGGGGGAGCGGGACGCCCGGCCCGTACACCCGCAGCCCCGGCGCGGACGGTTCGAGGATCCACCCTCTGTCCGGCGTCCAACGGCCGTGCAGCGCCGCCGCGTAGCGCCAGTCCTCCGCCCCCGCTGCCTTCGCGGCGGCGGCCGCCTGATCGACTCGCCCCGACCGCTCCTGGAGCCGGTCCACCTCCTGAAGGGCGAGCACATCGGCATTCAGGGATGCCACCGCGTCCGCGAACAGCGCCCGGTCGGCACCGGCCGAGCCGTGGGTGGACGGCGGGCGGCCGTCGCCCCTGATCTCCCGGCCGTGCAGCACGTTGAACGTCGCGCACCTGACCCGTCCGGGTGGTTCGGCCCCGCCAGGACATGCCCCTGAGCCCGTCATGCGCCGGACCGTATCCCCTTTTCCGACGGAGGGGCAGGCGCCCCACCGATTACCCTCCAGGAGCCGGAACGCCCTCAGCGCGCTCTCGGCTTCGGGGTGAGCAGGGGCAGCGAGGGCGTGGAACTGCCCGGATACGGCATCGGATAGGTGGGCTGACCCGGTGCGCCGGTGGCGGGCGCCGTCGGTGGGGGAGAGGCGGTGGGCCTTCCGTTGCGGTCGCAGACCCCGGGCGCCGATGGCGGGGTGAGCCGGTAGTCGGCCACCCGCTTGGTGGGGAAGTCCACCGTGTCGGGCAGCAGAGGGCCGGAATGGGTGCTGATGTCGGTGGGCAGTTCCCCCGATGTGAGCGGCTTGCCGGCGTAGATTGCGCTCAGGAAGCCCACGCAGGGGCTGATCTCGCGGGGTGCGAAGCTCTTGGGGGGACGCACGTCGTGTTCCTTGCGCCCGTCGATGTGCAGTTCGCTCCGCTTCAGGGACTCCATGGAGAAGTAGAACCTCTTCGTGGAGCCCGGGAGGCTGCCGCTCGAACCGTCGTCGGCGGGGCGGTAGGTGATCTTCCAGTACTGCACCTGGACGGTGACCGGTTCACACAGCGGTCCGTCGAACCCGGTCGAGCTCCTGTCGAAGTGGACCTGACCCCCAGCGGCCCGGCCGCCCACACCGATCTGCTCGAACTTCACCCATCCCGCCGCCTGTTCCGCGGACCAGCCCTTGTCGGGATGGCAACCGGCTGCATTGGTGGGATACACCGGTGTCGGGGTGCTCAGCGGGGTGGGCGAGGCGGAAGCGGAGGCAGTGGAGGCGCTCCGGGAGGAGCCGGGCGCTGCCGAGCCGTCGGCCGTGCCGCCGGAGCATCCGGCCGTCAGCAGCGCGAGTGCCACGAACACCGGAGCAGTCACCCGCCGGACGGGGACGGACGAGCCCCCCGTCGTCACAAGAACGCCGTCCGTCCCGCGTCCGAACCGCCTCCCCTGGTGGGCCCGCACCCCCGGACCGCGGCGGCCGCAACGGAACACCGCAGCACATCCGGGAGGCAGTGGTTTCCCGGAGTGCTTCGCGGCGCGCAGGTCCGTGGGCCGTGCTGTCATGCGGTTGTCCTTCGCAGGGAGCCGGTTCGGGAACGAGCCTGTCAGGAGGCCGGGCCGCCGGCATCGTGGCAATTACGTAGTCCGGACTCGGGGCCGGCCTCGGACGAACCGAGTTCCGCCGTCACCGCTTCCGGATCCTGCCCGCCACCAGGTCGGACCGGTCGGACGCGTCGGACCGGTCCGACCTCCCTTCGGATCGCCCCACGACATATGGGCCGATATTTCGGCGTTCACCGGACAGGTTCAGGCGGTGAGGCCATACTCAAAGTCCCACCGTGACAGGTGTGTTGAGATGTGGAATCCGTCGAGCTGTGGCGGGGCGACGGCTCAACGACGCACAGGGGGCTGACACACACTCATGACCACTCCGACTCCGTCCGTCACGTCCGCGACCGCGCCCTCGTGGAGGCCCGGCGGGGAGCATCGCCGTCTTGCGCGGGCCCTGGCCAGACAGGTGGTGGCCGAGGTCGCCGCCGGGGAGCTGCCGCTCTTCGAGCAGCGCGCCCGGAGCCACTTCCGCCCCCGGCTGTGGCGCCGCCGGGCCCTGTCCGGTGACCTCATCGGGCTGGCGGCCGACGTGGTGACACCCGCCGCGCTGTCGGCGGCGGCGGGGGTGATCGGGGTGATGTCGGCCGAGTTGGTGAGCCGGCTGACGACGCGCGTCGTCGGCCGCGTAGCACGCCGTTGGCGGCGGTCCGAAGGCGAACCCGCCGCTCCGGCGACGGCCCCGCCGACCGCAGCGGAGCTGACCCGCTGGCGTACCGCGGCCCTGTCGGGCGCCCTGCGCCACGTGTCCGAGGAACGGGCCCGGCAGATCGCCGACTCCGCACTGGCCGAACTCGTACGCATGCTGGCGGAGGACACGGAACCGGAGTGTGTCTCGCCGCCTCGCGCCGCGCTCGGGTCTCCCGGGGCAACGGATGCCGGTGGCCGGGACACCGGCGATGCGGAGGGGAACCCGGCCCGGCTCGCGGACGAGGTGGACGGCGGTCCGAACGCGGACTCCGGGCACGGGGACGGGCACCGGGACGAGGGCGGACCCGCCCCGACGGGGACCGGGTCCTAGCGTGGTCGTACGGGCACTCCTCTTCTGCGTGGCGCTGATGGCCGCGGCCGTCACGATCGCCTTCCCGGCCACCACGAACCGTCACGAACAGGCCGGGCAGGCCTACAGTCGGTGCTGGCCGGGGGCGCTGCGGGAGTTCCAGTTGCGCCTGCCGATGTCCCCCGTGGAACGCGAGATCCTTGCCCAGGCACCTGTCTGGCCGCCGCAACCGGTGCCGGAGAAGTACGGGTCCGCCCTGAAGCGGTACCTCCGGGAGCACTGCCCACCGCCACCGGTGGACCGGCCCGAGTCGCGCGCCGGGCTCGTAGCGGGAGTGCTGGGAGCCGGGGGCTTCGTCCTGTACTGGCTCAGCCCCTACCAGCAGATCCTGTTCCGCGGGCTGCGCCGCCTGTACCCCACGCCGCGCACCGGAACGCCCCGGGGCTACCGGCCGGACCTGGCCGACGCCGTCCACCAGCTGGCGGACGAGGCCGGGGTGAGCGTCCACGGGGTGTGGCTGAACGCCGCCGACTACACCAAGAACGCGGTGGCCTTCGGCCACTGGCGGCGCCGGCACATCGAACTCGCGAGCGGTATGGAGGAGCTCCACGACAAGGAGCCGGCCACCTTCGAGGTCGTCGTCCGCCACGAACTCGGCCACATCCGCCACCGGGACCTCGACGTCACGCATGGCGTCACCGCGCTGTGGGGAGCCTTCATCGTCCTGCTCGCCGCCACGTGCTGCTTCGCCCTGTCCGGGCAGGCCGGCGACGGTGCGTACCTGCTCCGGCTCACCTTCCATCTCGCCCTGCTCACCTACACGCTCTACGCGGCCCGCAACACCTTCCTCCAGTCACGGGAACTGCATGCCGACGCCTTCGCCGTGACCGGTCCCCCCGGCTCGGACAAGGGAGAGGAACGCCGACGGAAGCTGGACGAGTGGTTCGTGTGCCTGGCCGCGCAAAGTCCGCCGAGCACCGGAGCGCTCCGTGCCGCCGCGGTCGCCGTTCGCGCGACCCAGGGTGCGCCGGATCCGGCGGAACGCGGCTACGGCGGCGCACCGTTCGCCACCCATCCCTCCCTCCGGCGCCGCAGGGCCGCCGTGCGGCACCCCGCCCTGGCGGGCGAGCTCAGCGCCTGGGAAGCCGCATTGACCGGCTGTGTCGCCATGTTCACCGTCAACCTGCTGCTGGGGGACAGCTTCGACGTCATGCTGACCGGGGTGCGACTGGGCTTCCTGAAGCTCGACACGCTCCGCCCCGTCTACACCTGGCTCGCGATCCCCCTGCTCCTCCCGGCCGGAGCCGTACTGGGCCTCGGCATCCGGCACACGGTCGCCGCGTGGGGCGGCGTCCGCGGCGGTCGCAGGCTGGCGGGTCGGCTGGCGCTCCTGGCAGGCGGCCTGTGGGCCGGACTGTGCGTCGGATGCATGCTCCATCCCTCTCAGCCCTTCGGCTCCGGCCGGTCCGTGCAGCTCGCCACGATGTGGTGGCGCGCGATCACCGGCGTGCTCGGACTGGGCCTCGCGCTGACGGCGGCGCTGTCCGTCCTGGCCGTCTCGCTGGTCGCCCTGGCCTGCGGCGCACTGTGCCCGCCGCGGGCGGCGTCCCTGTGCGCCGGGGGGTACGGCGTGCTCACGGCCGCGGCATGGTTCCCGTCGGCGCTTCCGGACGGTACCGCTCCGTACCTTGACGCGGTGGTGGTCGGCGCGGCACTGCTGAGCGGCACGGCGCTGCCGTTCCTGCGCCGTCGGCCCGGACCGGCCGCACCCGCCCGGCTCAGCCTCGAGGGGCCGGTGACACGGACCGAAGGACCGGGTACGACGATGCCGCGGCGTCTGCTGGCCCATGCCGTCACCATAGCGGCGGCCGTCGGGGCGGTCGTCGTCGTGGCCGCCCGCCTTGTGGACACCCCCGATTCACCGGTTGCACTGGTGGCCTCGATGGGACTGGTCGCCTACGTCGCCGCCCTCGCCGGAGCGGCCGCCGCCCCGCACGACGCAGAGTTCCGGCGCAGGCTCCGATTCGCCGCCTTCTGCCTTGCCGTGGGTGCCGGTGCGGTCGCCGTGCAGTATCTGGCACGGCCCGCCCTCGGCCCGGGGCCCTTCCTGCTGCTGGCCCTGCCGGCGGCCGGTGTGCTGGTGGCCGGCCGGATCTCGGCAGCGTCCCTCTACGCCTTCCGGCACCGCACGGCGTCCCGTTTCCCGTCACGGCAGGCCCGGGAGGACTGATGGCCGGGTCCGGCGTGCGGTCGAGCCCCGCGCGGGGGCGCCTCCTGAGGGGGACCAGGGGGCGAGCGAGGGAGCCGAGCGCATCCCGGTTCCCGGATCCGCTCGGTGACCGGAGGCCGGGGGCACCCGTGGGCCAGGGAGGCGTGTTCATCCCGACACGCCGGCATCCCTCCCGAAATCTCTTTGGTGGCAGCGGTGGGCACTTGCCACAATGCGGCGGTGACCAACACCGAACACCCCCGTCCCCTGCTCCGTCGCCCCGCCGAGGGTGAACTCATCGACGTCGCCGGGGTGGCACACCTCTTCCGGCTGACGGCCGAGGAGACCGAGGGGCGCTTCGCCCTGGAGGAGTTCACCCTCGCCCCGGGCACGGTGGGGGCGCGCCCGCACATCCATGAGGCGCATGACGAGTACTTCTACGTCCTGGAGGGCGAACTCACCCTGCACAACGGCGAGCAGGAGATCGCCGCGGGCCCCGGCACGGTCCTGGCGGCACTGCGCGGCAGCCCGCACGGCTTCCGCAACGCCGGACCTGCCACCACCCGCGCGCTCTGCCTCTACACTCCAGCGGGCTACGAAGGCTACTTCCGCGAGGTGCACCAGGCCGTGTCGGCGGGCGCCGTGGCCACGGACGAACTGCTCGCCGCCTTCCGCCGCCGCTACCGCACCACGTCCGCCGACCTCCCCGTCGATCCGCCCCGGAGCGGTCGTCCGGCCGAGTCGGCGGCCGGCTGAGCCGGCGGATGCGCGGTGCGCCGAACGGAACCCGATCACGAAGTGACGCCGGGGTCCGGGCTTCGGCCCGGCCATGGTGCGCGCACCCGCCGCCCGCCCCGCAGGGCGCGGCCGCAGCCGGGACCCGGTGGCCCGGACTCCGGCCGCGCCTTGACTTCGAGGGTGCTCCACGTCCTGGCGTCGCGCCCATGAGTGCTTCAACGCTGCCGCAGAGCACGGCAGCCGGGCACGGTCGGACCGTGCGCAGGAAGGAGGCCGCCGGATGAGGGTGCTGGTGACGGGCGGGACGAGCGGACTGGGACTCGCCATGGCCTCCGCCCTGGCCGCCGCGGGAGCGACGGTCGCGCTGACCGGCCGGTCCGGCGGACGCGCGAGCCGGGTTGCCGCCGAACTGCCGGGCGCGGTCGGCATCGAGCTGGACGTACGCGACGAGGCGTCGGTGGCAGGGGCGGTCGACCAGGCGTGGTCGCGGCTCGGCGGCATCGACATGCTGGTGAACAACGCCGGGATCGGCATGCGCACGGTCAACCCGCAGTTCATGACGCATCCGCAGGGCTTCTGGGAGGTGCCGGTCGCCGGCTTCCGCGAGGTGATCGAGACCAATCTGACCGGCTACTTCCTGGTGGCACGCGAGATCACGCCGCGGATGCTGGCCGCCGGCACCGGCCGCATCGTGAACATCTCGGTGAGCCGGTCCACCATGCACCGCGCCGGTTTCGTCCCCTACGGGCCGTCGCGTGCCGGCAGCGATGCGCTGTCCCGGATCATGGCCGCCGACCTGCGGGACACGGGCGTCACCGTCAACGTCCTGCTGCCGGGGGGCGCGACCGCCACGGGGATGCTCCCGTCCGGCGCCGTGCCCCGCGGCCAGAAGGTCCTGTCACCCGAGGTGATGGGCCCACCCATCGTTTGGCTGGCCTCCGACGCCGCTGCCGGGGTGCATGACGAGCGCATCGTCGCCACCGAATTCGGGCAATGGCTGAGCGACAGGGACAACGAACGGTGAGGCGCGGCTGACGGCCTCGCCCTCCTCCCGTCCCGCGCGCAACAGGCCGGTTGCCTGCTCGGCCGCTGCCAAGACGCGCCACGGGGATCACAGTTGGCGGGCGCGCTCTCGCGTAAGCCAGTATGAACGCATGAACGATTACAGCACGCAACCCGGCCTCCGCCCGGTCCGAGGAGTGTCCCGCTCCGCGGTGGCCGCCCTGCTTCTCGCGGGCCTCGCCTGGGCGGCCCGGGCCCTGTGGCAGATACGGCTCGCCACGGCCGGGATGCCGCCTTCCGGGCCACCGGACCAGGGCGACGGTCAGCACCGCACCTTGACCGGTATGGAGGACACCTACCACATCGTCAGCTCCGTGGGCGACGCAGTGACGGCGCTCTGCGCGGTCGCGTTCCTGATGTGGCTGTGGCGCGTCCGGGACAACGCGCAGGTGCTCTCCGGACAGCGGCCGCGCTACGCCTGGCCGTGGGTGTATGCGGGCTGGGTCGTGCCCGTCGCGAACCTGTGGGTGCCCCGCGGGATCGTCGCGGATGTCCACCAGGCAAGCGCCCCGGGCACCCGGCTGCCGCACGCCGTGAACTGGTGGTGGGGGCTGTGGCTGGTCGCCACGCTGAGCGGGGTCGGTCTTACGACCAACCTCTCCACGGACGACATCATCGCGCGTGCCTACACGGACGTGGGCTTGCTGCTGGCGGTCGACGCGGCCGTCGTTGCTGCGGCCGTGGCCGGTGTCTTCGTGGTCCGGGCGCTTACGGCGGTTCAGCAGGCACGCCTGCGCGAGCCGGTGCTGAACGGCTCCGCCGCGGAGCTCCGGCCGGTCGACCGCACGGCGTGAGCAGTTCGCACGTCCGGCCTCCGACCCGCCGGGTAACCCGCGGCACCCTCAGACCCCACCCTGGAGACGACGCAGGGCGGCCTCGGACTCCCGGTCGTCGGGCAGGTAGGCGAGGAAGTGGTGACCGGGCTCGTCGACCGCGGCCAGCTTGACGTACCGCAGCCGCAGGTCACCTGCCACCGGGTGCCGGAAATGACGTACGGAGGGCTGGAACCCGGCCGTCTCCCGCCGCTCGTACCAGCGGGCCGCATCCTGGTCGGACAGCAACTCGTCGACGAGTTCGGCGAATCGGGGGTCCTGCGGTCGGCGCGCGGCGCGGGACCGGAACTGGCCGAGCAGGGCACGGGCCTCCCGTTCCCAGTCGGCCAGCAGGGCGCGCGCCGGCGGCCAGCGGAACACCAGCCACAGCAGATTGCGCTGCTTCGGGTGCAGCCGTGCCGGATCGGTGAGCAGCGCGGCGTACCCGGTGTTCCACGCCAGCAGGTCCCAGTGCGGATCGAGCACCACCGCCGGGTGCGGCGTCATGGTCTGCACCAGGGTGAGCAGGTTGGGCGACACCCAGGTGGGAGTCTCGCCTGGAGGTCCGCTCTCCTCGACGAACGACAGCACGTGGGCGGTCTCCGCGGCGTCCAGGCGCAGCGCCCGTGCTACAGCCCGCAGCACCTGCTCGGACGTGCGCACCCGCCCCTGCTCCAGCCAGGTGTACCAGGACAGGCTGATACCGGAGAGGCTCGCCACCTCGGCGCGCCGCAGCCCGGGCGTCCTGCGGCCGGGTGCCTGAGGCAGACCTGCGTCCGCGGGCGCCAGCCGCTCGCGACGGGAGCGCAGGAAGGCTCCCAGTTCACGGTGCGGTGAGCCGGCCGGGGGAGAGCCCGCGCCGCTCACCGGATCCGGCACCGCACGCCGTCACACGCGGCCGAAGAAGAGCCGCCGTCGGCGGCGGGTGATGTGCACGTGCCCACGTGTGTCGGTTTCCCCCGTCATCGTGACTGTCCTCCGGCCGGCGCGCGTCCCCGGACCCGGGCGCCTCTCCATGCTGCCGTCGCCCGGAACCGGGGACGGCCCGGCAGGCTGTCAGCGATGGTAATAGTCTGCGGCCCCCGCCCCCACCGGCCCGGTGCTGAGCTGGTGTCGGACCACGTCCTCACACGCGGTCGACCCCACTTCGTCCTCTCTCCCCGTCCCCGTCGGACGGCTCGGAAAGGAGCACCCGGCCCGTGACCACCAGCACTGCGTCGGCACCGGTGGCAACACTGCCCGCGTCCGCCCTGCGGCTGTTGCAGACCGCCGGATTCGTCAGCAACTTCGACCGTTTCTGCATCGCGCCCATGCTCGTCCTCATCGGCCGGCGTCTCGGAGCACCGCTGCCCACCGTGATGCTCGCCGCCGGCGGCTACTTCCTCGCCTACGGTCTGATGCAGCCCGTGTGGGGCCTGGCCGGGGACCGGCTGGGCCGGGTGCGGGTGATGCGGCTGTCACTCACCGGGGCAGCGCTCGCCGCCCTCTGTTCGGCACTCGCCCCCAACGCTCCCGCACTGATCGGCGCACGTGCGGTGGCCGGTGGGTTCTTCGCCGCCTCCATCGGCGCGTCCCTGACGTACGTCGGCGACACCGTGCCCGCGGCGGTGCGGCAGCGCCCGCTCAGCGAACTGATGACCGCCTTCGCGCTGGGCACCGCCGTGGCCACCGTGTCGGCCGGGGGGCTGGCGCAGTACGTGAGCTGGCGGCTGGTGTTCGCTCTTCCCGCCCTGCCCGCCGCCTTCCTCGTGGCAGCTCTCCGCCGGTTGCCGGAGCCCGAACGTGGCCCCGTCGGCTCCCTGTTGGCCCCTTTCCGTGTCGTCCTGAGCTCACGGTGGCAGTGGTACGTCATGGCGGTGGCCCTGTTGGAGGGCGCGGTGCTGCTCGGCTTCCTGACCTACCTGGCGCCGGCCCTCGAGGCGCACGGAGTGCCCACCGCCCTGGCCGGTACGGTCGCGGCCCTCTACGGGGCCGGGTCCATGGCGGCGGCGCAGGTGGTCGGGCGCCTCGTCGGGCGATGGTCCCCGGTGCGCCTGATCGTGGCCGGAGGTGTCCAGGTGGCCGTCGCGTACCTGCTCGCCGGGTACAGCCAGTCCATCGCGGCACTCGCCGTGGTCGCACTGCTCCTCGGCGGCGGCTGGTCGTTCATGCACTCCACGATCCAGTCCTGGGCAACTACCCTGTCGCCGAGGGCCCGGGCGACCGGCGTGGCCATGTTCGGCGTCGCGCTCTACACGGGCAGTGCCCTCGCCGGCAGCCTCGCCGCCTCCACCGCCCAGGCGCACGCCTACCGGCCGCTGTTCTGGCTCGCTGCGCTGCTGACGGTGCCGCTCACCGTGGCCGCCGCGGCCGGACGGGCACGCTACCGGTGAGCGGCCGGCGGCCCGTGCATGGCCGCCGGTGGCAGCGCACCGGTCGGCCGACTTCCGTCCGGCCCGGCATCGCGAGGGTTGGGGGTTCCCGAGCTTCCTGCCGGTTCCGGGAACGTCACCGCCCCTCAGCGGTGAACGGGCTGCCGGGGTGTGCGTCGGCCCGGTCGTCCACGAGGCCGATGCGATGCGCCCGTAGCCACGGCACGAGCTGAACCACACCGAACGCCACCTCGACGGCGAAGAAGAGCCACAGCAGCCGCGTGACGCCGCCGGCCAGTGCGTACGCCTGCCACGAGGCGAACAGTGTGCGCGCGACACCGTCCAGGAGCCCGTGCAGCGGCAAGGGCCCGGCGATCCGGAGCAGCGCCCAGACGACCACGACCGACCCCATCAGGTTCGCGTACAGGGTCTGCATCGGGTCGAGGGCCGGCAGGGCGCCCAGCCCGAGCGCGTCACCGAGCGACGAGAGCGCGCCGTGCAGCAGTGCATAGGTCCATGGTGTCGCAAATCCCGCCGTGACGACGAGGTCGTACCAGGCACTGGCGCGTACGACGCGCAGATAGGACTCGCGGGAAGGGGAGGAAGGGCGGATCACGACGAGGCTCCTGTCGGTCTCTCGGCAGCGACGCCTCACCGTAAACAGTGGAGTACGCTCCAAGGTCAAGCCCATAGTCCGGGGGAGGGCCATGCGCATCGGGGAGCTGGCCGCGCAAGCGGGTACGAGCAGGGACACCATTCGCTTCTACGAGAAGATCGGCCTCGTCACGGGGCGACGGCTGGCGAACGGCTACCGGGACTTTCCGCCCGAGACCGTGACCTGGCTGCACTACATCCGCACCGCGCAGACGCTCGGCTTCTCGCTCGCCGAGATCGCCCGGCATGGCGAGGACCTGCGCAAGGCGCCCGACACGGCAGACGCGTTGTCCGCGTTGTTCCAGGACAAGATCCAGGTCATCGACTCCCGCATCGCCGAACTCGCCGCTCTGCGGGCGGACCTGGACGCACGCGTCGGCACCGGATGCCCGTTGCGGGCGGCCGGCCGGGCCGGCTGAGCCCTCGGGCCCGTTCCGACCGGCTGACCGGACGGACTCCCGCGCGCCGCGTCGAACCTTCGGTGAGGATCGCGGCCATCGGCCCGTAGCGGGCGGACATCACGATCCGCACGGCGACCATCGCCGTCCGGATCAGCGCGGTGCTGCCGGTGCCCAGCACCAGGAACTGCGGTGTCGAGAGCACCACCACGCCCGCCGGCCCGGCGATGACGACGGTGTGCCCACCGATGCGGTCGCCGGGCAGGGAGAGCCCGGGGGCGACGGCCAACTCCGCGACGGCAGCCAGGGGGAGTCCGTTGCGCAGCATGGACTGGGACGGCCGGTGATCCAGAATCGGAGCATGGACCTCCCCGAATTCCTCGAAGCCCACTCCCTGTTGGTGCCCGAGCGGATCGCCACCGCGAACGAGATCACCGTGAGCGACGTCTGGGACCACCTCGCCGTGGACGAGTGGGACGTGGCCCTGGGGGTGCTGGAGGAACGGCGCGGCGACCGACCGCTTCCGCCCGGCTTCTGGGACACGCTGGCCACTGCCGCCGGTCAACTGGGGCTGGAGAGGAGCGCGGCGTGGTGCCGTTGGCGCGCGTGCGAGGCCCGCAACGGCATCATCCGCGCCGACCTCACCCTCCGGCCGGTGGGCGAAGCCCGGCGGCGCACGCCGGTCCCGGGCGCCGGCGTTCTGCGCCCGATGTGGAACATCGGGCACCCTGCCCCGAACGGCGAACCGCGCCTCGCCATCGCCCGGCTCTGGGTGGAGTACGTACCCGTCCTGCCGCCCGGCGGACGGGCCACGGTGCGGCTGGACCCTCTCGACCGCTCGGGCTGGCAGCATCTTCGGCCGGGTCAGGTGATCACCATGCACGAGGACCGGACCGTGGCCGGTTCGGCCGTTGTCCTGGAGGTACGGGGTCCGGCCACCACCGGCCCCGGCTGATCGTCGGATCGTCCACGGCGTCGACCGCTTCGGCCTCCCCTTCACCGCCGGTATGCGGCCCGGCGCCCAACTGGTTTGCGGGGCCGAGCACTCAACTCTGGGGAGTCGGATGCCATTCGCGGGTCATGTCCCCTCATCCCGGCCGGCCGTGGGGGCCTGCCTCGAGGGTTGCGCGAAGGGCGGCCAGGGTTGACGCGATGCGGGCCAGGTCGTCAGGGGGGACCGCCGCGGTGAGTGAGATGAGCTCGCTTTCGACAATGGGGCGGGAAGCGGACAGCTGCTTCTCACCCGCGGATGTGAGGCGGAGGACGGACGAGCGGCGGTCCTGGGGGTGTGCGACCCGCAGGCACCAGCCCGCAGCCACCAGCCGGTCGACCGCCTTGCTGACGGCCCCCACGGTGATCGCCAGTTCGCCGGCGATGTCGAGCACGCGGCACCCCGGCACGCGGTCGATGATCTCCAGAAGCTCGAACTGTCCCAGCCCCAGCCCTTGTTCGTCGCGCAACCGCGCGCTCACCGCGTTGTAGAGCCGGGTCTCGACGCGGACCAGATCGGTGAAGATCGGAGTGATGTGGCTCATATTGGCCTTCCAGTAGATTCCCGGGAATCATCTTCCTCGGAATCCGGTTGGAGTCAGGCAGGTGGATTCCCAGGAATCCATCCTCGCACCCCGACCCATGGAGGCCCCACATGTCCCGACAGCAACGCGACGCACTGGACGCCATACTCCGCTCCGCCCCCCGTAGCGAGACGCGGCCCACTCCCGAGGAGCAGCGCAGCGGTTTCGCCTCGGCCATCACCCGCCCCGCACCGGAGGACGTGGTCACCCGCAGGACCGTCCTGGGCGGGCGGCCCACCCTGGAGCTGGAGCCGGCCGAAGCCTCCGGCCGCGGCCGACTGCTCTACCTGCACGGCGGCGGCTACGTCATCGGCTCACCGGACACCCACGCAGGGCTGGTCGGTGAACTGGCCCGCCGCGCTGGGCTGCGCGCGACGTCGGTGGACTACCGGCTGGCGCCCGAGCACCCCTTCCCCGCGGCCGTCGACGACGGGCTCGCGGCCTACCGCGAGCTGCTGGCGTCGGGCACCGACCCACAAGACCTCGTCATGGCCGGTGACTCCGCCGGTGGCGGATTGAGCATCGCCACACTGCTCGCCGCCCGGGAGGCCGGGCTGCCGCAACCAGCCGCCGTGGTCGTCTTCTCCCCCTGGGCCGACCTCACTCTCGCTGGCGGAAGCATCCGTTCCAAGGAGAGCGCCGACCCCATTTTCACAGAGGCCGACGTGCGCGCCTACGCCGATCTCTACGTCGGTGCAGGCGACAGGGCGCATCCCCTGGCCAGTCCGGTGTTCGCCGACCTCTCCGGACTGCCGCCACTCCTCGTGCAGGTCGGGGCCAACGAGGTGCTCCTCGACGACGCGGTCCGGCTGGCCGGCCGCGCGGGCGCCGACGGTGTCGAGGTCACGCTCGAAGTCGGCCCCGGCCTCCCCCACGTCTTCCAGCACCACTACGGCCGCCTCGACGAGGCGGACGCCGCACTCGACCGCGCCGCCCGCTTCCTCACCGCCCACCTGAGCGCCGGGCGCCCGGGCGCCGACCATCTCGAAACGGTCCACTGACACCGGCCCCGGCGGCCTCCACGTGATGTCGGCGACGGCCGCAGGAACACCATCGCCGACATCACGGCGGACTCTGCGTCCGGCACGGTGACGAAGTAACACGGTCACGGCCCACACCACTCGGTCACTCGGCCGGTAGAGACGAGTCGCATGAGTACCGCTCCCTGCCGAATCCGCTGATCTCCAGGTGCATCGCCCGGAGCTCGCGTACCGCAGCCGGAAGATCGCAGTCCTCGGGATCGGCGAGGGCGTCCTCCCAGTGGAAATACACCTGGTCCGACCGGGTCCAGGCCAGAAGGTCGACGATCCTCGAGAACGCTGACGGGGCGAACGGTGGCACCAGATCCTCGTCATCGCCCTCGAGGTATGCCGTGGTACGCAGCTTCCGCCCCGCCAGCAGCTGTAGCCAGGCCGCGGCCGCGTAGGCCGACTGGGAGACGATGTGCCGCTCCGGGTCCTGGTCCTCGGAATAGCACAAACCCACCTCGGTCAACTGCTCATGAATCGCGTCCATGTCGACCGGCTCTCCCGCGGCAGCCTTGCGCAGCTCACGCACCGCGTCCGGGGTCGAGAGGACGGGGCTGTCGCTCAGCTCCTCGTCCTCTCGCTCGATGCGGTCGAGCAAGGGTGCCATCAGACCGTACAGGCACGCCAACCGCGCCCGAGGGGCCAGCTGTTCGGTGAACTCGTCGATGATTCCTAGCAGTTCGTCGTACGGCGTATCCGTCATGCACGCATGGGTAGCACGCGGCACTGACACCCGGCGCATGGCCTGGCTCGGCGCCCTGCAGCAACAACGATCCCAGCCGTGCCAACTGCTCGCTCGTCAAATCACCACGCCCGACACAGCGTGATCATTCACGGCGGAGATCGACTTTCGCAACAGGCCCTAGGCGCCGGAGGCGTCGAAGTGAATCAGCGGCTTGATGATTCCCCCCTCCTTCGTCTCCATCATCCGGAACGCCCGTCCGATCTCGTCGAAGCCGAACTCGTGGGTGGTCATCGGCGTCGAATCGACCTTTCCCGTCTCCATCAACCGGAAGATCCGCCGAAGCCATCCGCGGCCTCCGCGGTTGAAGCCGCCGTAGACCTGCTTGTCGGCCATGCCGTAGCCGAACGGCTCCAGGGGGATCTTCAGCGGCTCGGGCACCTCCCCGTGGTACCCGACGTTGGAAATGCGGCCTCCCGGCTTCGTGACCCGGAAGGACGCCTCCCAGGTCCGGGGCGTGCCGAGCGCCTCGATGGCCGCGTCGACCCCCTCGCCGTCCGTGAGCTCCAGGATCCGTTCGACCGGATCGCACCGTGTGTAGTCGACGATGACATCGGCGCCGAAGCGGCGGGCGAGTTCCTGACGGGCGGGCACCGACTCCACGGCGATGATGAGGCCCGCGCCGCGCAGCCGGCAGCCGATCGTCGCCGACAGTCCCACCGCGCCCTGGGCGAAGATCGCGACGGTCTCGCCCAGCCCGAGTTCCGCGTGCTCGGCGGCGACGAAGCCGGTGGAGAGCATGTCGGTCGCGTAGACCGCCTTGTGGTCGGACAGGCCGTCGGGAATCGGCGCCAGGTTGGCCTGGGCGTTGTTGACGAGGAAGTACTGGGCCAGGGTCCCGTCCCGCCGATTGGTGAACTGGGCGCCTCCCAGCATCTTCCCTCGGCATTGCGAGGAGAATCCGCGCTGGCAGGAATCGCACTGGAAGCAGGGCGTGATCCCGGCCACCGCGACGCGCTGGCCCTCGGCCAGTCCCTCGACGGCCGAACCGAGCGCATGGACGACACCGACCGCCTCGTGCCCCAGTGCCACATCCGGAGCCACCGGAATCACACCCCTCATGACGTGCACATCGGTCGTGCACACCAAGGCCGCGGTGGTGCGCACGACCACGTCGTTGGGGCCGGGTTCGGGGATCGGCTTGTCGATGACGCCGACTTCACCGACCTTCCGGAGAACAAAGGCTCTCACGTGACCACCTGCCGTTCGATGCGAGGAATGCGAAAGGAGCGTCAGTGGGCCCGGGCCCGTTCGGTGACCCCGGCGCGGTCCGTGTCGTGCTCGCGGATCCGTCGGTGACGGCGGAGCCGGCAGCTGCCGGACCCGCCGGGCGGCAGCGAGGGCGGTCGGCGCGCCCGTGACGCTTCCGCCGGTTCAGAGGGCCCACCCGGTCGACACGGCCCGCCGGGCACGCCGACGAGGAGCCCAGGGGCACCGGAGTACCCGGCGACGGAGTCGGGTGGGTGGCGCATGCCATCGCCCTTCCCGCAGCAGGGGCCGGGCGACGGCGGGCACGTCATCTTCCGCCCGTTCGGCCGACACCGGGCGCCGGCAAGGCGGCAGCCGCCTCGGGTCCTCTCGGGCGGCCCGGCGGAGTCCTGCGGAGGTCCCGGCGGTGCCCCGGCGAGAGGCGGCGGCTTTCAGTCGTAGAAGAACAGCTCAAGATCCTCGATGGACCCCGGACCGGTGAGGAAGCCCTCGGCCCCGGCGATCTCGTGACCGGGCGGTGGCCCGCCCCCTCGGAGCAACTGCCGCATCCACAGCTCGCCCTGCTCGCCCACCGCGTAGATGCCGGACAGCAGCTCGGCCATGCCCGCCGGGCGCGTCGGGCTGCGTCCGACGACGGGCCGGAGTTCCCACCCGCCTGCCCGGGCGGCCAGCCGGAGTACTCCGGCCCAGTTGGCGATCCGCCCGATGCGCACGTGCCACGAGTCCTCCGTGAACGGGGCCGTCCGGCCGCCGTGCAGGGCGTTGGTGGCGGCACGCATGTCCGCCATCACCTGCCGTTCCACGGCATCACGGACCCAGCGGCCTTCCTGTGCCTCCTCGACGGCGGCCGACCACCACTCGCCTGCGTCGCGAAGCCGGTCGGCGAACGAATCCATGCGGACAGACTTCCATACGCGTCACCGCCGCCCTCGAGAGGCGGCCCGCAGCACCCCGTGGCCCAACAGAGCGGGTCGCCTGGCGCGTCCGGGTGGCCGTAGGTTCCTCCACGGCAAACGGCACACGGCACACGGCCGGGGTCAGAGCGCGGCCAGTACTTCGCGGGCCGCTCTCTCGCCGGAGCGCACGGCCCCCTCCATCAGGCCGTGCATGTGCGTCGCCGACTCGGTGCTCGCCCAGTGGATGCGCCCCACCGGCTCGCGCAGCGCGCTGCCGTAGGCGGTCAGCGCGCCGGGCGGGAAGTGCCCGATCATCCCGCCCAGGGACCACGGTTCGGCGGACCAGTCGGTCTCCAGGTAGGCGGTGGCGCGGAGCGCCTGGGGTCCGAACCGCTCGGCGAGCGCGTCCAGCCAGATGTCCTGCCGTTCCTGGGGGTCCAGTCGTCCCAGTCGTACGGCCCCGGTCCCGAAGGCATAGCTGCTGAGCACTCCTGGCTGCCCGGAGCGCGGTGTCTGGTCGATGGTGATGGGGACCGGCGACTGGGGGGCGAGTGTCTGTCCCGACAGTTGCTGCCGTCGCCAAAACGGCTCGGGGTACTGGGTGTGCACGCGGATGATCGCCCCGGGCACCACGCGCTGGAGCAGATGGCTGTGCGTCGCGGGCAGCGGTGGGTCGAAGCCGATCCGGCCTGCCAGTACGGGTGGGGCGGCCACGATCACCCGCCGTGCCCGTACGGCCAGCGCGTCGGACAGGACCAGCACACCGGTGCTGTCGTGGGCGATCCGCCGGACGGGGCAGGACAGATGCACCGCGTCGCCCAGGTGCTCGGCCATCCGGCGGGCCAGTTCGGGTGCGCCGCCGTCGACGAGGTGGGATTCCGTCTTCCGGGTGCTGGTGTAGTAGCCGAAACCGCCGCCGCCTCGGGCCAGGACCAGCGCGCCGAGCAGCGAGACCTCCGCCGGGTCGGCACAGAACAGCAGGTTCATCGTGGAGTGCAGGAGGGTGCGGGCGGTGGACGAGGGCACGTTGAGCGGATGGGACAACCACTGCCCGAGTGTCTGGGCATCCCACGCCCGGGCGGTGCGGGCCCGCCAGGGGGCATCCACCGGAAGCCGCCGCGCCATCAGGTTCAGGCGCCCGAACGACAGTCCCAGGGCGGCGAGCGCCGCCGGGCCGGTCTTGGGGACGTTCCCCCGGTAGCGGTTGTTCCGACCGTCCAGCCGTACGAGGTGATCGCCCCCGTCGTACTGGCGGTACACCCGAAGCCCCAGTTCCCGGCAGAGCTGGAACATCCGTTTCTGGCCCTTGCCCAGCCAGGTGCCGCCCGTGGAGACCACCGTGCCGTCGGGCAGCTCCCGGTTCCACACGCGCCCGCCCACCCGGTTCCTGGCTTCGAGCACCACCACCTCACGCCCCGTGCCGGCGAGGTGCCGTGCGGCTGCCAGACCCGCGAAACCGGCCCCCACGACGCACACGTCCGCGCTCACCCGTTCCATGGCCCACCTCCACGGTGCAGCCTCACAGGCCCGGCCCCGTCCCGCCCGGCGGGTGACCTGCCCAGGTGCCATCCCGAACCATCCGGGTGAACCGCTCGTCCGCGTTGCTTGCTTGTCTGTCTGTCTGTCGGCGGTTGCGTGCGGCGTCGCTGCGATCGAAACCCGGATCGCGGGCTTTCCGTCAGCCGCCTCAGCGGCGCAGAGCCTCGAACGCGTGGCGCGCGTCGGCGCCGATCGCGAGGTCGATGTCCGGTGCCAGACCGGCCCGGCGGTCGGAGCGGGTCAGTGCGGCCATGGCAATCCGGTCGCCCGATTCGGCCTCCACCACGCCGATCTCGTGCCGCAGATGGAGGAAGGTCCCCGTCTTGCCGCTGACCCGGATCGAGTCCACGCGCAGATCGCTCGACAGCCGCTGGGTGAACACTTGAAGGCCCATGAGCCTGCGGAGTTCGGCGGTCGCGCCGGGATGGGCGATCTCGTCCCGCCACACCCGCTCCAGCAGCCCGACGAGCGCGGTGGCCGTGCCGAGGTTGGCGTGGGCGGGATCCAGCGTCTCGATGGTGTGCCGCCCCGAGTGGTCCTCTCGGACGGCCATCTCCTGGGCCAGCGAGAAGTCACTGCCCGCGGCGCCCACGGCGCATTCGTACATGCGGTTCATGCGATGCCGCACCCGTATGCCGGAACATCCCCACGCGCGCAGCCGGGCGTCGACGTCCTCCACCGGGACCAGGTCGAACAGGGCGTCGGCGCCGGCGTTGTCGCTCACCGTGAGCATCAGCAGAAGCAGGTCTCCGACGGCCACGATGGCCGGGTGCCGGAATGCCGCAAGGCCGGTGTGCCCGACACTGCTGGTGGCCGGATCGACGGTCACAGGTCGTGCCGCGTCGAGATCCCCGGTGGCGATCCGGTCCAGCGCCACGAGCGCGAGGGGGACCTTGACCACGGAGGCGAGCGGTATCGGTTCGTCGGCGTCGAAGCCCAGGTGCTCACCGGTGTCGATATTGCGCGCGAGGAATGATCCGCGCAGACCGAGGGCCGCCCAGTCCGCGGCGATCGCCTGGGCGACGTCGAGTAGGGCGCCGTCGCCGGCTACGTAGGCCGGGCGGAGTGCGGGGCGGGCGCTCATCCGCGTGCCGCCAGGCGTGACAGGGCGTCCGCGCCCACGGCCGCGGAATCCGCGGTGGCCTGCACGGTCGTCGCCTCACCCACCGCGGCCGCCAGGATCGCGGCCAGCCAGTCCGGTACGTTCGCCATGTCCTGCGGATGCCGTGACGCCCCCAGGTCGTACCCCCGGTGCAGCGACGCGTCGGCCAACGGCGCCCAGCCCGCCCCGTGCTGCCGCGCGAACGGCTCGGTGCACAGCAGCGTCACCCGCCCGGCGAGGGTCTCGGCCAGCGCGGTCGCCATCGGCCCGGCCGGACGGACCAGGCCTTCGGGCAGCCCGGCACGGGCGACCGCACGCTCAAGACGTGCCTGTGCGTACGGGATCTGATCCTCCGTCATGGTGAGAAGTGGCAGCGCGGCCCGCCGCTCACCCGTCGTACCGCCGGTCCGTCGCGGCCGCAGGTCCTCCAGGTGGACCGAGCGCGGGCGGAGCCGCGGCGCTGCCTCGGCCGGCGCAGGATGCGCACCGGACTGTGCGTTCGCCGCAGGCGCGGACGCCAGGCCGAGCGGCACGTGAAATGCGGCGTTCTCCGGTAGGACGCGCAGCACCGCATACGCCAGCGATCCGTCCGCCAGACCCGCCACCCGTTCGTCCGGCGGCAGTTCGTGCACGCCGAGCGTGGTGCCCTGTTCGACACCTGCGCGGATGATGCGCGCCAGCGCCGTCGGGCGGCAGTCCGAGGGCACCCCGACCGTACGTACCGCCGACTCCCGGGCCGACCCGGCAACGTGCATCAGCCGCTCCGCCCGGTCCAGCACGTCCTGGGCGAACGGCAGCAGGATCACGCCGAAGTCGGTGGTCGCGACCTGCCGCCGCGAACGGTCGAACAGGAGGGTGCCGAAGTGCGCTTCGAGCGTCTTGATGCGGCGGCTGAGCAGGGGCTGCGCGATCCCGAGCCGTTCGGCGGCACGCGAGAAGCTCGCTTCGTCGACGGCCGCAACATACGCCTCGAGGTGCGCGAGAAGGTCCATCCCTCCATTCATAGCAATAAGTTATGCGGCCTTCAACATTCACTCTTGGACATGGATCGAGTTCTGCTGATTCGCTGTGCCCCGTCGAACGCCCGAGGAATCCACGACCGACCAACGGGAGAACTCTGCACATGACCAGTGCCACCCCCCTGCCGCGGCGCCGTCTGTTCAAGGCCGGCGTTGCCCTCACCACCGCCCTCGCCGTCCCCGCCGTATCCGCTCGGGCGGCATCGGCCACGGGGTACTCCGGACCGCACGGCGCCGGAGCCGAGTTGCGTGAGCTGGAGCGGCGGTACGCCGCGCGCCTCGGCGTCCACGCCCACAACGTCCGTACGCGGCAGACCCTGTCCTACCGGGCGCATGAGCGGTTCGCGATGTGTTCCACGTTCAAGGCGTTCGCAGCCGCGGCGGTCCTCCGCGACCACGGCCACTGCGCGCCGCTGGACAAGGCGATCCACTATCCGCCGGCGGACGTCCTGCCGAACTCTCCGATCACCGGGAAGCACGTCGACACCGGCATGACGGTGGGCGACCTGTGCGCCGCCGCGATCCAGTACAGCGACAACGCCGCCGGGAACCTCCTGCTGCGCCAGATCGACGGTCCGGGCGGTCTCACGCGTTTCTTCCGGTCGCTCGGTGACCCGGTCAGCCGACTCGACCGATGGGAGACCGATCTGAACACCGCCGTCCCCGGCGACCTGCGCGACACCACCACACCGCAGGCCATCGGCCGGAGCTTCGAGCAGGTGACCCTCGGCCGGGCACTGGCCGACGCCGACCGGGAACAGCTCGTCACCTGGCTGAAGGGCAACACCACGAGCGGTGAACGGTTCCGCGCCGGGCTGCCGCACGGCTGGGTCGTCGGGGACAAGACGGGCACCGGGGAATACGCCTCCGCCCATGACATCGGCGTCGCCTGGACGTCCAGGAAGACACCGATCGTGCTGGCCGTGCTGTCGTCCAGGGAGACCCGGGACGCGACGGTGGACAACGGGCTGATCGCCGACGCGGCACGCGTCATCGCGCGCACCCTCGCAGCGGGGGAGTGACGACCCGTACATGCCGGGCGGCGAGGGCTCCCGTGAGTCCCGAGCGCCACGAACGGCCGTCGTCCGCCCGCCGCACACCGTCCCGCTCGCGTCGCGCCGCTGTCGCGGTGGGCCCGCAAGGCTTCAGTCGAGGCTGCCGCGTTCGCAGATCTGGCGGGCGAGCTCCCGGAGCTTGACGTTGTTCTCCTGCGAGTAGCGCCGCAGGACGGCGAAGGCCTGGTCCTCGTTCAGATGATGGCTGCCCATGAGAATCCCCATGGCCTCGCCGATCGTGTGGCGAGTGGCGACGGCCTGCTCCAACTGGGCCTGGGTGCGTGCGCTGGAGAAGGCGACCGCGGCGTGCGAGGCCAGCAGCCAGCCGGCGGTCTCGCTGGCCTCGGTGAAGGCACCGGGACGGCGTGAGTAGAGATTCAACGCGCCGAGGTCCTCGTCCTCGGTGTACAGCAGAAAGCCCATCATGCTGCCCAGCCCCAGCTCGCGGGCCTGCGGCACGTATCGACGCCAACGAGGATGTTCTTCGGAGAAGTCGGCGATCCTGAACACGCGTTCCTCCGAGGAGCTGACGGCGACGTCGAAGCAGGGGCCTTCTCTCAGGCGCTCCTGCAACCGGTCGCTGGCCAGGACCACATTGTCGGTGGGGGCGAGGGTCTCCACCGCCCTGTCGCGCAGGATGAGAATGCCCGCCGCGTCACAGCCCTCGACCAGTTCGAGGGCCGAGCCGGTGATTCTCTCCAGCGTGTCGTGGACTGATTCCTCCGCCAGCAGCTCCCGCGCCATCGATGCCATCTGCTGCGCAAATACGCGCCAGTCCATACCGTCCTCCGTCCCACCCATGGGAGCGCCCACAGGTCCGCACCTGTCGATGCCGTCGGTTCTCCGGACGGCCGATGACCGGGGCACGATCTGCTCATCCATACCCGGGCGCCGCGCGCATCAGCTGCGTACGGCCCCGGTGGACCCGGATGGTGCAGGAGATACGAGGGCCGTTGCCGCCCCTGATCGTCGCCCGCCACGAGGGAGCCGCCGCGGGCAGCGGTGGCGCGCCCCGCCCTCGCGGTCTCCGCGGCCTCCGCGACTCCGTCCGCGGGAATCGCAGCGCGGTGTCCCGGGCTCGTGGGTATCGCGCGCCGGCCAGTTCGGCCCTCCGGTGGACGGCACGCCCCCGGCTCCGGCGACGCGTACCACAGCCTCTCCTGTGACGGAGCGGAAGCGGCTACGTTCGCAGAGTGAAGACTCGTCCCGGTCGTCCCTATCCCCTCGGTGCCACGTACGACGGCACCGGCACCAACTTCGCACTGTTCTCGGAGGTGGCCGAGCGCGTGGAACTCGCGCTGATCGACGACGACGGCACGGAGCAGCGCGTCCCGCTCACCGAGGTCGACGGCTTCGTCTGGCACACCTATCTGCCGGGCGTGGAACCCGGTCGGCGCTACGGCTTCCGGGTGGACGGCCCCTTCGAGCCGTCCGAGGGCCACCGCTGCAACCCCGCCAAGATCCTCCTCGACCCCTATGCCAAGGCGGTCGACGGCCAGATCGACGGCCACCCCTCCCTGTTCGGACACCGGCTCGACCGCCCGGAGGAGCCCGACCGCACGGACAACCTCGGCCACACACCGCTGGCCGTGGTCACCAACGCCTTCTTCGACTGGGGGAACGACCGTCCACCCGGCCGGCCCTACCACGAGTCCGTCGTCTACGAAGCCCACGTCAAGGGTCTGACGGCCGCTCACCCCGCGCTGCCCGAAGCCGTCCGGGGCACCTATGCAGGTCTCGGGCACCCGGCGGTCGTCGAGCACCTGACGTCGTTGGGGGTGACGGCCATCGAGCTGATGCCGGTCCACCAGTTCGTCCAGGACGGGCACTTGCGTGAGCGCGGCCTGTCCAACTACTGGGGCTACAACACGATCGGCTTCTTCGCGCCCCACAACGCCTACGCCTCCACCGGCACCCGGGGCCAGCAGGTCACCGAGTTCAAGAGCATGGTCAAGGCCCTGCACGAGGCGGGCATCGAAGTGATCCTCGACGTCGTCTACAACCACACCGCGGAAGGCAACGAACAGGGCCCGACACTGTCCTTCAGGGGCATCGACAACGCCGCCTACTACCGTCTCGTGGACGGCGACCGCGCCCACTACTACGACACCACGGGTACCGGGAACAGCCTGCTGATGCGGCACCCCAACGTGCTCCAGCTCATCATGGACTCGCTGCGCTACTGGGTGACCGAGATGCACGTCGACGGCTTCCGCTTCGATCTGGCCGCCACCCTGGCGCGGCAGTTCCACGAGGTCGACCGGCTCTCCGCCTTCTTCGACCTGGTCCAGCAGGACCCGGTGGTCAGCCGGGTGAAGCTGATCGCGGAGCCCTGGGACCTGGGAGAGGGCGGCTACCAGGTCGGCAACTTCCCGCCCCTGTGGTCCGAGTGGAACGGCCGCTACCGGGACGCGGTGCGGGACTTCTGGCGCGGTGAGCCGTCGTCCCTCGCCGAGCTCGGCTCCCGGCTGACCGGCTCGTCCGACCTGTACCAGGACGGCCGCCGCCGTCCGCGGGCGAGCGTCAACTTCGTCACCGCACACGACGGATTCACCCTCCGCGACCTGGTCTCGTACAACGACAAGCACAACGAGGCCAACGGCGAGGACGGCAACGACGGCGAGAGCCACAACCGCTCGTGGAACTGCGGCGCCGAAGGTCCCACGGACGACGAGGAGGTGCGGGAGCTGCGTGCACGTCAGCAGCGCAACCTGCTGGCGACCCTGCTGCTCTCCCAGGGGGTGCCGATGCTGGCCCACGGCGACGAGATGGGGCGCAGCCAGGAGGGCAACAACAACGTCTACTGCCAGGACGGCCCTCTGTCCTGGGTCGACTGGGACCCGGACGAGGACCAGCGGCTGATGCTGCAGTTCACACGGCGGCTGGTGCGGCTGCGGGCGGGGCATCCGGTGCTGCGCAGGCGGCGCTTCTTCGGAGGCGAGCCCGACGGGAGCGGTGTCGCGGACCTGCTGTGGCTCCGCCCGGACGGCGAGCAGATGCGGGAGGAGGACTGGCAGCGGCCGGACGCCCGTGCCGTCGGGGTGTTCCTCAACGGTTCCGCCATCACCGAGCCGGACGACCTCGGTGAACGGGTCGTCGACGACACCTTTCTCCTGCTGCTGAACAGCCATCACGAGCCGGTCGCGTTCCGGCTGCCCACGAGGGCGTACGGCGAGAACTGGCTCGTCCGGGTGGACACGGCCGAACCCGCCGGCGACAGCGACGAGACGGAGGTGAAGGCCGGTGCCCGGGTCACCGTCCAGGCGCGGAGCCTGATCGTCCTGATGCGCGCCCCGACGGCGGAGGACGCCTGAGCCCGTGCCCCTACGGGGGCACGGGCCGACCGTGAGGCGCTGTCGTGTGCCACACCACCGGCGTACCGCGAGGGCTGGGAAGCCCGGCGCCCCGCCCTCGGGCCGGTGCCCAATGCCGTGGTCCTGTGCGGTCCGGCGACAACGGCCAGGGCCTGCGCCCGCTGCGCGCCCCGGACGCGCCGCACCAGGACGACGGAGACGAGGAGTGGACGGGGTGCTGCCGCCCCGCCCCGCATCACCGGAACCGTCAGCCGATGCCCTCTCGGACTGAACGCGCCCGCCCGGTGGACTCCAGCACCGCGGTCAGAAAGCGACGCACCGTCTCCAACTCGCCCGCCTCGAAGCCCTCCGCGGCCACCACCACCTCGTCGATCACCGGGCCGAAGAAGGTCCACCCGAGTTCCGTGGCCTTCTCCTCCACCTCCAGCAGCACGCGTCGCCGGTCGGCCGTGTCCCTGCTGCGCCGGACCAGTTCGAGCCGCTCCAGCCGATCCACCAGCGCGGTGGTCCCGGCGGAGTTCAGGCGCAGCTGCTCGCCCAGCCACCCGGGCGTGGCCCTGGTACCGGCCCGTGCCGCATCCAGCAGATGGATCAGCGCGCGCACATCGGTGGGATGCAGCCCATGGTGTGCGGCGAACTCGGCGCCGAGCAGGTCGAACTCCACGGTGACCGCGCGCAGCAGGTGAACCAGCCGCATCGCCGGGCTCTGATCGTCCATGCACGCTCCCTCGGACTCCTGCGTAATATCTCGCTCATCGAGATTATCGCTCAGCGAGAGGAATGCCCGTGTCCCCGACCGCCTTCGACCTCGCCTACGACGAGCTTCGCGCGCGCTGGCCCGACTCCACCGAGGAGCGCGACGTCGCCACGCCGTACGGGCGCACCCGGGTCCATACGTACGGACCGACGGACGGCAGATCACTGGTGCTACTGCCCGGCGGCTCCGCCACCGGCCTGGTCTGGTTCGCCAACGCACCGGCCCTCGGCGAGCGGTACCGGGTCCATGCGGTTGATCTGGTGGGCGACGCCGGCCGCACCGAACGCCGGGGCACACCGTTGAGGAGCGCGGCCGATCTGACGGCCTGGCTGGACGCGCTCCTGGACGGGCTGGGGCTCGACCGCACGCACCTGTGCGGTCACTCGTACGGCGCCTGGCTGGCCGCCGGATACGCACTGCATGCGCCGCAGCGGGTCGACCGCCTCGCCCTCGTCGACCCCACCCAGGTGTTCGCCGGGTTCCGCCCCGGCTACCTGCTGCGCGCCCTGCCCACCCTGATCCGTCCGAGCGAGGCCCGCGCCCGCGACTTCCTGGCCTGGGAGACGGCAGGTACCGATCCGGACGAGACCTGGCAGCGCCTCTACGCGCTGGCCGCCACCGTGCCCGGCCGCAAGCTCGTCGCCGGCGGCCGCCCCCGGACCTCCGACCTCCGCATGCCGGTCCTGGTCCTCCTCGCGGAGCACAGCCGCGCCCACCGCACCGGCAAGGTCGCCGACCGGGCCCGCCGGACGCTCTCGCAGGGCGAGGTGGCAGTGCTCCCCGGAGCCACCCACCACTCCCTGCCGCTCTCCGCGCCGAAGCGGCTGAACGACCGGCTGATGGATTTCCTGGGCTGACAGTGCGCAACGTTGCGGCCGCGGCACCCACGGTTCGGGTGCCGCGGCCGCGGTGGGCGTCAGGCGCTACCGGGCTCGGATCGCGAACGGGAGCGCCCGGTAGAAGAAGGAGGTGTCACCCGTCGACACCGACACACCCGCGTCGACATCGGGGACCGGCGCGGTCCGGGCCACGGCCAGGCGGAGCCGGTAGGTGGCGGTGGCGCCGGGAGCCAGCGGCGTCCTGGCCGTCGGGCTGAGCCTGGTGCTCATCCCCGGGTCGCAGCTGCCCTGCTTCAGCGGAAGGCGCTGCCAACCGTGGCCGGGCAGGTACTCCTGGAGGACCAGGTCCTCGGGCGACAGGATGTGGCTGCCGCTCTGGCCGTAGGCGAAGTACGAGGCATTCAGCGCCGGGTAGGCCCGCTTGGTGGTGTTCTTCACCGTGAGCGTGAAGTCCTTCGCCGCGCCGCCCCGGACCAGCGAAGTGCCGCGCGGCCAGCCGGTCACGTCGACCGTGGGCCGGTCGACGACGGCCTTGCGCACGGGTGCGCGATAGGTGTGGCCGCGGCCGTCGTCGACCGAGGCCGCCACGCTCAACGTGCCGGGGCGGTCGATGTCCTGGACGCGCAGGGGCACCGTGACGGGGTGTCCGGGACTCGCCGACACGGAGACGGGAAAGGTGAACACGCCGCTGTCCGGGTGGTCGTCGCCGACCGGCTTCGTGTCCAGGTCGACCCAGCGATGCGTCTGTTGTACGTAGCGCTGGATCATCAGGGAAGCGGCACTGAACCCGTGTGTGGTGACATCCAGGCGGACGGTGCCCCTGGACACCGGCGTACGCAGGGTGACGCTCGACCCCGTCCACAGGCCGACTGGAGCCTCCGGGGCCAGGCTGTAGGAGAGCTTCTGCCCCGCATTGCCGGTGACCGCTGCGGTCGGTTCCGCCTTCGCCCCTTCTCCGGAGGCCTGCGCTGTCGCCGCGGACGATGCCGTGGTCGTGGCGCCGCAGGCCGGCGCGCTCCCCGGGCGGGCCGCCGTCGGCACGGGCGCGGCCTGCCCGCTCCCGGCGGTCCCCACCGCCAGGACCAGCCCGGCGGCCACCACCGCGGATCTCGCGGCCGTCCGCCGTGCCGTTGCGGACAGGTGCTGCACCTTGCGTGTCATGATGTCGCCCCCACTTCGGACCCTGCGCACCGGAGTGCTTCGATGACGGGGGAGAGCCAACTCGGCGGGGGCCGGGCCCCTCATATGCTGCTGACATCATCCAAGCTGGCGGAAAAATATCCCATAGGCAACTCTAGCCGGGCAGAGACCTCTTCTCGCCCGGATCGTCGAAATCGGGACCGTGATCCCGGCCCGGCGCCAACCGTGTCCTGCCTGCGCCGTGCACACGCCCTGGTCGGCCGCGACGTGACGACGCGAGCGACCGCACCGGGGCCCGGTGACCTGCGCCCGCGACGATGCGCCGGTTGCAGGGCCCCGCGTACGCACTCAGGCTGAAGGAGGGTGGCGGCGACCGCGGCGGCCCTGGAGGTGGTGAGCCTCCGCCGCCCCGACGGTGTCGGACGGCCCGGCACCGCGCGGTGGGCGCAGGTGCCGGACCGTGTCCCCGGTACCGCGTCAGACGCGGTCGGCAGTGATCAGGAGGTACTGGAAGCTGCCGTTCTTGTAGGCGGTCAGGAAGGTGTCCTCGATGCCGGTGACGAGGTGGTCGGCCTTCTTGCGCAGTTCCCAGTAGGGGAGGGCGGCCTGGGTGAGGTCCTCGACATGGGTGGGAACGAGGCGGTGGCGGGCCATGGCACGGAAGTACTCCGAGCGCGGGTGGATGTCGCAGATGTAGTGGGCGTTGATGAGGGAGACCTCGCGGGAGGCCCGTCCGTACGTGTCGTTGTAGCAGCCGGTGATCACTGCGTAGCGTCCGCCGCGGCGCAGCAGACGGGCGTGCTCGGCGAACAGCAGGTCCAGCTCCACGTACATGGTGGACTCGTTGTTCCAGGACGCCGCATAGGCGCCGGTCGGCAGACCGGTGTCGAGCATGTTGCGGTGGTGGTAGCGGACCTTGTCGCCGATACCGCGCTTGCGGGCCTGCTCGTTGGCGAAGTGGGCCTGTTTGGCGGAGATGGTGACACCGTCCGTGCGGCAGCCGTACCGCAGGTGAGCCACGATGCTCCCCCCGCCGCGGCCGCATCCCGCGTCGAAGACGCGGTCGGTGGGGGAGAGGGGGCCGAGCCGGCCGGCGAGGAGTTCGGCCTGGGCGTGTTCCAGACGGTGCAGTTCGGCGGTGATCCGCTCGCGGCGCAGGTCGGGATCCGGTTCGTCGAGGACCGACTCGTCGGCGTCCCCGATGCCGTAGTGGTGGTGGTAGAGGTCGTCGATCTTGCCGAGTTCGAGGTTGACCGGATTCTCCTCGGCGTTCCAGTAGTCCGCGACGCGCGTCTGGTACGTGGACTGGGTCGGTACCGGGACTGCCGTGGTGCTGGAGTGGGTGAGGGTCAACAGGGACTCCTTGCGGTGCATATGACGTCGGATCACGGATTGCTCTGCCTGGTGCTACCAGTAGTCCGGCAGGTGATAGCGGTGACTGTTGGTGGCGTGCCACTCATGGTTGCCGGACACCCAGTCGGCGAGACCCCGGGCGTAGCGTTCGACGAGGGGCGAGGTGGCGGACAGCAGGGCTGCTTCCTCCTCGAACGCCCCCATGATCTCGTTGTGGATCTCCACGCTCCTGAGGTACGCCGCCTTCAGCCCGCACTGTTCGTTGGCGGCGACGACCGTCGGCAGGTTGAGGTGGGTGGGGTCGTTGGCGAGTTCCTTGGTGAAGGAGTAGAGGTCGTTGACGATCGTCGTGGCGTTGCAGGCCAGTGCGGTGATGCGCTGGATTTCGGGGCGGGCGTGGAGCGCGTCCGGCAGCTCGTAGCCGTCGACCGCGTCGACGACGGACAGGCAGGGGCGGAAGTTGTTGAACTGGCGCATCACCAGGTATTCCCAGACCCGCGGCATGTGGCGGGCCTCGGTCCATGCGGCTTCGGCGAGGTAGCCGAGGTGGAGGCGCGCGATGTCGTGCACGAAGCGGGCGGTCTGGCTGGGGGTGGCGAAGGAGGCGTAGTCCTTCATGGCCCAGTGGTAGGACCGCAGGGGGCCGTCGGCCTGCATGCCGAGCAGCCACTGTTCCTGGAGCTCCGGAGTACCGTGGTAGGGGTCGATGGCCGACTGGGCCATGAGCAGACGGCCGCCGAGGCCGCGGGGTGATCCGCCCCTGTCCTCGCAGTAGCAGTCGTCGACGACGTTCTCGGCGAGGAGGAGTTCGCCGGCGACGGTGAGCCGTTCGAGGTCGGCGGCGCCGGGGTGCTGGAGCACCACGGCCCGGCCGAACTGGAAGCCTGAGAAGTCCCCCATCCATGTCTCGGGGAACAGGTCGAGCCGACGGGCCCAGGCCTCGAGCCTGCGGTCGATCTCGGCGGCCTTCTCCGGGTCGGCGGGTGCGGCGGGCCGGTGTCTGAGCCCGGGGACCGCCCCGCCGCGCCGGGACCGCAGGGTGCCCGCGAGGTCCGGGGGGCCGGGCAGTTCGAATGAGGGCTCCGACGTTGGGGCCGTGGTCATGCGGTGCTCCGTCCCGTCATTCGGCGGTCCGGCCGATCTGAACGTTCTCCAGGATCCCCGCGGCGTCGGGGACGAGGACGGCCAGTGAGTAGTAGGCGGTGACGAGGTAGCGGATGATCGCGGCGCTGTCGATGCCCATGAACCGCACGTTCAGACCGGGCTCGTACTCCTCGGGGATTCCGGTCGGGTGGAGACCGATCACACCCTGGTCGGCCTCGCCGGTGCGCAGCGCGATGATGCTGCTGGTGTGCTGCGGGCTGATGGGGATCTTGCTGCACGGGAAGATCGGTACGCCGCGCCAGGCGGGGATCCCGTGCCCGTCGACGTCGGCGGTACCCGGAACCAGGCCGCGCCGGTTGCACTGGCGGAAGAACGCCGCAATGGCCTTGGGATGGGCGAGGAAGAGGCGTGTCTTACGGCGCATGGAGAGCAGTTCGTCGAGGTCGTCCGGGGTCGGGGGACCGGAGAAGGTGCTCATGCGCTGGCCGTAGTCCGTGTTGTGCAGCAGACCGAACTCGCGGTTGTGGAGCAGTTCCCACTCCTGGCGTTCGCGGATCTCCTCCACGGTCAGGCGCAGTTGCTGCTTGGTCTGGTTCATCGGGTCGTTGTAGAGGTCGGCGATCCGGGTGTGCACGCGCAACACGGTCTGGGTGAGGGACAGTTCGTATTCACGGGGTGCCAGCTCGTAGTCGACGAAGCCGCCGGACAGTGTCGGTTCGCCCACGTGACCCGCCTGCACCGGGACCTCGGCCTCGCCCTTGCGGTTCATGGGCAGTCGCTGCCGTTCGGCGTACGCATCGAGGTGCGCGGCGAGGGACGGCGCCCGGTCGGTGAGCTCCGAGACGACGCCCCAGGGCAGGACCAGCACCACGCCCGCGGTCTCGGCCCGCACCGAGCTCAGCCACAGCGGGTCCGACTGGCCGATGGCCTCGTCGCCCATCTGGTCCCCGTCGGTGACGACGCCGAGCACCTCCTCCTCGCCGTACTTGCCGGCGGTGAAGCGGGTGAACCGTCCATGAGCCACCAGATACGCCTCGGTGACGGGCTGACCGGCCTCGAAGAGGACCTGCCCGGCGCGTACGTCCCGCACCCGGAAGCGCGTGGCGAGCTCCTTCAGGACGTCCATGTCGCCGTAGCCGCGCAGGCCCGGCAGCTCGGTGAGCGTCTCGGGGATGACCTTGATGTCGTCGGCGCCGTTCTGCTCGAACTGCACGCGGCCCCGGCCGACGCTGAGCTGGAGGCGCCTGTTGACCCGGTAGGTGCCTCCCTTGACGTCCACCCAGGGCAGCATCTTCAGCAGCCACCGCGAGGTGATGGCCTGCATCTGGGGTTCGGACTTCGTGGTGGTGGCGAGCTGGCGCGCCGCCTGGGTTCCGAGACTGGTGAGGTGGGTGCCGGCGGCGCTTCCGGGGCCGGGTTCTCCGGTGGCTTGACCCGTGGCGCTTTCCGGTACGGACACATTCCCTCCCGGGAGGTGAACGAGGGTGGGCGGAGCGGTCGGTGATGGTGGTGCTCCTGATGCGCGTGGACAAGCCAAACAGGCGGGAGGGGCTGCCGGGTACGGCGTGGAAGGGGCGGTTTGCGCTACAGGGGGTGCAAAACCTGCATAATGAGGCATATGGATCGAGGGCGAGTGATCGCGCGCCGGTCGTCCGATCCCGCCCCCCGGCACACGGGCGGGACCCGCCTCCCGGGCCGTGTCCACGGCTGCACCGCGGGGACCCCGCACCGCCCACGCCCTTCGAGCCTCCCCGAACCATCCCGGCGTGCACTCCGGTGCGTATTTCGGCGCCATCCACAGGCCCCAACCTGGAGAAGGCAATGAATGACAGGGATGCCGACGAAGAACAGATCCGGAACCGGATCCGCTCGATCGCCATCGGGTTCCGTGAGCTGAAAGCGGACGTATTCAGGGACGTCTACGCCGAAGACGCGGACTGGACGAACGCCTTCGGGACCACGCTGCGCGGCAGGGACGTCATCGTCGGCTACCTGCGCAAGCTCTTCGCCGATCCGCATTTCTCTTCGGGCAGGCAGGTGGGGTCACCACAGGCGCAGCTCCGCTGGGTGACCGACGACGTCGTCGTCGTCAAGACGTACATCGAACGGGAGGGGCAGCAGACCCGCGAAGGCGAAGACCTTCCGCTGCGCAGAAATTACTCGATCAAGGTTCTGCACAGGCAGGGAGGTCACTGGGTCGTCGTTTCCGACCTCTATATGGACGCACGGGAGGAAAGCACACTCGTGAACGATGACCCGGAGACGGGCCTCACGCCCCCTCGGCAATAGGCCGCGCAGCGGCCCCCATCGACGGGGAATGGAACGCCACGGTGGTGAGCGAGTGCGAGCGGTCTCGTCACCGGGCAGCCCGTGAGACAAGAGACCCCCTCCCGGGGCTGATGACGCACCGCCGGCTCCGACCGGCGACCGTCCGCCGGACGGGGCGAGGCCGGCGGCGGCGTGCGGACTCTTGTCGGACGGTTCCCCGTCTGGTTGGGTGGCGCGCTACATGCGCTACATGCGCTACATGCGCGGCGGGCGGAAGGGGAGCAGGCGGCGTGGAACCGGGGACGCGGCTGGACGCCAGGGGTGTCCTGCCCGAAGGGCTCGGGCAGGCGATACGGGACACCGCCGAAGCCATCGCCGCCCTGTTGCGCGGTGCGGCCGACACGGGCGTTCCCGTGCCGGGGTCGGAATGGTCGCTGGGCGAGGCGGCCGCCCATCTGGCACAGGCCAACGAGTTGATGGCGGACCTCGTCGCCGGTCGTGAGCGCCCGTACGGGGACGGCACGCCCCAGAGCCTCGCCGCCGCCAACGCCGAGGCCCTCACGGCGTTCGGCGAGCGAGCGGCGGAGCCGCTGGCGGAGATGATCGTGGAGCAGGCCGAGGCGTTTCTGGAGGCCGCAGCCCGGGCCGAGACGTACGGGACCGCCGGCCGGACGCTCGTCACCCCGCTGGGCCCGATGGACCAGACCGTGCTGTCCTCGTACCTGCTCACACACATGCTGGGTCATGGCTACGACCTCGCACGCGCCGTCGACCGCCCGCACATGATCGACCGCGCCCGAGCCGGACTGTGCGTGCCGTTCCTGCTGACGGCCATGCCCCGTGTCGTCAATGCCGACGCCGCCGCCGGGCTGACGGCCTCCTACGGCATACGCCTCTGGGGCGGTCCGGAGTTCGGTGTCACGTTCGCCGACGGCGCGGTCGACGTCGCCCCCGGGCCGCCGGACCGTTCGGACTGCACCATCTTCATCGAGCCCGTCACGTTCCTCCTCATGGCGCTGGGCCGACGAGGCCCGTGGCGAGCCATGAGCGGCGGGCGGGTGTTCGCCCGGGGACGCAAGCCGTGGCTCGCGCTCCGCTTTCCGACCCTGTTCATCGCGCCCTGACCCGGGACGCCCTCTGTGCGCGGACGGGTGAGTGGTGGCGCAGCCGCCGGGGCGCGCGCCGAGCAGACCCGAGGCGTGCGCGGGAAGCACTCCCCATCGGGGAGGGACGCTCGCCCCCGCGCCCGCGCGTGGTGCGGTCCGGCAGGCCCCCCACAAGGCCCGCCGGACCCGTCTGTGCGCTGGGCGGTACGGAGACCGCCCGGCGTCCGGATCAGCGGTATGTGTAGAACTTCGTGTGGTCGAGCATGTCCTCCGGTGTGACGTCGTTCCACGGCTTCATCGTGTCCCGCAGCCCCACCACATTGGGCGGGGCGGTGACGGGCAGGTAGCCGGACGACGGATGGCGGCTCTGCCAGTCGGCCCACAGCTTGTCGATGAAGCAGTGGTGGAGCCAGAAGACCGGGTCGTTCGGCGACGCCCCGGTGGTCATCTGGCCGCCGACCCACACATGGACGCGGTTGTGCAGATTCGGGCCGCGCCACCCCTCGACGTTGTTGCGGAAGCCACTGGAGCCGCTGTTCCAGGGGGCGGCGTCGTACGTGGTCATGGCGAGCACGGTGTCCACCTCGGAACGGGTGGGAAGCTCGGTGACTCCTGCGCCCAGCGAGCGCCGTAAGAAGGTCCTGCCGTCGACCCGTATGTTCATCGGCCAGCTCCCGCTCCCGAAGGCGAAGGGGCCCGACGTGACCCGTCCGTCTCCGCTGCGTCCGTCGCCCCCCATGAAGTTGTCCGACCACAGCGAACTGCGTGGTGATCGGTCCACTGTCCAGTCCCAGTAGGGGAGGGTGACGGAGGAGTTGACGCTTTGCAGCGCCTGCTCGAACTGGAGCAGGAACCGGCGGTGCCAGGGGAGGAAGGATGGCGAGCGGTGACCCGTGCGCTCGCCGTTGTCCGTGTCGCTCATGATGAAGGCGTTGTGCGTCGTGATGAATTCGTCGTAGCGCCCTTGGCGCTTGAGTTCGAGCACGGCGTCGACGAAGTTGCGCTTCTCGGTGGCGGTCAAGTCCGCCTGGTTCCTGCGTTCTGCCATGGGACTGGTCCTTTTCCGGTGGGTCTCGGGCGCGCTCTCAGGCGACGACGGGCACGAGTGAGGCGCCGTGGAGCTCGCGCACGGCGGCACGGGCCGCAGCGCGGGGTGTGGCGTATGTCTGGTAGTGGTTGACCACGCTGATCCAGGTCCCGTCGGCGTTCTGCATCACATGGAGGTCGTCGTCGTCCACACGGACCACGAACTCCACGGGCTCGGCAGGTGCGTCCGCGCTCCGATGCGCGTGGCCCGGGTGCGCGCCGTCGCCGGCACGGCTGGTGCTCATTGCGCCACCATGCATGTGATGGGCCCCATGACCGCCCTCGCCGCCCATGGCCGGCCAGCCCTCGATATGACGGCCGAGGTACATCTCGTCGAAGGCGTCGGGCACATCGTCCGCCCGCCCCACCGGGGCCTGGCCGGACCGGTCGGTGCGCGCGGCCGGGACGGCGGTTCCGGCCCGTGACGCTGTTGCCGCGGCGACAGCGGTCGGCCCGGCAACCACGGCACCTGCCAGCGCGAACGTGGTTCCCCGAACCACATCGCGGCGGGTGAGACGTTGCACGGTCCTGCTCCTCTCGTCAGTCCGCGGCAGGGTCGGATCCTGCGCGGAAGAATCGTTTCCTCGACACGGAACGTGATCGTTCCGTCGCGCTCCATGCTGGCAGTGGTGGGCGCGGCGCGTGGGAGGCCTGGGCGTGCGGCGACGTGAACAAGACAGTCACCCAACGGAAGTGGAGTGTTCAACGGCGAAGATCTTGTCCGATCGCCTCCCGGACACTCCGGGGGAACCGGAAGCCCGGCTGCTCCACGCCGCTTGCACCCGAAAATCTTTCAGGTACGGCCGACGGCGCTCCCGATCACCGGGTGGGCAACTCGGCGGGAATGGATGGGGAGTTCCTGCAGCACGGGGTATGCGCACTCGTTTCGGCGGCGTCGAGGGACAGCGCGACCCGACGAGGCACTGGGTTCAGGGAGAGCGTTTGCAGAGCGTGGTGCAGGGCTGCCGACGACATCGCGTCGCCCCCGCGCACGCGGGCCCGGCGTGGGACCCGTGACGTATCCACCGATACGGATCGAACCAACGGGTCCTATCCTCACCCCAGGAGCTCCGGTGCGCATGGCCGGTGCCGACGTCAGGAAGCGGGCCGCGCCGTGCACGGCCAACGGGGGAGAGACCGATGAACTGGTTCTGGTGGGTGCTCATCATCTTCTGGACAGGCGGCTTCGCGTGGGCGGCGGACACCGCACGCACCGCACTGCGCAACCGCCACAAGCGGAAGCTGGAGCTGCTGGACGCCGCCAAGCAGGAACGGCTGGCCGTCGAAGCGGCGCACCGGCCGCCGGAGCCCGTGTGCGGATGCACCCACCACCTGGCCAAGCACGACAAGCAGGGTCGCTGCCATGAACGTGTGGAGGTGCCGACGGCCTGGGACGAGAACAAGAAGCCCCTGCGCTACGAGGCCGCACAGTGCAACTGCCAGCAGTACGTGGGACCGCAGCCGCTCTCGCAGGTGTACGCGGACGAACTGACGGACCGGCTCTGACCGGCCGCGTGCCGCACGAACGAGTGGATCGCCGCGTGCCGTCCCGGTCCGCAGGTCCTGTCGGCCCCTGGGCTCCCGCCGGTCGGGCGGGGGCACAAGGGCCGGGCGCCGCATCATGGACCTCCGCGGCGATGTCGCCGGTCCCCGGCGACGCCCCCTAGACCACGCTCTGGTCGCCGGGCTTCGCGGGCGCAGGAGCGTGAGGAATGACGGATGCCTGGGGACGGGCCCGTGCGGACTCGCGGCCGAGGGCGATCGCCGCGGCCTGTGCCACGAGCTGGACGAGGTCCAGGGGCCGGGTGTCGGAGTCGATGTGCCGGTATTCCGCGGCGACGAGGAGGAAGAGCCGCTCCGGCAGACCAAGGTGGGGATGCCTGTCCGCGCCGATCAGGACGAGCGCCGCATCGGCGGCAGAGAGACCCTGCCGGTGCAGCTCGCGGGCTTGTTCGCGTACATACGTGAGGTAGCTCATGTACTCCTGCAGCTGAGCGGGTACCATCACCGGACCGTGCCCGGGAACGATGACGTCGGGCCTGAGGTCGAGGATCCGGGAGCAGGCGTCCAGGACGCCCGCCAGCGGGCCCGCCCAGTGCACGGGGTGATCACCGTGGAAGACGACGTCGCCCGTGCACACGGTGCTGCGCTGGGGAATGTGGACGATGAGGTCTCCCGCCGTGTGCGCCGGGCCGACCTCGATGAGGCGTACATCGACGGAGCCGACCTTCAGATCCTCGGTGCCGGAGAACGTGCGGTCGGGGAGACGCAGATTCAGTCCGCGGTAGTCGTATCGGCCGAAGTGCTTCTTCATGTACCGGCCCAGCGGCGACTTGGGATCGCTCCCGTGCACCAGTTGCTGCATCTGAGCCGGCGTCGGTTCGACGCAAGCGTGGTCCAACGCGGCGCGGGTGGCGACGACGTGGGCTCGGGGGAGGAATTCGTTGCCGTAGCAGTGGTCGCCGTTGGCATGGGTGTTGATGACGGTTTCGATCGAGACCCCGTCGGGGAGCAGGTCGTCGGCCAACGAGAGCAGACGCCTGGTCAGTTCCTCGGAATAGGGTGTGTCGACGAGAGCGGCCGAGTCGTCGGATGTGACGAGGACACAGTTCGCGAGACCCCAGGTGCCCGCCCCGTCGGGAGCCCAGACATGAACGCCGTCGGCCACTGCTGACAACTGCGAGGGGTAGTCCATGACCGACCATTCTGGCGCTCACGACCGACGGTCGTGAGCGCAGGCCGTCACCGTTACACGCGCATCACCATGAGGGCGGATTCCCGGAGCGGCCCCGCGCGCGCTCCTCTCCGTGTCCGCGGGGCCGCAGCGCACGCCGTGGCGGCACATCGCGCCACCGGTTCCAGGGTCTGCAGTGGCACTCTCAACTTCGTTGACGCCGACTGCCGGTGCCGTCCTCGACCCGAGCCGGGGACCCCGTGAGGGGGACGGCGACCCGGCCTCGTAGGCTCGCCGTATGCCTCGATCAGGAGAACCGCCCAAGCTGGTCAGCGGGAAGCACGTGCGCCAAGCCGTCGCCCTGTGTGTCGACGGACTCTCCGGTGTGCCCGCGGCCCGTTGGGACGTTCGAGCGGGCGACCTGGAGTGGACGTGCCGGGAGACCCTGGAGCACCTCGCGGACGACCTGCTCACCTATGCGCTGCGGTTCGGGCTTGCGCGCCCCATGGACGCGCCTCGCGTGCCGCTGCGCATCTCCCGCGATCGGCCCGAAGGCCCGGCCAATGTCATCTTCGGCGACGAGGAGGCAGGGCCTGAAGGGCTGCTGACCGTCGTGGAGGCATGCGGCGGACTGCTGGCCACCGTCGTCGACACCACCGCCCCCACCGCCCTGGCCCCGCACGTGTTCGGTGCCTCCGACCCGGAGGGGTTCGCCGCCATGGGGGTTGTCGAAACCCTCGTCCACACCCACGACATCGTCCGTGGGCTGGATCTCGTCTGGGAGCCGCCGCAGGACTTGTGCGAACGAGTCCTCGCACGGCTGTTCAGCGACGTGTCCGTCATCGGCTCGCCGTGGTCGACCCTGCTGTGGGCCACCGGGCGCATCGACACACCTGATCGTCCCCGCCGGACGAACTGGCGTTGGTACGGCGCACCACGCAGCCCTTCCGGGAGCCGCTGACACGACGAGGCGAAGGGCTCCGCGGGCCTGTCGCGTCTGCAAGCGGCTCTTCGGGCTCCACGACACGGATCGGAAGTGGCCCCACGGCGTGGGAAGTCGATCCGGCTTCACCCGGCGACCAGGGGGTCGTGAAAGGCTGATCCGATGGACCAAGTGTTCGACGCACCTCCCGCTGACCGGGAGCTTCTGGACTTCGCTGTTCGGCTGGTCGGTCGTGCGGGGCGGATGTCCGCGCAGGGCTTCTTCGGTGACTGGCGGAGCCGTCGCAAGACGGACGGCAGTGAAGTCACCGAGATCGACGTAGCGGTCGAGGAGCTGATCAGGGACGAGCTCACCCGTCGGGTGCCGGACGACGGGATCTTCGGCGAGGAGGGCGGTGCGACCAGCGGGTCGTCCGGGCGTCGATGGGTCATCGACCCGATCAATGGGACATCTCTGTTCACTCGCAGGGTGCCGCTGTTCTCGAACGATCTCGCTTTCGAAGACGAGCACGGTCCGGCCATCGGCGTGATCAACATGCCGATGAGTCAGGAGATGATCGTGGCCGGGCGGGGCCTGGGCTGCCGGGTGCTGCCCGGTCCGGACCCCGATCTGCGGTCGGGCCACCGTGCTCGCGTCACGGAGCGGACCAGCGTTCGCGGAGCAAGGACCCAGGCGCTCAACCCGGCAGGCTGGCCCGAGGAACTCCTTGTGGCTCTCCACCGGCAGGTCTTCCTGATGGCCTCGATGGGCTGCATCGTGGATCTGGTTACGGGCCGGGCCGATGCAGTGGTGATCGCCGGTCCGCCGATGGGTTACGAGGACGTGGCTCCGATGCCGGTCATCGTCACGGAGGCGGGCGGTCGGGTCACCGACCTGGGCGGGGCGTCCGTGTTGGAGGGCGACATGACGGTGCTGGCCACCAACGGTCGGCTTCATGACGCGTTCCTGCGCCTGGTGAAGGGCTTGCCGCACAGTCGCGACCTGCGGGCCCTGGACGATGGTGACCAGGGCGTGTCGTGAACGTGCTTGCTGTAGGCGTCGCGAGCGAGCGGGGTGGTGACCAAGGAGATCGACGACGATTTCGCGCGAGCCGAGGGACGCGGCTACTCCGACGTCGCACAGTGGCGGGCAGCCCATGAAGAGTTCTTCCGGAGCGATGGTGTATGCGAGTTCCTGGGTCGTACTCCAGTCGTCGATGACGACGCTCTCGTCGTCGCCGAATGCTTCCGCGTGGTCGCGGCGGACGCCCCGGGGCGTCCGTGACCTGCATCAGACCCGCGAGAGTCCGGGAAGGCCGGCCGAACCGGCCTTGCGCGTGCTGCGGACGACGTCGGTGCTGTTCAGAGGTGGATGGTGAACCAGGTGGTCTTGCTCCGGTCGCCGGGGCGGACGCCCCAGCTGTCGGCCAGGGTGTCGACCAGGATCAGCCCGCGTCCGGATTCCTCGTCGGTGCCGGCGAGTCGTGGCTGCGGTAATTCGGGGTTTCGGTCGGTGATTTCGACGGTGAGCTCGGTGGCGGTACGGCGCAGGCTCAGGCCGAGCGGTCCCTGAGCGTGCTGGACTGCGTTGGTGAGGACCTCGGAGAGCAGCAGGCGCGCGTCGTCGCTCCGGTGGGAGCAGTCCCATGTGTCGAGGGCCTTGGTGAGGAAGGCGCGTCCCTCGCAGACGGAGGAGGGGACGGCGGGCAGGTCGGTCGTGCTGGTGGCCAGCGGGGCCGCGGGAAGGCGGGCGAGGAGCAGCGTGACGTCGTCGTTCCCCTCGGCGGCGGGCAGCAGCTTCTCGACCACGTGGTCGGCGACGGCCTCCAGACTGCGGGTGGCCGCGAAGGCCTCGTCGAGCACGGTGACCAGTTCGGCGATCTGGGACTCGATGTCCCCGCCGGGGGTTTCGACCAGGCCGTCGGTGTAGAGCATGAGGGTGGCGCCGGGAGGCATGGCCACGGAGGCCTGTTGATGGGGGATGCCTCCGACACCCAAGGGGGCGCTCACCGGTGCGGGCAGGACCTGGACGGCCTCTCCGGGCGCGGCGATGAGGGTGGGGAGGTGCCCGGCCGAGCAGGCGGTGACCTGGCCCGTGTCCGGGGCGATGACGAGATAGCAGCAGGTGACCAGCTGGTCGGGCAGGTCGAGGTCGGTGACGGCAGCGTCCAGGGCCTGCATCAGCTGCCGGGGCTCCATGCCGGTCTTGGCCAGGGCGTGGGCGGCGGAACGCAACTGGCCCATGACCGAGGCGGCTTCCAGACCGCGGCCCATCACGTCGCCTATCAGCACTCCCACCCGGCCCGCGCCGAGCGGGATGAGGTCGAACCAGTCGCCGCCCACGCCGGCGCCCTGGGTGGCGGGCAGATAGCGACTGGCGGTGGCCAGGCCCGGGATGGCGGGCGGGGTGCCCATCAGGCTGCGTTGCAGTGTCAGCGCGATATGGCGCTGCTGTTCGTACAGGGCGGTCAGTTCCGCCTCGGCCCGCTTGCGGTCGCTGATGTCACGGACGATGGCGCAGGCACCGTTCACGATGCCGTCCGCGGTGCGCGTCGGCCACAGGGTCACGTCCACGTCCAGCAGTCGGCCGGAGCGGGTGACCCGCAGGGTCTCGAAGTGCTCGACCCTCTCGCCCTGCCGAAGGCGGTGGAGCAGCGAGGTGATCTCGTGCTGACGGTCGGCAGGAGCCAGCATGGCCACGTGACGGCCGATGGCCTCGGCCGCCGAACAGCCGTACATGCGCTGCGCGGCGGCGTTCCAGTAGGTCATGTGCCCGTCGAGCGTCATGGCGAGAATCGCGTCCTGGGAGGACTCGACGAGTGCGGCGAGCTCGTTGATGCGCTCCTCGGCGGCTTTGCGGTCGCTGACGTCTCGGACGGCGGCGGAGACGAGGAGGCCGTCGGCGGTTTCCAGGGGGCTGAGGCTGATCTCGACGGGGAACTCGGTGCCGTCCTTGCGCAGTCCGTGCAGTTCCAGGCCGGCGCCCATGGGGCGTACCTGCCGGTTGGCGAGGTAGGCGTCGCGGTGGCGGGTGTGGTTGTTGCGGAAGCGGCCGGGGACCAGTAGTTCGACGGGGTGGCCGAGGAGTTCGTCGCGGCGGTATCCGAAGAGTGCCTCGGTCTGTGCGTTGACGAGCTTGATGGTGCCGGTGTCGTCGACGATCACCATGGCATCGGGTGCCGCCTCCAGCAGCCCCCGGAAACGCTCCTCGGCGGCTTTGCGGTCGCTGACGTCTCGGACGGCGGCGGAGACGAGGAGGCCGTCGGCGGTTTCCAGGGGGCTGAGGCTGATCTCGACGGGGAACTCGGTGCCGTCCTTGCGCAGTCCGTGCAGTTCCAGGCCGGCGCCCATGGGGCGTACCTGCCGGTTGGCGAGGTAGGCGTCGCGGTGGCGGGTGTGGTTGTTGCGGAAGCGGCCGGGGACCAGTAGTTCGACGGGGTGGCCGAGGAGTTCGTCGCGGCGGTATCCGAAGAGTGCCTCGGTCTGTGCGTTGACGAGCTTGATGGTGCCGGTGTCGTCGACGATCACCATGGCATCGGGTGCCGCCTCCAGCAGCCCCCGGAAACGCTCCTCCACCACGCCCGTACCGCCCACGGCGCTGCACCGGCAGGGCCGCTCCTCGACTGTGTCCCGGCCCGACGGCGCCGCAGTCCCTGTCCCGCCCACGCCCGCTCCCGCTGACTCGTTGTGCCTTGCCATCGCTCCACCCCACCGCATACGGCCCGTCCGTACCCGCGGATGTCCGCAACTGGGTGCCGACCGGTGCACTTGTCGGATGAACGTGTCCGAAATCGATCGGCTGGCGGAAGGTGGACCGTCCACAGGAACTCATCGCCCCGAATCACCCGTGGCGTGTCTCCGGCGCGCTGTCACACGGAGCCGACGGGCGGGGGCGGGCGCGTTCGGACCGGTCCGGTTCTCGAACGGCGGGAAGGACGGACACGCGCTTGGCGGCGTCGTCACGCCGCCGTGCGCCCCTCTCCCGGGGATGCACGCGCCCGCGCACGTAGTGTGACTGTGCGCCCCTGCGCGCTCCTTGGCGGGATCCGGTCCCCGAACGGCTCGGGGGCGTTCCTCGGGTGGGTCGTCCACGGGTGGAGGGAGCATCCGGCCGGATCGGGCGGGGTCGGCCGCCGGGAACCGGCCAACTGTCGTGCGGGCTGTGCACGCGTGGTCGGCGCGGCGGCTTGCGGCCCAGGTGGGGGCGCCGTCGGACGCGCGGACGCACTCGCCCTCGGCAGCCGTGTGTTTGTGCGGTGCATCGCGGGGCACACGCGCTGGCGGCGTTCCAGCCAGGAGCGCCGCGCCGGGATCGGCTCCCGTCGGCGTGCCGGGCCGCCGGGCCACGGAGTCACATCAGCACCCGCCGTTCAACTTCGGGGGGTTGCGGCCGGGTGACACACCGTGAAGACTGTGGTCGACTTTGACCGGGACGAAGGTGTTCTGAGGTGCGCATTGTGCCAAGTATCGGACAACGGGTGTCGTCTGTCCGTACCCTGGCTTCTCGTCCCGGGGCACCCGGCCCCTGCGGGCCCGATGTCCGTTCACACGTGCTGGGAGGGTCCCGCGCAACTGCTGCGCGGGCGGTTTCACTGGGGGATGAGGATGAGGGTTTGGGCTGCATGGCATACGCCGCCGACCGTTCGTGGCCGGATGGCGGGCGGACATGTGATGTGGCGAACCTGTTGAAACTGCTCCCGTGGTCCTCGTGAGAGCGGCGGGCGGTCGCGCGCTCCGGTGGGAGCGCCCGGCGTGGCTCCGGTACCCGCGGCGCCGCTGGTGACGGACACTCCGGGCCGCCGTCGTCGTTGACGCGTTGAGAGCACGTCACGGCGTCACGGTCATTCCCCTGCGCCGGTCGGACCTGTTCCGGCAGTGCCCGGCGCCCCACGTCGGCCCTTCCCGGCGCACAGCGCGCCCGCTGCCGCCCGGCGACCGCCTCCACCCATGGCGCCGTCGTGGCCGCACACCCCCCACCCAAGGGAGAAATGGTGACGAACAGTCAACTGATACGGGGCTTATCGGCCTTCGACACGCTGGCCGACGGATGGAGGTCCTTACGGGAGGCCGGCCCCGTGCGCCACGACGAAGGACAGGGCGTGTGGCAGGTCCTGGACCACCGGAGCGTCAGCGCCGTGCTCGCCGACCCCGCGACGTATTCTTCGGACCTCTCATCCCTCACCCCAACCCAGCAGGACTTCGAGACCTTCAGACGGGGCAACTTCGTCGGCATGGATCCACCGGAGCACCGCAAGCTCCGTACCCTGGTGAGCCAGGCGTTCACCCCGCGGGTGGTCCACGGGCTGGAGCCGCGCATCGAGGCCGTGTGCGCGCGACTGCTGGACGACGTCGCGGACCGCGACCGGTTCGACCTGGTCGATGCGCTGGCCTATCCGCTGCCCATCATCGTCATCGCGGAGCTGCTGGGCATCCCCGCCGACGACCACCGGCTGTTCCAGGAGTGGGCCGGCACCCTCTTCGGGGGGGACCAGCTCGGCGAGGCGCCGGACATGGCCGACCTCGAACGGGCGCTGGAGGCCATCGCCCCGACCGTGCGCGAGATGAACGGCTATGTGCTGGACCACATCCGCCACCGTCGCGCCCGCCCGGGGGACGACCTCACCAGCAGGCTGCTCAGCGCCGAGGTGGACGGCGTCCGCCTGGAGGACCAGGAGATCGTCGGCTTCGTCGCCCTTCTGCTGGTCGCCGGGCACATCACCACGACTGCGCTGCTGGGCAACGCCATGGTCACCTTCGACCGGCACCCCGGCACGCTCACCGCGCTGCGCGCCGATCCGGGCGGGCTGCCGGACGCCATCGAGGAGGTGCTGCGCTGGCTGCCGCCCTTCCCCGAACTCGGGCGCCGCACCACGCGGCCCGTGGTGCTCGGCGGCCGGGAACTCCCGGCGAACACCCTCCTCACGGCCCATCTGGGCACCGCGAACCGCGACCCGCTCCGCTTCGCCGACCCGGACGCCCTCCATGTGACGCGCAGCCCCAACCCCCATCTGACCTTCGGTCACGGCATCCACTTCTGCTTCGGCGCGCCCCTGGCCCGACTGGAAGCGCGGATCGCGTTGCACATGTTGCTTAAACGTTTCCGCGCAATTGTCGTCCCCTCCTACGACGACGTCGCGTACCAGAACCCGGCCGTCATTGTGGGCGTCCGCCATCTGCCGGTCGAGGTCACGAGGCCCTGAGCGGCACCCGGCGGTTCCCGCCGGCTGCGACGCCCGTCACGGCACCCCGCCGCGCTGCCGGATCACCCGAGTGCCCCCAGTACCCAGGCCGTCCTCCGCCCGCGCCGCACCGACACCCCGCTCAGGACCGATCCCCGTGGTCGGACACCACCAGGCAGCACGCGCAGATCGTCCCCCGGCTCCCGCTCCGCACCGCTCACCGGACGGGTCCGCCGACCGCCTGCCGATGCCCCCAGCTACCGAGAGAGTCCCCATCTCATGCCCTACACCACCATCGCTCCGGTCGCCGACCGGCTACCGTCCTCGTCGCACCGCGCGTTACAGGACCGGCTGGACGCCCTCGCCCTCGCCCACCGGGTGCCGGGTGCCCAGCTCACCGTGGACACCGGGAAACACATGCTCAGCGTGTGCACGGGCACGGCGGACGCCGCCACCGGCACCCCCTTCACGCTGGACACGGCCGTTCCGCTGGGGTCGGTCACCAAGGCCTGCACGGCGGCCGTCGTGATGCTCCTGGCGGACGACGGCGACCTCGACCCGGACGATCCCGCCGTCGCGTTCCTGCCGGAGCTGCGGGACCTGCCCGATGTGACCGTTCGTCATCTGCTCAGCCACACCGGCGGCCTGCCCACAGGACCCGACTCGGACACCGCAGCAGCAGCCACCGTCTCCCGCTATCTGACGCAGGTCTGCACCGCCCGGGACGCCCTGTTCGCGCCCGGGACGGACTTCTCCTACTCCAACGCCGGGTACGTCGCCGCCGGAAGGCTGGTGGCGGAAGTGACGGGCATGACCTGGCAGGAGGCCGTGCGCGCGCTGCTCCTGGACCCCCTGGGCATCTCGCCCGCCTTCCTCGGCGACGCCGTCCCCGCCCGCGAGGCCGCCGTCGGCCACGCCCGCAACACGGCCTCCGGCAGGCTGCGCCCGGCGCACCAGAACCTGGCCCCGGTGGAGGCCCCGGCCGGCGCCCTGCTGGCGAGCGCCCTGGACCTGACGGTCCTCGGAAGAGCCCTGATCGGCCGGTCCGCGGTGCTGCCGGACGCCGTCGGCGATGCCATGCGGCGCCCCGCGCCGGGGGCCCGGCCGGGGGTGCTGGCGGACGCCTGGGGCCCGGGCCTGGCGCTGTTCCAGCAGGACGGGCGATGGTGGTGCGGCCACGACGGCAATGCACAGGGCACCTCCTGCCATCTGCGCGCGGAGCCGGAGAGCGGCGTGGTCGTCGCCTTCACCGGCAACTCGACCGGCGCGTCGGCGCTGTGGCGCGACCTCGCAGACGACCTCACCCGGATCACCGGCGTACGGGTGCCCTCCGCTCCGGCACCCGCACCCCGGGGCCGTTCCGTGGCGCTACCCGAGTGCACCGGCACCTACCGCAACGGCCCTACGGAGTACCGGATCACGCGCGGCGAGGGCGGATCCCCCACGCTGTCCGTCGACGGCGACTGCCTGCTGCCCCTGGTCTGCTACCCGGACCTGACGTGCGATCTCGTCGACCCGGCCACCGGCCGTCGTGAGCCCGGCGGACGCTTCCACCGGGATCCGGTCACCGGCGCCATCGACCGCGTACAGATATCCGGGCGCACGGCCCGCCGCACCGAGGCCGCCTGACCCGGGCCCGCAGCCCCGCCGCGTCCCGCCCCGGCCCTCCCAACCCCCTCCCGTCCGCCCCGCGCTGCCCCGGACGCGCTTCCGCCTCGCCCGGCTCCGCTTGCGTGAGCGGCGCCCGGTGCCGCACCGGGCGCGGGCCCGCGTACACCCCGTACGAGGATCCGCGCCCGGCACGCCGGGAGCACGCACCGGACCGGCGCCGAAGACCCCGACCCGGGCGTACGACGGGAGTGCGACGACCCGACCCGGAGCGCCGCACCCGCCGGGCGGCGACCCGGCCGGCACCGCACGTCCGCGCCCCCACCGCACCGTCCCCGCACCGAAGGACTTCAGCCATGACGGACCTGCACCACACACCGGCGCCCTCCCCCCGGCCGCAGCCCGGCCACACCGAACCGGCCCCGGTGGGTGAGACGGCCCGTCCTGCGCCGCATCCGCCGCTCGGGGACCTGTTCACCGCATGGGTGGCCCGCGCTCCGCACGCGCCCGCGGTGACCGACGGCCGGCGGACCTGGTCCTACCGGGAACTGGCCGCACGGGCCGAGCGCCTGGCCGCCGACCTCTTACGACGCGGCGCCGGGCCGGACCGGACCGTGGCACTCGTCCTGCCGCGCTCGATGGAACTGGTCGCGGCGGAACTGGCCGTGGCCCTGGCGGGCGCCGCTTTCCTGCCCGTCGACCCCGACTACCCCGCCGAGCGCCGCGCCCTGATGCTGGCCGACGCCGCACCCGCGGTGGTCCTCGACGACCCGGCCCACGTCCGTGACGCCATGGGCGACGGCACCGCACCCCCGCCCGCGTCCCGGATCGCAGCGGTGGGCGCCGACCACGCGGCCTACGTCATCTACACCTCGGGCTCCACCGGAACCCCCAAGGGCGTCACGGTCACGCACCGCGGCATCGGCGGGTTCGCCGCAGCCGCCGCCGAACGCTATGAGGTCGGCCCGGGCGACCGTGTGCTGCAGTTCGCGTCCCCCAGCTTCGACGCATCCGTCCTGGAGCTGTGCATCTCCGTGCTGTCCGGCGCGACCCTGGTCGTCCCGCCGGACGGACCCTGGCTGGGCGACGAACTCGCCGCCGTCCTGGACGAACACCGCATCACCCACGCCCTCGTCCCCCCGGCCGCGCTCGCCACCCTGCCCGCCCCGGACGGTGGCGGCGCGCCCCACCTGCGCACACTGATCGTGGGAGCCGAGGCCTGCCCGGCCGGGCTCGTCGACCGCTGGGCCCCCGGGCGCCGCATGATCAACTCGTACGGGCCGACCGAGGCCACCGTCGTCGCCACCTGGACCGGACCGCTCGTCGCGGGTGGCGGCACCCCGACGATCGGCACCCCGCTGCCCGGCACGCAGGCCCATGTGCTCGACGAGGCGATGCGGCCGGTCCCGCCCGGCGCCGAGGGGGAGCTGTACGTGGGCGGCGACGGACTGGCCCGCGGCTACCTCCACCGCCCGGGGCTGACCGCGGCACGCTTCGTCGCCGACCCCTTCGGACCGCCCGGCACCCGGCTCTACCGCACCGGCGACCGGGTGCGCCGGACCGCAGGGGGCGAGCTGGAGTTCCTCGGCCGGCTCGACCGCCAGGTGAAGGTGCGCGGCTTCCGTATCGAACCCGGGGAGATCGAGGCCGTTCTGCTCCGCGACGCCGGCGTACGCGAGGCCGTGGTCGTGGTGCGCGAGGACGAGCCGGGACGCACACGGCTCGTCGGCTACGTCACGCCAGCCGACCCGCAACACGCTCCCGAGCCCGCGCAACTGCGCTCCGCGGTCGCCGCCGCCCTGCCTGCCCACATGGTGCCTTCGGCGGTCGTCCTGCTCGACGAACTGCCGCTCACCCCCCAGCACAAGATCGACCGACGGGCCCTGCCCGCACCCGCCGTCACCGCCGCCACGGGCCACGTCCCGCCGCGCACACCGGGCGAGCGGGCGCTGGCAGCCATCTGGTCGGACGTCCTGGCGGTCGAACCCGTGGGCGCCGAGGACGACTTCTTCGACCTGGGCGGCGACTCGATCCTCGCCGCCCGGGTGCTCTCCCGGATCCGCGACACACGGGGCGCCCGGCTCTCGGTCCGCGACCTCTTCTCCGCCCGGACGATCGCCGCCCTTGCCCCGCTGCTCGACGACCCGGCCACCGCCGCGCCGCCGGACCCGATCCCGCCGGCCCCGCGCGACCGGCCGCTGCCGCTGTCGAGCGCGCAGCGACGACTGTGGTTCCTCGACGACCTCACCGCCGGCGGCACCGAGTACAACACCGGCGTCGCACTGCGGCTGCACGGACCACTGGACACCGAAGCGCTGCGCCGCTCCCTCCACCGGCTCGCCGCCCGCCACGACTCCCTGCGCACCACCTTCACCACCGTCGACGGCCGGGGCGCGCAGCGGATCAGCCCCGATGCCGAACTCCCGCTGCGCACCGCCGACCTTGACACGCTGCCCCCCGACCGGCGCGCGGAGACGGCCGAACGCCTGATCGCCGAGGAACTGGGCCGCCCCTACGACCTGACGGCCGGACCGCTGACCCGGGCCTTGCTCATCCGCCGCGCACCCGGCGACCACCTGCTGCTCCTCGCCCAGCACCACATCGTCACCGACGGCTGGTCGGTGGGTGTCCTCACCCGTGAGCTGGCCGCGCTGTACCAGGCGGAGGTGTCCGGCGAAACCGACACCCTGCCTGCGCCCACCGTGCAGTACCCGGACTACACCGTGTGGGAACGGCAGTTGCGGTCCACGGACGCCGACACGGACGACCTCGCCTACTGGAAGCGGCATCTGGCCGGGATGCAGCAACTCCAGCTGCCCACGGACCGGCCACGGCCCGCGGTACGCAGCACCAACGGCGCGGCACACCGCCACCATCTCCCGGCGGACCTCGTCGAGCGGCTGCGGCAGCTGGCCGGAGGCCGGGGCACGACCCTGTTCACCCTGCTCGCCGGGGCGGCCGCCCTGTTGTTCTCCCGGTACTCCGGGCAGCGGGACGTGGCGTTCGGCACCGTCACCAACGGGCGGGGCCGCAGCGACCTGGAGGACGTGACCGGCTTCTTCGCCAACACCGTGGTGCTGCGCGGAGAGGTCGACGACACCGCAACGGTCGACCGGTTCCTGGACACCATGCGGTCGACCGTGCTGGACGCCTTCGCCCACGACGGTGTGCCGTTCGACCGGGTGGTCGAGGAACTGGCCCCGCCCCGCGATCCCGGCCGCACCCCGTTGGTGCAGGTGCTCGTGGTCCAGCAGACCGCTCCGGCCCACCCGCCGCAGGCCGGCGGAGTGCGCATCGAGGACCACCCGCTGCCCCGCCCGGCCGCCCGCTTCGACCTGGTCCTGGAGTTCACGCCCCGCGCGGACGGCGGCTGTGAACTGACCGTCGAGCACAACACGGACCTGTTCGACACCCGGACGGTGGCCCGGATGGGCCGTCATCTGCACCGCCTGCTGGAGGGCATGGCGGACGGCCCGCACCGGACGCTCGCGGAGCTGCCGCTGCTGTCGCAGGACGAGCGGCGCACCCTCCTGGAGGCCTGGAACCCGCCTGCACCCGCCCGGCGCGACACCGGCGCCAGCACCTTGCCCGCCCTGTTCGAGGCACAGGTGGCCCGGACCCCCGACCGGACCGCGGTGGTCTGCGGCACGGCCCGGCTGGACTACGCCGAGGTGAACCGGCGCGCCAACCGGCTCGCCCGGCTGCTGATGGCCGGCGGAGCGGGCCCCGAGACGCTGGTGGCGCTCTGCCTGCCGCGCTCCGCCGACCTGCCCGCGGTGCTGTGGGCCGTGCTGAAGTCCGGCGCGGGATACCTCCCGGTGGACCCCGGGTACCCCGCCGACCGCATCCGCTTCATGCTCGCCGACGCCGCTCCCGCTCTCGTCGTCGCGGCGCGCGAGACCGCCGGTGCGCTGCCCGACGGCTGCGACGCGCTGATCCTCGATGACTGTCTGGACGACGTCCGGGACGACACGCCCGGCGCGGCCACCCAGGCCGCGGCCGGCACACCGGACGCCGCCGGAGCGCACGACGCGAACCCGGCGGACACGGACCGGCTCAGGCCACTGGACCCGGACCATCCCGCATACGTCATCTACACCTCGGGGTCGACCGGCCGCCCCAAGGGGGTCGTGGTCACCCACCGCAGCGTGGCGGCGCTCGCCGACTGGGCGGCGGAGCGGTTCGGCCCGCACGGGCTGGCACATGTGGTGGCCTCCACCTCGCTCAACTTCGACGTCTCGGTGTTCGAAATGCTCTGCCCGCTGCTGGCAGGCGGCACCGTCGAGGTGGTCGCCGACCTGCCGGCCCTCGCCGAGGGAGCGGGCCCGCGGCGCGCCGGACTCGTCAGCGGCGTGCCGTCGGTGGTCTCACGGATGATCACCGGGGGAGTGCCCGTCCGGCCGGACAGGGTGGTGCTGGCCGGTGAGGCGCTTCCCGCGCAGACCGTGCGCGACCTGCGGGAGACCATGCCCTCCTGCGAGGTGGCCAACATCTACGGACCGACCGAGGCCACCGTCTACGCCACCGCCTGGTTCGCCGGGGACACCGAGCCGGACCACGCCCCGCCGATCGGCAGGCCCGTGGCCCGCACCCGGGCCTATGTCCTGGACCGGCTGCTGCGTCCGCAACCACCTGGCGTCACAGGGGAGTTGTACCTCGGAGGCGGCGGACTGGCACGCGGCTACCTGCGCCGGCCGGGACTGACCGCCGCCAAGTTCGTCGCCGATCCCTTCGGAGCGCCTGGCGACCGCATGTACCGCACCGGAGACCTGGTGCGGTGGACCGCCGACGGTGAGCTGGAGTACCTCGGCCGGACCGACCAGCAGGTCAAGGTGCGCGGCTTCCGTATCGAGCTGGGTGAGGTGGAGGAGGCGCTGCGACGTTGCGAGGGCGTTGCGGAGGCGGCCGCCACCGCCCCCGAACGCGACGGCCACCGCCGCCTCGTCGGCTATGTGGTGCCGGCCCCGGGTAGCCGGGTGGAGCCGGAGGCGGTGCGCCGGACGCTCGGACGCACCCTCCCCGACTACATGGTGCCCTCGGCCGTCGTGGTCCTGTCCGACCTGCCGCTCAACCCCAACGGCAAGCTGGACCGCGGCCGGCTCCCCGACCCGGCACCCGCGGTGCACGGTGTGCGCCATGTCGCCCCGCGCACGGCCACCGAGCGGACGCTCGCCGCCATCTGGGCCGACGTCCTGCGCGTGGAGCGGGTCGGGGCGGACGACAACTTCTTCGCCCTCGGCGGCGACTCCATCCTCAGCATCCAGGTGGTGGCCCAGGCCCGGCAGGCGGGACTCGTGGTGACATCCCGCGATGTCTACCGGCACCAGACGGTCGCCGCCCTGGCCCGCTGCGCGGACGACGCGGACAGCCCGCCGCCCTCCGCGCCGGCCGCCCCCGCCACCGGCCCGGCGCCGCTGACGCCCATTCAGCACTGGCTGTTCCGGAGCGCGGGCGACCGGGCGGGCCACTTCGCCCAGACGCTGTCGGTCGAGCTGCCCGACACGGTCGACGCGGGGGCGCTGGAGGACGCCCTCAACGACGTCGTCGCCCACCACGACGCCCTGCGCTCCCGCTTCCTCACCGGCGACGGCGAGGCGCACGTCCGGTGGCACATCGACGAGGAGGCACCCCGCCTCCGTCTGGTGCACCACACAGGACCGGACACCGACACACCGCACGCGGGCCCCTTCGACCTGCGCCACGGCCCGCTGATGCGCGCCGTACTGCACGGGTGGGGACCGGGACGGAGCCAGGTCCTGCATCTTGCCGTCCACCACCTGGTCGTCGACGGAGTGTCCTGGCGGGTTCTGCTGGAGGACCTCGACCGGGCCTACCGCGCCCGGCGTGACGGCCGCGACGGGGCGGCGGCGCTGCCACCGAAGACCTCGGCGTTGCGGCACTGGGCCCAGCGTCTTTCGGGGTACGCGGCCGACGGCGGATTCGACGACGAGCGGGCGTACTGGTCGCAGACCCTCCAGGGCGCCGAAGCGGCCCTTCCCACGGACCTGACCGGCACCAACTCCTACGCCTCGGCGCGCTCGGTGACCGTGCGCCTCACTGCCGAGGACACCTCCGCCCTGCTGCGCACCCTGCCGGAGACCTACCGGACCCAGGCGGACGACGTGCTGCTGAGCGCACTCGGGCGGGTGCTGTGCGGGTGGACCGGTCACGACCGGGTGCTGGTCGACGTCGAGGGCCACGGCCGAGAGGAGCTGTTCGCCGACGCCGACACGAGCCGCACCGTCGGCTGGTTCACCACGCGTCACCCCATCGCCCTCGGCGTCGCGCAGGACGCCGACTGGGACACCGTGCTCAAGCAGGTCAAGGAGCAGCTGCGGGCCGTGCCACGGCACGGCCTGGGACACGACGCCCTGCACTACCTGGCCGCCCCCGGGACACCGCCTCCCGCGCCGACCGCGCAGATCAGCTTCAACTACCTCGGCCGGTTCACGCCGCCGGACGGACCGGACGGCCTCTATCACGGCCCGTGCCGCCCGTTGGAGCTGGACGCGGACCCCCGCGCCGTACGCCCGCACGCCCTGGAGGTGGTGGGGCAGCTGGACGGCGACGCACTGGAGTTCACCTGGTTCTACTCGGCGCAGGTGCACGAGGAGGCGACCGTCGCCGGCCTCGCCGACCGGTTCGCCGGGGCACTTGCCGGCCTCGCCCGGCACGCGGCCCGGCCGGGCTCCGCCGGACGCACCCCGTCCGACTTCCCGCTCGCCCGGCTCGACCAGGCCGCCGTGGACCGGATCGTGGGGGACGACCCCGGCGGGGTGGAGGACGCCCACCCGCTCACGCCCACCCAGGCGGGCATGCTCTTCCACGGTCTGACCGAGGACGACCGCAGCGTCTACTTCCAGCAGCTGACCTTCGTCCTGGACGGCGTGCCCGACCCCGCCGCACTGGCCGCGGCGTGGCAGCGGGTGACGGACCGCACCCCCGTGCTGCGCGGCCGCGTGGTCTGGCAGGACGTGACCGAACCCCTGCTGGTGGTGCAGCGCCACGCACCCGTGCCGGTCACCCACCTGGACTGGCGCGGGCTGCCCGGGGCCGAACGGGACAGCCGGCTGCGCGATCTGCTCGACCGCGACCGAGAGCGCGGCATCGATCCGGCGAAGGACCCGCTCCAGCGGCTGGTGCTCGCCCGGCTCTCCGACGGCGGTGTACGGGTGGTGTGGTCCTTCCACCATCTGGTGCTGGACGGCTGGAGCCTGTTCCACGTGCTGTCCGACGTCTTCACCGCCCACGCGGCACTGTCCGGGGCGCAGGCGGCGGACGGCGCCGCGGCGGACGACGCCCTGCCCGCCCGCCGCCCGTTCCGCGACTACGTGGCCTGGCTGCGCGACCGCGACCCCGTGGAGGCCGAAGGCCACTGGCAGGCGCGTCTGGGCGGACTCACCGAGGCCACCGCGCTGCCCTTCGACCGCGAGCCGCGCGAGCTCCACCGCGCGGAGTCGACGCAGGCGGTGCGGGTCACCCTGTCCGCGGACACCACCCGTGCCCTGGAGGAGATGGCCAGGACGGCGGGCCTGACCCTCAACACCGTCGTCCAGGGCGCCTGGGCGCTGCTGCTGGGCCGTCAGGCGGGCCGTGACGAGGTGGTCTTCGGCACCACCGTCTCCGGACGGCCGCCGGAGCTGGCCGGGGCCGAAGCCATGACCGGCCTGTTCATCGCGACCCTGCCCACCAGGGTCCCGGTGCCGCGCACCGGGAACGTGCTCGCCTGGCTGGACCGGCTCCAGCAGGACCAGAGCGAGGACCGGCGCTTCGACCACGTGCCGCTCACCCGGATGAAGGCCTTCACGGACCTGCCTGAACGGGCCGCCCTGTTCGACAGCATCGTCGTGTTCGAGAACTACCCGGTGGACGATGCGCTCGCGGCCGCGCACGGATTGCGGCTGACCGGCCTGGACGGCATCGAGACCACCAACTACCCGCTGAGCCTGGTGGCCTACCCCGGCGCGCAACTGGCCCTGCGGCTCGGCTACGACCCGGAGTTGTTCGACGCCGGCACCGCCGACCGGATGGCCGAGCACCTCACCGTGCTGCTGGAGGGCATGGCGGCCGACCCGGGCAGGCCGCCCGCCCGGCTGCCGCTGCTGACGGCCGAACGCCGCGCCCAGGTCGTGCACGAGTGGAACGCCACGGCCACCGGCACCCCAGCGGCGACGGTGGCGGACCTCTTCGCCGCCCAGGTGCGGCGCACCCCACACGCAGTCGCCCTGGCAGCCGGTGACGAACGCCTGACCTACCGCGAACTGGACGGCCGGGCCGAGGCGCTGGCCGTCCGGCTGGCCGGGATCGGCGTGGCGGCGGAACGCGCGGTGGGCGTGCTGATGGACCGTTCGGTCATGCTGGTCGTCGCGCAGCTGGCGCTCGCCCGCACCGGCGGCGTGTACGTGCCCCTGGACGGCCGGGCGCCTCACGAGCGGCTGCGGCGGATGCTCACCGAGGCGGCCGCGGACCTGCTGCTCACCGACGCCGTGTGGGAGGAGACGGCGCGGGCCGTGCTCCCCGACGGGAGCGTCCTCAGGCCGGACGCAGACGCCGCCGAGAGCGCAGGCGGCGTCGAGAACGCTGATGCCGCCGAGAGCGCAGGCGGCGTCGAGAACGCTGATGCCGCCGAGAGCGCCCAAGCCGCCGAGAGCGCAGGCGACGCGGAGAACGCCGAGGAAGCCGGCTCCGAGCCCGTGCGCCCGGCCGTCCCCGCGGTGCACCCCGACAACGTCCAGTACCTCATGTTCACCTCCGGCTCCACCGGCGTCCCCAAGGGCGTGGCCGTGCGCCAGCGGGACGTGGCCGCACTCGCCCGCGACCGTGCCTTCGAGGGGCACGACCGGGTCCTGGTGCACTCGCCGCACGCCTTCGACGCCGCCACCTACGAGCTGTGGGTGCCGCTGCTGCGCGGCGGCACTGCCGTGCTGGCGCCGCCCTCGGACCTCGATGCCGCCGCGGTGCGCCACGCGATCACGGAACAGAGCGTGCGCTGCCTGTGGCTGACGGCGGGTCTGTTCCGCCTGTTCGCCCAGGAGGACCCCGGCTGCCTGCGCGGAGCGCGGGAGGTATGGACCGGCGGTGAAGCCGTGCCGGGGGCCGCGGTGCGCCGTGTCCTGGACGCCTGCCCGGACCTCACCGTCGTCGACGGGTACGGCCCCACCGAGACCACGACCTTCGCAACCCGACGCGCCTTCCGCTCCGGCGACCCGCTGCCCGCCGTCCTGCCCATCGGGCGCCCGCTGGACGACACACGGGCGTACGTGCTCGACGACGCACTGCAACCCCAGCCGCCGGGCATACCCGGTGAGCTGTACATCGCGGGTGCCGGAGTGGCCCGCGGCTACGCCGGCCGGCCCGGAGCGACATCCGCGCGCTACGTCGCCGACCCCTACGGGCCGCCCGGCGGCCGGATGTACCGCACCGGCGACATCGCACGGTGGAGCGCGGACGGCGAACTGCACTTCGTGGGCCGCGTCGACGACCAGGTGAAGATCCGCGGCTTCCGCATCGAACCCGCCGAGATCGAGGCCCGGCTCACCGCCCACCCGGCGATCGCGGAGGCGGTCGTCACGGTGTACGAACACTCCGGACGCAAGCGTCTGGCCGCCCACCTGGTCCCGGCCGCGGACGCCGCCGTACCCACGGCGGCCGATCTGCGCACCCATCTGTCGGCCGATCTGCCCGACTACATGGTGCCCGCCGCGTTCGTGACGGTCGCGGAACTGCCCCTGACCGCCAACGGCAAGGTGGACCGGCGCCGGCTGCCCCTGCCCGACTGGTCGTCGGCGGGCGACACCGCCTACCGTGCGCCCGGCACCGAGGCCGAGCGGATCCTCGCCGGCATCTGGGCGGACCTTCTCGGTGCCGAACGCGTCGGCGCCGACGACAACTTCTTCATGCTGGGCGGGGACTCGATCCTCAGCATCCAGGTCGTCTCCCGCGCCCGCACCGCGGGACTCGCGCTGACGCCCCGGGATCTGTTCCGGCATCCCACGGTCGCCGCCCTGGCCGCCGCCACGGGTACCGCGGCGCCCGTCGCCGGCACGGCGCCGGTGACGGGGGAGGTCCCGCTCACCCCCGTCCAGCACTGGTATCTCGATCCGGCTCCGCGGCGCCCGGAGTTCTTCGACCAGTCCGTGGTCGTGGAGACGGCCGACGACCCCGACCCGGACGCCCTGCGCCGCACCCTGGCCGCCCTGTGGGCCCACCACGACGCCCTGCGCACCCGTTTCGTCCCGCAGGACGACGGGTCCTGGCGCCCGTACTGCGCCGACCCCGACGCGACGCCACCGCAGCTGCTGACGGTCTGCGACCTGACCGGGCTGGACACGGCGGCGGCCGAGGAGACCGAGGCCCGCGTCACCCACGAGGCGCACACCGGTTTCCGGCTGGACGCCGGGCCGCTGCTCACCGCACGGCTCTTCACCGCCACCGGCGACCGGCCCGCCCGGCTGCTGCTGACCGTCCACCACCTGGTGGTCGACGGAGTCTCCTGGCGTGTCCTGCTGGAAGACCTAGAGACCGGCTACCGGCAGGCGCGGGCCGGGGAACCGGTCCGCCTGCCGGCGCGCACCACCTCCCTTCAGGAGTGGTCGCGACGGCTGCAGGCCCACACCGCCGACGGTGGTTTCGCGGCGCAGAGCGAGTACTGGGAGACGGTGTCCGGGCACTGCGCGGCGCCGCTTCCGGTGGACCGTGACGGTGGCAACACCATGTCCGACGTACGGGCGGTGACCGTCCGTCTGGACCGGCAGCGGACCGACGACCTGCTGCGGAAGGTGCCCGGCGTCTACCGCACCCGCATCGACGACGTCCTGCTGACCGCACTCGGCCGGGTCCTCGCCGCATGGACCGGGCGGCGTACCGTCGCCGTCGGTCTTGAGGGGCACGGCCGCGAGGACCAGCTGTTCGAGGACATCGACCTGTCCCGCACGGTCGGCTGGTTCACCACCCTGTTCCCGGTCGCCCTCGACATGCCCGACGGGGACTGGGACGCCGCCCTGAAGTCGGTCAAGGAGCAGCTGCGGGCCGTACCGGACCGCGGAATCGGCTATGGCGCCCTGCGGTACCTGGCACGGGACGAACGTCTCGCCGGAGCGCCGACGCCCGGCATCAGTTTCAACTACCTGGGCCGTTTCGACTGGTCCGCCTACGGCGGGGCACTGGTGTCCGCCGTGCCCGGTGGCCTGGGCGGCGAGGAGGCACCGGAGTCGGTGCGCCCGCATCTGCTGGACGTGGTGGCCCGTGTCGAGGGCGACCGCCTGGAGATCACCTGGCACTACAGCACCGGACGCCACCGCGAGGACACGGTGACCGGGCTCGCGGACGCCATGCTGCGGGCCCTGGAGGACATCGTCGCCCACTGCTCCCGCCCGGACGCCGGGGGCCGGACACCGTCCGACTTCCCGCTGGCCCGCCTCGACCAGGCGGTCGTGGACCGGGTCGTGGGCGACGGCAGGGCGGTCGCCGACCTGTATCCGCTGACACCGATGCAGGCGGGCATGCTGTTCCACAGCCTCATGGACCCGGACGGCCGCACCTACGTCAACCAGGTGCAGCTGGTGCTGAACGGCGTCACCGACCCGCACGCACTCGCCGAGGCATGGCAGCGCACGGCGGACGCCAACCCGATGCTGCGCACCCGTCTGACGTGGCAGGAGACCGCCGAACCGCTCCAGCTCGTGCAGCACCGGGCCACCGTGCCGGTCACCCACCACGACTGGTCCGGGTGGACGGATGAGCGGTGCGCGACGGAGCTGGCCGGGCTGCTCGCGAACGACCGGCAGACCGGCATCGACCTGGCCGCCGCGCCGCTGATGCGGCTGGCCCTGATCCGGCTGTCGCCGGACCGGGTGCGGATGGTGTGGACGTTCCACCACGTCCTGCTGGACGGGTGGAGCGCCGCCCAGGTGTTCGACGAGGTGTGCGAGCGGTACGCCGCCCTGACGGCCGGGCGCCGCCCCGGCGTTCCCGGCCGGGCGCCCTTCGGCGACTACCTGCGCTGGCTGTCCCGGCGGGACACCGAGGGCGCGGAACGGTACTGGCGGGAGGCGCTCGCCGGATTCTCCGTCCCCACCGAACTGCCCCGGGACCGACGCACCGCCGAGGCGCACCGCACCTCCTCGTCCGGATCGGTTCGGGTGACGCTCGACGCCCGTGTGTCGGCGCAGCTGCGGGAGACGGCGCAGCGTGCGGGCCTGACCGTCAACACGGTGCTGCAGGGCGCCTGGGCGCTGCTGCTGTCCCGGTACGGCGGCGGGGACGACGTCGTGTTCGGCACGACCGTCTCCGGACGCCCGGCCGAGCTGCCGGGGGTGACCTCCATGGTCGGCGTGTTCATCAACACGCTGCCCACGCGGGCCCGGATCGACGGACGCCGCGAGCTGGTGGACTGGCTGCGCGAGCTCCAGGCCGCCCAGTCGGAGTCGCGCCGCCACGACTTCGTCTCGCTCGCCCAGCTCCAGGCCTGGAGTGAGGTCCCGGGAGGGACGAACCTCTTCGAGAGCATCGTGGTCTTCGAGAACTACCCGTTCGACGGCGGCGCCCTCGCCCGGCACGGGCTGTCCCTCGAGCAGGAACGCGACCTGGAGCCGACCAACTACCCGCTCAGCGTGGTCGTCGCCCCCGGCGAGACCCTGACGGTCGCCCTCGACTACGACCCGGGGGCCTTCGACGCCGAGACGGTCGAAGGGCTCGGCGCGAGCCTCCGGACGCTGCTGACGGAGATGGCCACCGACCCCGGCCGCCGCCTGGCCGAGCTGCCGTTGATGGACCCGGCGCAGGGCAGTCGCCTGCTCGAACGGTTCGCCGGTCCGGTCGCGTCGGCACCGGCGAGTACCCTGCCCGAGGCATTCGAGGAACAGGCCGCGCGCACCCCCGACGCCCAGGCGGTGCTGGCGGGTGCCGAACGCCTGACCTACCGGCAGCTCGACGAGCGCGCCAACCGGATGGCGCGGTTGCTCGTCGACGCCGGCGCGGGCCCCGAGCGGTTCGTCGCCCTCGCGCTGCCCCGCACCGCCGACCTGATCGTGGCGCTGCTGGCGGTCCTCAAGAGCGGCGCCGCCTATCTGCCGGTGGACCCCGGCTACCCGGCCGAGCGCATCGCCTTCCTCTTCGAGGACGTCCGGCCCACAGCGGTGGTGACGAGCACGCAGACGGCCGGCCGCCTGCCGGAGGGGCCCTTCGCACGGATCGTGCTGGACGACCCCGCATGCGCGCAACGCCTCACCGCGGCCTCCGCCGCAGGCCTGCGCGACGACGAACGGCACGGGGTGCTCCTGCCCGGCCATCCCGCCTACGTCATCCACACCTCGGGGTCGACGGGCCGCCCCAAGGGCGTCGTGGTCGCGCACGCCTCGGTGGCGGCGCTGACCGAATGGGCCGCGGGCGCCTTCGAGGGCCGGGGCCTGGCACACACGGTGGCGTCGACCTCGCTCAACTTCGACGTGTCGGTGTTCGAGATCCTGTCCCCGCTGCTGGCCGGCGGATGCGTCGAGCTCGTACGGGACCTGCTGGCCCTCGCCGAGCGCCCCGGGCCCTGGAGTGCCGGCCTGCTCAGCGCGGTGCCCTCCGCGCTCGGCCGGCTGCTCGCCGAGGACACCGTCCACGTCACCGCCGACACCGTGGTGCTGGCCGGCGAGGGCCTGCCCGCCCGTACGGTCGGACAGGTGCGGGCGGCGGTGCCCGGCTGCCGGGTGATGAACATCTACGGCCCCACCGAGGCCACCGTGTACGCCACCGCCTGGACCTGCGACCCGGCGGACCCCGACCGCGTCCCGCCGATCGGCAGGCCCATCGGCGGCGCCCGTGCCTACGTCCTGGACGGCCGCCTGCGTCCGGTGCCCGCGGGGGCGCCCGGCGAGCTCCACCTCGCCGGCACCGGCGTGGCCCGCGGCTACCTGGGCAGGCCGGGTCTGACCGCCTCCCGGTTCCTGGCCGACCCGTTCGGGCCGCCCGGCTCCCGCATGTACCGCACCGGCGACCTGGTGCGGTGGACGCCCGACGGTGACCTCGTCTACCTCGGGCGCACCGACGACCAGGTGAAGGTACGCGGCTTCCGTATCGAACTGGGCGAGGTGGAGGCCGCGCTGGCCCGGCACCCGCAGGTGTCGGCAGCCGTGGCCCGGGTGGTGGAGCACGACGGTCACCGGCGGCTGGTCGCCTACGCGGTGCCCCGGGGCTCCGAGGTTCCGGACCCCGCGGCGGTGCGTGCCTTCCTGGCGGACACGCTCCCCGACCATCTGGTTCCCTCACTCGTGGTGCCGCTGGCGCGGCTGCCGCTCGGCGCCACCGGCAAACTGGACCGGCGTGCCCTGCCCGAACCGGTCTGGGCCGCCCCGGCCGCGGGCGGCGACCGCGCGCCGCGCACCGACGCCGAGCGGACGCTCGCCGCGATCTGGTCCGACGTGCTCGGCATTCCCGAAGTCGGCGCGGAGGACAACTACTTCACGCTCGGCGGCGACTCGATCCTCGGTATCCGGATCGTCTCCGCCGCCCGCCGGGCAGGCCTCGCCCTGACACCCCGGCACCTCTTCCAGCACCAGACCGTCGCCGAACTGGCCGCGGCGGCCGAGGCCCTGCCGGCCCCGGTCACCGCGGCCGAACAGGGCCCCGTCGTGGGCGGAATGCCGCTCACCCCCGTACAGCACTGGCTGTTCGACACGCTCACCGGCGATCCGGCGGCCTTCACCCAGACGGTCTCCTTCCACCTGGCGGCCGACACCGACGAGACACTGCTGCGTGCCGCCCTGGCCGCGGTCCTGGAACACCACGACGCGCTGCGCCTGCGGTTCGAGCAGGCCGGCGACGGACGGTGGCTCCCGTACGGCACCGCACCCGGCGCCGCACCGCACCTGGAGGTGCACGAGCTGCCCGACGGCCCCGCGGAGAACACCGACGGGGAGCTGCGCCGCCTGGCCGACCGCCTGTCATCGGGCTTCGACCTGGCCACCGGAGGGCTGCTCAGGGCCGCGCTGTGCCGCCCCCGGCGTGCCCGGCGTCCGGTCCTGCTACTGGCCGCCCACCACCTGGTGGTGGACGCGGTGTCCTGGCGCGTGGTCCTGGAGGACCTGGACACCGCCTACCGGGCCCTGAGGGCCGGGAACAACGTGGACCTCGGTCCGAAGACGACCTCCTTCCGCTCCTGGGCCACGCGCCTCACCGCGCACACCGCGGCCGGCGGCTTCGACGACGAACTCGCCCACTGGCGGAGCCTGGACGGCGAGCACGGCCTGCCGGTCGACCTCGCCGGCGGCAACACCGCCGCCGACGAGGACACCCTGACGGTGCGTCTGGACGACGAGGAGACGCGCAGCCTGCTCCAGGACGTGCCGGACGTCTACCGCACCCGGATCAACGACGTCCTGCTGTGCGCCCTGGGCCGGGCCCTGACCCGCTGGACGGGACGGGACCGGGTCACGGTGGCGCTGGAGGGCCACGGCCGCGAGGAACTCTTCGACGACGTCGATCTGTCCCGCACGGCCGGCTGGTTCACGACGATGTTCCCCGTCGCCCTCGACGCTCCGCGCGCCGCCGACACCGGCACCGTGCTGAAGTCGGTCAAGGAGGGCCTGCGCGCAGTGCCGCGCGGCGGCCTGGGCTACGGCGCCCTGCGCCATCTGCACCCCACGGCGGGCCGTCAGCTGCCGGAACTGCCGCAGATCGCCTTCAACTACCTGGGCCAGCAGGAGTGGAGCGCGGCCCCCGGCGGCATGCTGCACGCGCCGTACGACGCCCTCGCGGGCGGTATGGACCGGGCCGGGGAGCGGCCGCACCTCATCGACGTCGTCGGCCGGGTCTCCGACAAGCGGCTGGAGTTCACCTGGTCGTACTCGCGAGAGGTGCACCGGCGCGACACGGTCGCCCGGCTGGCGTCCGGGATGGCCGACGAACTGCGGGAGATCGTGCGGCACTGCGCCGAGCCGGGTGCGGGAGGCCGCACCCCCTCGGACTTCCCGCTGGCCCCCCTGGACCAGGCCGCCGTCGACCGGCTGGTGGGCGCCGGCCGCGACGTGGTGGACGTCTATCCGCTCACCCCCACCCAGACCGGCATGGTCGTCCACGGCATGGACGAGCCCGGCCAGGGGCTGTACACCGAACTGATCACCTTCGTGATGGACGGAGTGCGCGACACCCGGGTGCTGGCAGCGGCCTGGCAGCACGTGGTCGACCGCACACCCGTCCTGCGCACCGCCGTGCAGCTGCACGGGGTGCCCGTCCCGCTCCAGACCGTGCACCGCAGCGCAGTCCTGCCCGTGACCGAGCACGACTGGAGCGGCCTGACGCCCTCGGAGCGCGAAGCGGAACTGGAGCGGCTGTTCACCGCGGACCGGGCCCGCGGCCTCGCCCTCGACCGGGCCCCGCTGCTGCGGGTCGCCCTGGTCCGGCTGGGCCCCGACGAAGTACGGGTGGTGTGGACCTTCCACCATGTGCTGCTGGACGGGTGGAGCGTCTTCCAGGTGCTGTCGGACGTCGTCACCTGCCACGCCGCGCTCGCCCGCGGAAACGACCTCGTGCTGCCCGACCGGCGGCCGTTCGCGGACTACGCCGCCTGGCTCGCACGCCGGAACGGCGCCCGCGCCGAGGAGCACTGGAAGCAGGCGCTCGCCGGTCTGACCGCCCCGACGGCGCTGCCCTACGACCACAGGCCCGCCCCCGGAGCGGCGGCCCGCTCCGGTACCTGGCTGTCGCAACGGCTCGGGGCGGACGCGACGGCCCGGCTGACGGACTTCGCGCGCCGCCACCGCCTCACCCTCAACACCATGGTGCAGGGTGCCTGGGCGCTGCTGCTGTCGCGGTGGAGCGGCGAGGGCGAGGTGTGCTTCGGCACGACCGTCTCCGGCCGGCCCGCGGACCTGCCCGGTGCGGACAGCATCACCGGCCTGTTCATCACCACCCTGCCCGCGCGGATCACCGTGGACGGCGGCGCGCGGTGCGGCAGCTGGCTGGGCGAGATGCAGGACGCACGGGCGGAGGACCGCCGCTTCGACCACGTACCGCTGACGGACCTGCACGCCTTCACCGAACTGCCCGCAGGGACAGCCATGTTCGACAGCCTGCTGGTCTTCGAGAACTACCCGGTCGGCGACGCGACGGCCGACGCGCACGGCGTACGGGTGCGGGACCTCGACGCGCGGGAGGCCACCAACTACCCGCTCACCGTAGTCGTCTCGCCCGGTGACCGGCTCGGCGTCGAACTGGGCTACGACCCGCGGTACTTCGAGGAACCCACGGCCCGTTCCATGGCCGCCCAGCTGCTGCACACCCTGCAGGCGCTGGCCGCCGCCGGGGACACCGCGCGGCTGGCAGCGGTGGACGTGCTGCCGCCCGACGAACGGGCCCGTCTCGTACGGGGTCCCGCGCGGCCTGCTTCCCCGCCGGCCGCCCCGGCCACCCTGCCCGCACTCGTCGAGGCCGCAGTGGACCGCCGGCCGACGGCACCGGCGCTGAGCGCGCCCGGGCTGCTGCTGTCCTTCGCGGAGGCGGAAGCACGGGCCAATCGCCTGGCGCACCGGCTCATCGCCCGGGGCGCGGGCCCCGGCGACATCGTCGCCCTGGTCCTGCCGCGCTCGGCGGACATGGTCCTCGGCCAGCTCGCGGTCGCCAAGGCGGGCGCCGCGTTCCTGCCGGTGGACCCCGGCTATCCGGCCGACCGGATCGCGCTGATGCTGCGCGACGCGGCACCCGCCGTGACCCTCGACGCCCAGGAGGTCGCGGACCTGCTCGCGGCGCCGCCGGACGGCGTGCCGGAGCACCGGCCCACCGACGCCGACCGGGTCCGCCCGCTGTACCTCGACGACCCGGCCTACGTCATCCACACCTCAGGCTCCACCGGCACCCCCAAGGGCGTCGTGGTCACCCACCGGGGACTGGCACCCTTCGCCGCGGCCGAGGCCGAGCACTACCGAGTGGCCCCGGGGGACCGGGTACTGGCCTTCGCCACCCCCAGCTTCGACGCCTCGGTGCTGGAGCTGTGCATGTCCCTGCCGCACGGCGCCACCCTGGTCGTGCCGCCGCCCGGCCCGCTGCTCGGCGCCCAGCTGGCAGACGTGCTGCGCGACGAACGCATCACCCACACCCTGCTGCCGCCGGCCGCGCTCGCCACCGTGCCGCCGGACACCCCCGGCACCCTGCCCGACCTCAGGACCCTGGTGGTCGGCGCCGACGCGTGCGGCGCCGACCTGGTGACCCGCTGGGCCCCGCACCACCGTATGGTCAACTCCTACGGGCCCACCGAGGCCACCGTGGTCGCCACCTGGTCCGCCCCGCTGGAACCCGACGGAGCGGCACCACCCGTCGGCCGCCCGCTGCCCGCCACCCGCGCCTATGTCCTCGACGCACGCCTGCGGCCGGTCCCCGAGGGCGTGGCCGGTGAACTGTGGCTGGGCGGGCCGTCGCTGGCGCGCGGCTATCTCAACCGCCCTGGCCTGACCGCAGGCCGCTTCACCGCCGACCCGTTCGGCCCGGCGGGTGCCCGTATGTACCGCACCGGCGACCTGGTGCGGCGTGATGCCCGCGGCGAACTGCACTACCTGGGGCGCACCGACCGCCAGCTCAAGCTGCGCGGCCACCGCATCGAGGCGGGCGAGGTCGAGACGACGGTGGTACGCCACCCGGCCGTGGTGGACGCGGTGGTGACCGTGCGGGAGGACGAGCCGGGGCTGCCTCGGCTGGTCGCCCACGTGCTCGCCCGGCCCGACGTCCCGCCGCCCGCCGCCGCGGAGCTGCGGGCGCTGGCCGCCGCCACACTGCCGGGGCACATGGTCCCGTCGGCGTTCGTGGTCATGGAGCGCTTCCCGCTCACCGAGAACGGCAAGACCGACCGGGCCGCCCTGCCCGCGCCCGCACCGGCCGAGGAGGAGACCGCCGGACACATAGCCCCGCGCACCCCCACCGAGGAGGCCTTGGCCGCCCTGTGGGAGGAAACCCTGCACACGGCCGTGGGCGTGGAGGACGACTTCTTCTCCCTGGGCGGCGACTCCCTGCGCGCCCTGCTCATCGCCTCCCGGGCCAACGACGCATTCGGCGTGACCCTCACGCCCCGCGACGTCCTGGTCTCCCGCACCGTCGCCGCCCTAGCGGACGCGGTGGAGGAACAGGTGCTGAGCGAACTCGAAGACGCCGCACGCGGCGACAGCGACCACGACGAACGGTGAGGACCTGACGACCATGACGTCTTCGAAGCGAAACCGTGCCGAGGCCCTGCCCGCGGACCTCCAGGAGGCGCTGCGCCGTCGGCTCGCCGGACGGGCCGGCGCGACCCACGCGGCAGCCCCGCAGGGCATCCCGCACGCGGACCGGGACCGGCCCCTGCCGCTGTCCTCGGCCCAGCAGCGACTGTGGTTCCTGGACCGGCTGCGTCCGGGCGACGCGCGCTACAACAGCGCCGTCGCACTCCGGCTGACCGGCAGTCTGGACCGCGCGGCGCTCTCCCGCGCGCTCGACCTGGTGGTGGAGCGCCACGAGGCTCTGCGCACCACGTTCGACGAGACCGACGGACGGCCGGTGCAGACCGTGCACGCCGCGGGTCCGGTGCCGCTGCCGGTCCGCGACCTGGGCGCGCCGCAGGAGCCGGTGTCCGCGACGGAGGACGGGGGCGCCCTGGACGCGGCGCTGCTCGACGCCTACGCACGCCCCTTCGACCTGCGCACCGGTCCGCTGCTGCGCGCCCTGCTGCTGAGGGAGTCCGAGGCCTCGCACGTCCTGCTGCTGACGGCACATCACATCGTCACCGACGGCTGGTCGATGGGCGTGCTGCTGGAGGAGCTGTGCACCGCCTACGACGCCCTGGCCCGAGGAGTGGAGCCGCAGCTCGATCCGGTGGCGACCCAGTACCCGGACTTCGCGGCCTGGCAGCGCGAGCAGCTGTCCGGAGCCCGGCTGGAGCGGCAGCTCGCCTACTGGTCCGAGCAGATGTCCGGTGCGGTGCCGCCGGAGCTGCCGCTGGACCGCCCGCGCCGCGGAGAGGAGTCCGGGGCGGGCGCGGTCCACACCTTCGCCGTGCCCGCGGGCACCACCGCCCGGCTGCGACAGCTCGCCGCGGAGCAGCACACCACCCTGTTCACCTCCCTGGTCGCCGCCTGCCAGGCGCTGCTGGCCCGCTGGTCCGGACAGGACGACGTCACGGTCGGCTCCCTCACACCCGGGCGCCCCCGCACCGACCTCGAGCGCGCCGTCGGCTTCTTCGCCCACACCGTCGTCCTGCGCACCCCGGTCGGGACCACCGGGTCCTTCCGCGACCTGCTGGCCGCCGCCGCAGGCACGGTCAACGACGCCTTCGCACACGGCGACACGCCCTTCGAGCGCCTGGTGGAGGCCGTCGGCGCGCCACGCGAGGCCGGCCGCAACCCCCTGTTCGACGTGATGGTCCTGCTGCATCCCGCCCCGCCCGCGGCACCCGCCCCCGGCGGTCTGACCACGTCACCGGTCGCCGTGCCACGGCAGGCGGCCACCTTCGACCTGAGCGTGGAGTTCGTTCCGGACGGGGACGGGCTGACCGGCCTGCTGGAGTACCGTACCGACCTGTTCGACGCGGCCACCGCGCACCGGATGGCGGACCAGCTGCTGCGGACCCTGGAGGGCGTTGCCGCCGAACCCGACCGGGTCCTGGACACCCTGCCCCTGCTCTCCCCGCAGCAGGTGCGGCAGGTCACCGAGGACTGGAACGCCACCGCGCGTCCGGTTCCCGACACCACGTACCCCGCACTCTTCGCACGACAGGCGGCCCGTACCCCGCACGCCGTCGCGCTGGTCGCCGGGGACGAGCGCCTGGACTACGCGACGCTCGACGCCCGCGCCAACCGGCTGGCCCACCACCTCATCGCGCTCGGCGCGGGTCCCGAACGCCTCGTCGCGCTGCGGCTGCCACGTACCGCCGACATGGTGGTGGCGATCCTCGCCGTCTGGAAGTCCGGCGCCGGCTATCTGCCCCTCGACCCCGCACTGCCCGAGGACCGCGTCCGCTTCCTGCTGGACGACGCGCGCCCGGCGCTGGTGCTGGACGAGGCCGCGTTACGGGCGGTGCCCGGTACCGTCCCCGACACCGACCCCTCCGACGCCGACCGGCTCGCCCCCCTGCACCCGCAGAACACCGCCTACGTGATCTACACATCCGGCTCGACCGGCCGGCCCAAGGGGGTCGCCGTCCCGCACCGCTCCCTGGGGCACCTGCTGGCCGGGCACCGCGAGGGATTCGTCGCCGAGGCGGGCGGCGGCCCCCTGAGGGTCGCGCTGACCGCGGCGTTCTCCTTCGACACCTCGCTGGAGGGCCTGCTCCTGATGGCCGACGGCCATCCGCTGCACCTGGTCGACGAGACCACCCGGCTGGACGCGGCGGCCCTGGTCGAGTACGTCGTCCGGCACCGCATCGACTTCCTCGACCTGACACCGTCCTACCTGCGGCAGCTCCTGCCCGCCGGCCTGCTCGCCGACCCGCGCCACCGTCCGCGGGTGCTGATGCTCGGCGGCGAGGCCGTCGGCACCGGACTGTGGCGCGAGCTGGCCGGACACCGGGGCGTCGCCGCGTACAACTTCTACGGCCCCACCGAATGCACGGTCGACGCGGTGGCCTGCCGTATCGAGGGCGACGACCGCCCGCTGGTGGGCCGGCCGCTGCCCAATGTGCGCGCCTACGTCCTCGACGGCCGGCTGCAGCCCGTGCCGCCCGGCGTCGGCGGCGAACTCTACCTGGCGGGCGAGCAGGTGGCCCGCGGTTACGCGGGCCGTCCCGGACTGACCGCCGCACGCTTCGTGGCCGACCCGTTCGGGCCGCCCGGGGGCCGGATGTACCGGACCGGGGACCTGGCCCGCTGGACCGCCGACGGACGCCTCGACTACCTCGGCCGCGCCGACGACCAGGTGAAGGTGCGCGGCCACCGCATCGAGCCCGGCGAGGTCGAGGCGGCGCTGCTGGACCTGCCGGACATCGCCGCCGCGGCGGTCGTCGCGGTCCCCGACCGGAACGGCCACCTGCGGCTCGCCGCCTACCTCGTGCCCGCGGCCGGCGCTCCGCGGCCCGCCCCCTCCGCACTGCGCGAGGCCTGCCGGCGCGTCCTGCCCGACCACATGGTGCCGTCGTCCTTCACCCTGCTCGACACCCTGCCGCTGACCACCAGCGGCAAGCTGGACCGCCGCGCCTTGCCCGCGCCCGACCTCGAGATCGCCGCCCGAGAGAAGGAGTTCGTCGCCCCGCGGACCTCCGACGAGGAAACTCTCGCCGCCATCTGGTCCGAGGTGCTGGGCGTCGCCGCGATCGGCGTCACCGACAACTTCTTCGAGCTCGGCGGCGACTCCATCCTCAGCATCCAGGCCGTCTCCCGGGCCCGCGCCGCCGGTCTGCACCTCACATCGCGGGACGTCTTCCGCCACCAGACCGTTGCCGACCTGGCCGCAGCCGCGGCCCGTCGCACCACCGCGGTGCCCGCACCCCGGCAGGCGCACGACGACGGGCCCGCACCGCTGACCCCTGTCCAGGAGTGGTTCTTCGCCACCCACGGCCCGCTGCGGCACTTCAGCATGTCGATGCTCCTCGACCTGCCGAACGACGTCGACGAGCAGGCCCTCGAACGCGCCCTGGAGGCGGTGGCCGTCCATCACCCGGCCCTGCGCACCCGATTCGTACGGTCCGGGGAGACCTGGGAGCAGCAGCCGGGCGCAGGCCCGGCCACCGGGCTGCTGACCCGTCACGACCTCTCCGCGCTCACCGCGGCCGATCCGGCCGCCGCGCGCGCCGAGGCCGCCGACACCGCCCGCGCGGCGCTGGACCCGGCCACCGGCGCCCTGCTGCGGGCCGCACTGCTGCTGCCCCCGGCCGGTGAACGGCCCCAGCTCTTCCTGGCGGCCCATCATCTCGCCGTGGACAGCGTCTCCTGGCGCATCCTGCCGGCAGACCTGGAACAGGCCTACCGGCAGGTCTGCGCGGGTGAGCCGGTGCGCCTGGAGCCCGCGACCACGCCGTTCACCGCGTGGGCCGCCATGCTGACCCGCCGTGTGCGGGCTGGCGACCTGGACGACGACCTGGCGTACTGGGCGCAGGAGACCGCCGCCCCGCGCACCCCGCTGCCGGTCGACCGCGCCGGAACCCCACTGGCGGGATCGGTGCGCACCGTGCACACCCGCGTGGACCGCGCCACCACCGATGCGCTGCTGCGCCGCGTGCCCGGTGTCTACCGGACCCAGGTCAACGACGTGCTGCTGAGCGCCCTGGGGCGGGTACTCGCCGACTGGGCGGGCGCCGACCGGGTCACCGTCGCCCTGGAGGGACACGGGCGCGAGGACCTCGGCGGCAGCGGGGCCGACGAGGCGGTCGACGTGTCGCGCACGGTCGGCTGGTTCACCACCCAGTACCCCGTCACCCTCACCCCGGCCGGCCCGTCCGGCGCACCGGACTGGGGCGCCACGCTCAAAGCGGTGAAGGAACGGCTGCGAGCCGTGCCGCGACGCGGTCTGAGCTACGAGGCACTGGCCCGCCTGGGCTCGCCCGACCCCGCCGCCCGCGCCCTGCGGGAACTGCCGCTGCCACAGGTGTGCTTCACCTACCACGGGCAGTGGGAGGCGCCCGCCGGGCGGGACTTCGCCCCGGCGGCCGAGGTGCCCGGTCGGGACATGGCGGCCGGCGAACCGCTGGACCACCTGCTGGACGTGTCGGCCGTGGTGGCCGACGGCGAGCTGGAGATCACCTGGCACTACAGCGACCAGGTGCATCACACCGGAACCGTCCAGGACCTGGCGGACGGGATGGCCCGGGCGCTGGTCTCGATCACCGAGCACTGCTCCCGCCCGGACGCCGGCGGCCGGACCCCGTCCGACTTCCCCCTGGCCCGTCTCGACCAGGCCGGCGTGGACCGGCTCGTCGGCGACGGCCGCGGCGTGGAGGACGTGCTCCCGCTGACGCCGCTTCAGGAGGGCATGCTCTTCCACCGCCTGGTCGGCGGCCCGGACGACGTCTACGTGGACCAGGCCGCCCTGCTCATCGAAGGAGTGGCGGACCCGCACGCCTTCGCCGTGGCCTGGCAGCGCGTCACGGACCGCACACCCGCACTGCGCACCTCCGTGGTGTGGGAGGACGTGCGGGTGCCGCTCCAGATCGTGCACCGGGACGTCTCCGTGCCGGTGACCCACCTCGACTGGCGGGACGTGGACGAGGAGGAACGCGCCGCGCAGTTCGCCCGGCTCCGCTCCGACGACCTCGCACGCGGCCTCGATCTCGCCGCGGCGCCGCTGATGCGGCTCACCCTCGTCCGGCTGCCCGACGCGCGGCTGCACCTGCTGTGGACCTCCCACCACCTCATCCTGGACGGCTGGAGCCTGGCCCAGGTGCTCACCGAGGTGAGTGAGGAGTACGCGGCGCTCACCTCGGGAAGCGAGCCGCGGCCGCCCGTGCGCCGGCCGTTCGGCGACTACGTGCGGTGGCTGGCCGACCAGGACACCGACGCCGCGCACGCGCACTGGCGCGGTGTGCTGGGCGGCTTCGCCACGCCGACGCCGCTGCCCGTCGACAGCCCCCTGCGCGAGGCGCACCGCGCCCGGTCCGCGGGCGTCCACACCGCAGGGCTGTCCGAGGCCGTGTCCGAACGGCTGGCGCGCACCGCCCGGGACCGCGGTCTCACCCTGAACACGGTGGTGCAGGGTGCGTGGGCGCTGCTTCTGGCCCGCTACGGCGCACAGACCGACATCGTGTTCGGCACCACGGTCTCCGGACGCCCCGACGACCTGCCCGGCGTCGAGTCGATGGTGGGCATGTTCATCAACACCCTGCCCACCCGGGTCCGGGTGGACGGCCGGCGCCAGGCCACCGCGTGGCTGCGGGAACTCCAGGACGCCCAGGCCGAGTCGCGGCGCTTCGCGGCGGTCTCCCTCGCCGAGCTGACCTCACTGAGCGACGTGCCGTCCGGCACCCCTTTGTTCCACAGCATGGTGGCGTTCGAGAACTACCCCTTCGACGAGGCCCGCACGGCCACCTCCGGTGTGCGCCTCGTGGACGTCGCCTCCCGGGACGCGACCAACTACCCCCTCGTGCTGCGCGCCTACCAGGGGCACCAGCTCGGCTTCGACCTGGCCTACGACCCGGACGCATTCGACGCCTCGACCGTCCGGACACTCGCCGACCGGCTGTGCCTGCTGCTCGCGGGGATCGCCGCCGACCCCGACCGGCCGCTGCGGACCCTGCCCTGGACGACCGCCGGGGAACGCCACCGGACGCTGGTGGAGTGGAACGGCACCGAAGAGGGCCGGCCCGCGGAGACCCTGGTGGACCTGTTCGAGGCGCAGGCCGCCCGTGTCCCCGACGCGATCGCCGTCACCTGCGCGGGCGACCGCCTCGACTACGCCACGCTCGACGCGCGGGCCGCCCGGCTCGCCCACCGGCTGGCGGAGTACGGCGCAGGCCCCGAGCGCTACGTGGCACTCGCGCTGCCCCGCTCCACCGAACTGGTCGTGGCGGTCCTCGCCGTCCTGAAGACCGGCGCGGCCTACCTGCCGATCGACCCGGGGCTGCCCGCGGAACGTGTCGCCCAACTGCTCCAGGACGCCGTCCCGGTGGCCCTGGTGACCACCACCGCCACCGCCGGGAGCGCCGGGGACACCGGCGTTCCCGTCCTGGCCCTGGACGACCCGGCGGTGACGGCCGACCTCGCGGCCCGCCCGGCCGGCGGCCCGGCGGGCCGCTCGCGCCGCCCGCTGCCGGAGAGCCCGGCCTACGCGATCTACACCTCGGGCTCCACCGGCCGTCCCAAGGGCGTCGTGGTGCCCCACGCCAACGTCGTGCGGCTCTTCACCCGCACCCGACCCTGGTTCCGGTTCGACGAGCACGACGTGTGGACGCTGTTCCACTCCTACGCCTTCGACTTCTCCGTGTGGGAGCTGTGGGGCGCCCTGCTGCACGGCGGCCGGCTCGTCGTCGTGCCCGACGACGTGGCACGCTCCCCGGAGGACTTCCTGCGCCTGCTGGTTGACGAACGGGTCACGGTCCTCAACCAGACCCCGTCCGCGTTCCACCCGCTGGCGCGCGCGGACGCCGAACACCCCGGCCTCGGCACACGACTGGCCCTGCGCACCGTCATCTTCGGCGGGGAGGCGCTGGACGTCGAGCGGCTTGCCGACTGGTACACACGCCACCCGGACACCGCCCCGCGTCTGGTCAACATGTACGGCATCACCGAGACCACCGTGCACGTCACCTACGCCCCCCTCGACCGGGGCACGGTGGGCACCCGCGCCGCCGGCCCCATCGGCACGGGCATCCCCGACCTGCGGGTGTACGTGCTCGACGCGGCTCTGACTCCCGTACCGCCCGGCGCCGTCGGCGAGATGTACGTGGCGGGGGAGGGCTTGGCGCGCGGCTACCTGGGCCGGCCGGGCCTGACCGCCACCCGTTTCCTGGCCGACCCGTTCGGCCGGCCCGGCAGCCGCATGTACCGCACCGGCGACCGGGCGCGGTGGCGGGCCGACGGAACGCTCGAGTACCTGGGCCGCGCCGACCAGCAGGTGAAGATCCGCGGATACCGTATCGAGCCCGGCGAGATCGAGGCCGCCCTGCACGCCCACCCGGGCGTCGGCGCCGCAGCGGTGGGCGTCCACGAGGACACCTCCGGCACCCGGCGGCTGGTCGCCCACGTCGTCGGCACGGGCAGCGGGGAGCACGCCGCCGCCGCGCCGCCCGCCGCCGACCTGCGCGCCCACCTGGAGCGCCTGCTGCCCGCGCACATGGTGCCCGCCGCCTACGTACCGGTGCCGGCGCTGCCGCTCACTGCCAACGGCAAGCTCGACCGGCGAGCCCTGCCCGCCCCCGGACCCGACGGTTTCGCCGCGGGCACCGACCGCACCCCGCCGCGCACCCCCGCCGAACGCCTCGTCGCCGCCGCCTGGGCGGACGTCCTGGACACCGGCGACGTGGGCGCGGGTGACGACTTCTTCGCCCTCGGCGGCGACTCGATCCTCGCCGTCCGTGTCACCTCCCGGCTGCGCGCGGCCTTCGGCACCGAGGTCTCACCCAGACTGCTGTTCACCCACCCGACGGTGTCCGCGCTGGCCGCCGCCCTCGGCGACCCGCCTGCGGAACGGACCGCTCCGGCCGACACCATCCCGGCGGCGGAACCCGACACGCCGCTTCCGCTGTCGTACGCACAGCAGCGCCTGTGGTTCCTCGACCGCTTCGAGCCGGGCAGCACCGAGTACACGACGCTGTCCGTGCTGCGGCTGAGCGGCCCGCTCGACGAGACGGCCCTGCGCACCGCACTGGACGGACTGGTCGCACGGCACGAGGCACTGCGCACCACCTTCACCGAACAGGACGGCCGCGCCCGGCAGGTGGTACGGCCGCCGTACCCGGTCCGGCCGGCGCTGGACGACCTCACGGGAGCCGGGGACACGTCGGCGGCGCTGGACGCACTCGTCGAACGCGAGGCGGCCGCTCCCTTCGACCTGGAGGCCGGGCCGCTGCTGCGGGCGCGGCTGGTGCGCCTGGGCCGCGACGAGCACGTGCTGGTGCTTGCCGTCCACCACATCGTCACCGACGGCTGGTCCGTCGGCGTCCTCGGCAGGGACCTGGGCGAGCTGTACACCGCGGCGCACGAACGACGGCAGCCGGAGCTTCCCGGACTGCCGGTGCGCTACGCCGACTTCGCCGCCTGGCAGCGCGCCCGCACCGACCGCGCCGAGAGCGATCTCGACCACTGGCGCCGGGTACTGGACGGGCTGCCCCCGCTGGAGCTGCCGACCGACCGGCCCCGGCCGGCCGTCCGCGGCCGGGAAGGGGCACTGATCACCTTCGCGCTGCCCGCCGCGCTGACCGGCCGGCTGCGTGCGACGGGCCGCGACGCCGACGCCACCCTCTACATGACGCTCCTGACGGCCTGCCAGATCCTGCTGTCCCGCTGGGCCGGCCAAGAGGACCTGGCCGTCGGCACGGTGACCGCCGGCCGGGAGCGCCCCGAACTCCACGACGTCGTCGGCATGTTCGTCAACACGCTGGTGCTGCGCGGCCGGGTGCGTCCCGGACTCTCCTTCCGCGAGCTGCTCACGCAGGTGCGCACCACCGTCCTGGAGGCGTTCGCCCACCAGGACGTGCCCTTCGAACGGCTCGTGGACGCCCTCCAGCCCGAGCGGGACACCAGCCGCACCCCCCTGTTCCAGGTCATGGTGGCGCTGCACAACCTGGGCGCCGAGGCACCCCGCCTGCCCGGGCTGGAGGTCGCGCCGGTGACACCGCCGGTCCGCCACGCCACCTTCGACCTCGCCTTCGACTTCGTGGAAGGCGACGACGGCGTCACCGGTTACCTCCAGTACAACACCGGGCTGTTCGACACGGACACCGTCGAGAACCTGGCCGGCCGGCTCCGATTGCTCCTCGAAGCCGCCGTCGAGGATCCCGACCGGCCCGTCGGCGCCCTGCCGCTGATGACGCCGGCCGAGCGGCGTCGGGTCATGGGGGAGTGGCAGGGGGAGCCGCTGCCCGCCGCGGGCGCCACCTTCCCCGCCCTGTTCGAGGCGCAGGCCGCCCGCTCCCCGCACACCACCGCGCTGGTGGCGCGGGACGCCACCCTGGACTTCGCGGAGCTCAACGAGCGCGCCAACCGGCTGGCCCACCACCTCATCGGCCTCGGCGCCGGTCCGGAGCGGGTCGTCGCCGTGCGCCTGCCGCGCACCTCCGAGATGCTCGTGGCCCTGTTCGCCGTGCTCAAGTCGGGCAGCACGCTGCTCTGCCTGGACCCCGAACTGCCACAGGAGCGGCTCGCGTTCCTTCTCGGCGACGCCGCGCCGCACACCACGCTGACGGCCGACACGCTCCGCGATGTGCCGTGGGACCGGCTGCCCGCCCACGACCCGACCGACGCCGACCGGCCCACGCCGCTGCGCCCCGAGAACGCCGCCTACCTCATCTACACCTCCGGCTCCACCGGGCGGCCCAAGGGCGTCGTGGTGGAACACCGCCACCTGGTCAACCTCTGCCACGACCACCGGGAGGGGCTCGTCGCCCCGCACACCACGGACGGCAGCCGGCTGCGCGCGGCGCTGAGCGCTTCGTTCTCCTTCGACACCTCCTGGGAGGGCCCGCTGCTGCTCGCACTCGGCCAGGAGGTGCACCTCGTCGACGAGGACGTACGCCTGGACCCGGAGGCGTTCTGCGCACAGGTCGCCGAGCGGCGCCTGGACCTGGTGAACGTCACCCCCTCCTTCCTTCGGGAACTGACCGCGGCCGGACTCCTCGCGCCCGGCCGTCACCGACCGCGCCTGCTGCTGGTGGGCGGCGAGGCGATCGGCACCGCGGCCTGGCGGGAGCTGTGCGCGGCCGAGAAGGACCTCGGCGTCACCGCGTACAACATGTACGGGCCCACCGAGTGCACCGTCGATGCCGTCTACGGCCGCTGCACCGAACGTCCCGAACGCCCGGTCATCGGCCGCCCCGGCCGCAATCTGCGCGCCTACGTTCTGGACGGCGCCCTGCGCCCCGTTCCGCCCGGGACACCGGGCGAGCTGTATCTGGCAGGAGCGCAGGTCGCCCGCGGCTACCGGAACAAGCCCGGCCTGACCGCGTCCCGCTTCCTGGCCGACCCGTTCGGCGCCCCCGGGGAACGCATGTACCGCTCCGGCGACCGCGCCCGCTGGGACTCGCGGGGGATGCTGGAGTTCCTGGGACGGGTCGACGAGCAGGTCAAGATCCGTGGCTTCCGCATCGAACCGGGTGAGGTCGAGACCGCTCTCCTCGCCCATCCGGGCGTCGCCGAGGCCGTGGTGACCGCCCGCGAACACGCGGGGCGGCTGATGCTGGTGGCCCATCTGGTGCCCGAGGGCGACCGCACACCGCCGGCCGACGAGCTGCGGGTCCTGCTGCGCCGGACCCTGCCCGACCACATGGTGCCCGCGGCGTTCGTCCCCGTGGCCCGCATACCGCGCACCACCAGCGGCAAGACCGACCGGCGCGCACTGCCCGCCCCGCCGGCCCGGCCCGACGGCGGCACGCCGTACACGGCCCCCCGCCCCGGCACCGAGCAGCGGCTGGCCGCCATCTGGGCGCAGGTCCTGGGCGTCGAGCGGGTGGGCGCGCACGACAACTTCTTCGCCCTCGGCGGCGACTCGATCCTCAGCATCCAGATCGTCTCCCGGGCCCGCCAGGCCGGACTGGCCCTCACCACCAAGGACGTCTTCCGCCACCAGACCGTCGCCGAACTCGCCCTGCGCGTCACCGACACGACCCCACGCCCGGCCGCCACGGACCCCGCTCCGTCCCCCGAGGCGCCGCTCACACCCATCCAGCACTGGTACCTCGACGGCCGCCGTCCCGGCGACCCGCTGCGGTTCACCATGACCCAGCGCCTGGAACTCGCCCCGGGTACCGGTCCGCACACCCTGCGGCAGGCGGTCGACGCCCTGGTACGTCACCACGCGGCCCTGCGCACCAGGTTCCTGCCCACCGGCACCGGCTGGCGCCAGGAGGTCCTGCCCGAGCCACCGGACGGCGTCCTCACCCACCACGACACGGCGGAACTGGACACCCCGGCGCTCGAGGCGGAGGTGCAGCGCACGGCAGAGGTGGCACAGGCCTCGCTCGACCCCGTCGAGGGCCGGGTGGTGCGGGTACTGCTCTTCGACCGTGGCCCCGCCCGGCCGGCGCAACTCCTGATCACCGTGCACCACCTGGCGGTGGACGGCGTCTCCTGGCGCATCCTGCTGGCCGACCTGGAGGCCGCCCACCGGGCTGCCACCGCCGGCCGGCCCATCGCCCTGGACCCGGTGGGCACCTCCTACGGCCAGTGGGCCGTCCGGCTGGAGCGGCACACCCGCGCCGGGGGGTTCGACGCCGATCTGGACCACTGGAGGCGCACCGGCGCCGCCCCGGCCGGCCTTCCCGCCGGCCGGCACGGACCCAACACGCACGGCACCGCCGCCACCGTCACGGTGACGCTCGAACGCGAGGAGACCGACGCACTGCTGCGCCGGGTCCCCGACGTCTACCGCACCCAGGTCAACGACGTGCTGCTCAGCGCACTCGGGCGGACCCTGGCCCGCTGGTGCGGGCGCGACACCGTCCTCGTCGGGGTGGAGGGGCACGGCCGTGAGGACCTCTTCGACGACATCGACCTGTCGCGTACCGTCGGATGGTTCACCGCCGAGTTCCCCCTCGCCCTGAGCGTTGCCCGCGACGGCGACTGGCGCGAGAACCTGCGGTCCGTCAAGGAGCAGCTGCGCGCCGTGCCGCTGCACGGACTCAGCCACGGTGCACTGCGACACCTGCTGCCGGACAGCCCGCTGGCCGGCGCCCCGGCGCCCGAGGTCGGGTTCAACTACCACGGGCAGTGGGACGCCGGGGGCACCGTCGGCGACGACGGCCTGTACCGTGCCGCCCTCGTGCCGGCCGGCCGCGACACCGACCCCGACGCGCCCCGCCCCTATCTGCTGGACATCACGGGTGTGGTGCAGGACGGCCGGCTCGAACTCGGCTGGACCTACCCGACGGCCGTCTACGACGAGTCCACGGTGCGCGGTCTCGCCCGCGACATGTGCGCGGCGCTGCGCGAGATCGTGGCGCACTGCGCCCGCCCGGACGCGGGCGGCCGGACTCCCTCCGACTTCCCGCTCGCCGGACTCTCCCAGGAACAGCTGGACCGGCTGGTGGGGGACGGGCGGCACGTGGCGGACGTACTGCCGCTGACGCCCCTCCAGTCGGGCATGCTCTTCCACGGCCTGGTCGACACGGCGGGCGCCTACTTCGACCGGACGGCCGTGCGGCTGTCCGGGGTCGCCGACCCGCAGGCCTTCGCCGCGGCGTGGCAGCAGGTCGCCGACCGCACACCGGCCCTGCGCACCAGCGTGCACTGGCGCGGACTGCCCCATCCCGTGCAGATGGTCCACCATCGGGCCCAGCTGCCCGTGACCCACCTGGACTGGCGCGATCTGACGCCCGAACAGCTCGGTGCCGCCACCGGCCGGCTGCTCGCCGAGGACCGCGCGACGGGCATGGAGCTGACCACCGCGCCGCTCACCCGCCTCACCCTGGCCGCCCTGCCCGGTGACGAGGTGCTGCTGCTGTGGTCGACGCACCATCTGATCCTCGACGGCTGGAGCACCGCGCATCTGCTCACCGAGGTGTGCGAGCGCTATGCCGCGCTCACCGGCGGCCCGCCCGCCGCCCCGCCCGCGCGCCGCCCCTTCGCGGACTTCCTGCGGTGGCTGCACGAGCAGGACGAGGACCGCGCCGAACAGTACTGGGCGGAGTCCCTCGCCGGATTCACCGCGCGCACCCCGCTGCCGTACGACCGCACACCCGCCGAGGCGCACCGCGCCCGCTCCGCAGGAAGCGTCCACCACTCACTCGACGAACGGACCTCACGACGGCTCCGGGAGACGGCCGCCCGCGGCGGGCTGACCGTCAACACCCTGGTGCAGAGCGCCTGGGCCCTGCTCCTAGCGCGCCACAGCGGCCGCCGCGACGTGGTGTTCGGCACGACCGTCTCCGGGCGGCCCGCCGAACTGCCCGGAGTCGACTCGATGATCGGCATGTTCATCAACACCGTGCCGACCCGGATCCGCATACCCTCGACGGCCGTCCTGCCGTGGCTGCGGGGCCTGCAGGAGCAGCAGAGCGACGCCCGGCGCTTCGACCACCTCGCGCTGTCCCGTATCCAGGCTCTCAGCGAGGTCCCGGCGGGCGAGGCGCTGTTCGACAGCATGGTGGTGTTCGAGAACTACCCCGTCGACGAATCCGCCGCGTCCCGCACGGGCGTGCGCGTCGAGGACGTACGCGCCGACGACGCCACGACCTTCCCGCTGTGCCTGCGGGCCCACCTCGCCGACCGGCTCGGCTTCGACCTGGCCTACGACGCCGCGCTGTTCGACCGGGCCACGGTCGAGAGCGCCGCGGCCCGCCTTGTCGCTCTGCTCACCGCGCTCGCCGACGGCCTCGACGGTGACGTCGACGATCTGGACCTGCTCACCGCCGACGACCGCGAGCTGCTTCGGCGGTGGAACACCACCACGCGCAGCGTCGCGCCCCGCAGCCCGGTGGATCTGTTCGCCGAGCAGGTCCGCCGCACCCCGGACGCCGTCGCGGTGAGCGACGGCGGCCGACAGCTGACCTATCGCCGGCTGGCCGACTGGACGGACCGTGTGGCGTCCCGCCTGCTGGCCGACGGCCTGGCGCCGGAGGGCCGGGTCGCCCTGCTCATGGACCGCTCCGTGGAACTCGTCGTCGCCCAGCTCGCGGTCCTCAAGGCAGGCGGCGCCTATGTCCCGGTGGACACCCGTGCCCCCGAGGAGCGACGCCGCACCCTGCTCGCCCAGGCGGGCGCCTCGGTCCTGCTCACCGCCGAGGCAGTGGCCGCGGAATGCGCCACGGACACCACTGCTCGCGGCACGGAAGCCGCCGCACGTGCCACGGAAGCTGCCCCACTCGACGCGGCGGCCGCCGCAAGCAGCACGGAGGCCGGCGCACCGGCCGGCCCCACGGCGGACCCCGACCGGCTGGCCTACGTCATGTTCACCTCCGGGTCCACCGGCCGGCCCAAGGCGGTCGCGGTACGCCACCGCGACATCGCCTCGCTCGCCACCGACAGCCGCTTCACCGACGGCGTGTGCGCACGCGTGCTGCTGCACTCCCCGGTCGCGTTCGACGCCGCGACCTTCGAGGTGTGGGCGCCGCTGCTCAACGGCGGCTGCGTGGTGGTCGCCCCCGAAGGGCCCGTGGACGCGGCGCTGCTGCGGCGGTCGGCCGCACACGGCGGGCTGACGGCAGTGTGGCTGACCGCGGGCGTGTTCCGGCTGCTGTCCCAGGACGCGCCCGACTGCCTTGCGGGCCTTCGCCAGGTGTGGACCGGCGGCGACGTGGTCCCCGCGGCGGCCGTGCGCCGGGTGCTGGCGGCCTGCCCGGGACTGACCGTCGTGGACGGCTACGGTCCCACCGAGGCCACCACCTTCACCACGTCCTTCACGCTGACGGACGCCGCGAAGGTGCCCGACACCGTGCCCATCGGCCGCCCACTGGACGACAGGCGGGTCCATGTACTCGACGACCGGCTGCGGCCCGTACCGCCGGGCTGCGCGGGAGAGCTCTACGCGGCCGGCGAAGGCGTGGCGCGCGGCTACCTGGGACGCCCCGGTGACAGCGCGGCCCGGTTCCTCGCCGACCCGTTCGGGCCGCCCGGCGCTCGGATGTACCGCACCGGCGACCTGGTCCGGCGCAACCCCGACGGCACGGTCGACTTCCTGGGCCGCGCCGACGACCAGGTGAAGATCCGCGGATTCCGGGTGGAGCCCGGTGAGGCGGAGGCCGCGCTCGCGGCCGGTCCCGGAGTCGAGGACGTGGCGGTGGTGGCCCGCGAGGACCGCCCGGGGAGCCGCAGGCTGGTGGCCTATGTGGTCGGTCCGGCCGGCCAGGACATCGACGGCCTGCGGGAGTTCGCCCGCAGGACGCTGCCCGACTATCTCGTCCCCTCCGCCTTCGTCGCGCTCCCCGCCCTCCCGCTGGGCAGCACCGGCAAGCTCGACCGGGCGGCGCTCCCGGCACCCGACCCCGACGGCGCGCCGCGCGGCATGCGGGTCGAGCCCCGGACCGAGGCCGAGCGCTGCACGGCGGAGATCCTCGCCGAGGTCCTCGGCACGGAGCTCCCCGGCGTGGAGGACGACTTCTTCCAGCTGGGCGGCGACTCCATCCTCAGCATCCGCCTCGCCTCCCGCCTCGCCGAGGAGTTCGGTACGGAGCTGTCGCCCCGCGCCGTGTTCACCCATCCCACCGCGGCGGCGCTCGCTGCGCTGCTCGCCGAACCCGGTGACGACGACCCGCGGCGCCCCGCCGTCGTCCCGGTCGCCCGCGACACGGCGATGCCCATGTCCTACGCGCAGCAACGCCTTTGGTTCCTGGAGGAGTTCGCGCCCGGCGGCGCCGAGTACGTGACGGCGCTGGGGCTGCGCCTGCGCGGCGCGCTCGACACCGGCGCCCTCGCGGCGGCCCTGCGCGCCCTGGTGGCGCGGCACGAGTCGCTGCGCACCACGTTCGACACGGTGGACGGTCACGGCGTGCAGATCGTCCATCCGCCGCAGGACGTGCACCTGCCGCTGCACGACCTCTCCGGGCTTGCCGCCGCGGAACGCGAGGGAAGCCTGCACCAGCTCCTCGCGGACGAACGCACCCGCCCGTTCGACCTCCACGAGGGCCCGCTGATGCGCGCCGCGCTGCTGCGGCTGGCAGACGACGACCACGTGCTGGCCCTGACCCTGCACCACATCATCACCGACGGCTGGTCGACCGCCGTGCTCACCGGCGACCTGGCCCACTTCTACCGGACCCAACTGGACTCTGCCGCAACGCCGTTGGCGCCGCTGCCGGTGCAGTACGCCGACTACGCCCACTGGCAGCGCACCACGGGCGCCACCGGCACCGAAGAACACCTCGCGTACTGGAAGGAGCAACTGGCCGGCGTCGAGCCGCTGGAACTGCCCACCGACCGGCCACGCCCGGCGGTACGTACCCGCGAGGGTGCGACGACCCGCCTGGAGCTGCCGCCGGGGACGGCCCGCCGGCTCGCCCAGGTGGGCCGGGACCGGGGGGCCACCCTGTTCACCACCCTCGTCGCCGCGGCGCAGACCTTCCTCGCACGGCTGTCCGGCGGGTGCGACATCGCCGTCGGCACCGTCACCTCCGGCCGCGACCGCGCCGAGACCCAGCAACTGATCGGGTTCTTCGTCAACACCCTGGTCCTGCGTTCGCGGGTCGAGGCGGAGCGCCCGTTCCCCGAGTTCCTCGCGGAGGTGCGCGAGACCGTCCTCGACGCCCTCGCCCACCAGGACGCGCCGTTCGAGCAGGTGGTCGACGAGGTGCAGCCGGTGCGCGACACCAGCCGCACCCCGCTCTTCCAGGTCATGGTGGTGCTGCAGAACACCCCGAAGGGCGATCTCGACCTGCCCGGTCTCCACGTCACCGACATCGAACCGGACCTCCAGCACTCGGCCTTCGACCTCACCCTGGAGTTCGCCGAGAGCGACTCCGGGGCTCTGCAGGGCCTGCTCACCTACCCCACCGACCTGTTCGACCCGGCCACGGCCGAACGGATGGCCGGCCAACTCCGCACCCTTCTGACCGCCATCGCCGAGGACCCGCAGCGGCCGCTGGGCGCATTGCCGCTGGCCTCCGACGAGGAGCTGCAAGCCCTGCTGGAACAGGGGCGCGGCACGGCCCGCCCGGTGCCGGCGGCGACGCTGCCGGAGCTGTTCGAGCGGCAGGCGGCCCGTACGCCCGACGCGGTCGCGCTGGTGGACGGCGCCAGGCGGCTCACGTACACGGAGGTGGACCGTTCCGCCAACCGGCTGGCCCGGCGGCTCGTCGAACGCGGCGTCGCCCCCGAAAGCGTCGTGGCCCTGGCCCTGCCGCGCACCGCGGAGACGGTGGTGGCACAGCTCGCCGTTGCGAAGGCGGGCGGCGCCTTCCTCCCCGTGGACCCCGGCTATCCCGCGGAACGCAAGGAGTTCATGGTGCGGGACGCGGGTGCCCTGCTGATCCTGGACGACGCCGCCGACGTGCTCGACGGGGCAGGGCCGGACACCGCCCTCACGGACGCCGACCGCGCCGCCCCGCTCACACCGGACCACCCGGCCTACGTCATCTACACCTCGGGATCCACCGGCACGCCCAAGGGCGTGATGGTGACGCACCGCGGACTGGCCGGCTTCGCCGCTGCCGCCGCCGACCGGTACGCGGCGGGTCCCGGCGACCGGGTGCTCCAGTTCGCCTCGCCCAGCTTCGACGCCTCGGTGCTGGAGCTGTGTCTCTCCCTGCTCACCGGCGCCACCCTGGTGACCGGCGAGGAAGGGCCCCTGGTCGGCGAGCGGCTGGCCGAGGTGCTCCGGCAACAGCACATCAGCCACGCGCTGATCCCCCCGGCGGCCCTCGCCACCGTGCCGCCCGGCGCCGCCACCGCCCTGCCGCACCTGCGCACCCTGATCGTGGGCGCCGAGGCCTGCCCGGCCGACCTGGTGGAGCGCTGGGCACCGGGACGCCGCATGGTCAACTCCTACGGCCCCACCGAGGCCACCGTGGTCGCCACCTGGACCGGCCCCCTGACCCCGGCCGCGGGCGCACCGCCGATCGGGCGCCCGGCCGGCGCCACCCGCGTCCACGTCCTCGACGCCGCCCTGCGGCCCGTCCCGCCCGGCGTCACCGGGGAACTGTACGTCGCGGGGCCCGGACTCGCCCGCGGCTACCTCGACCGACCGGGCCTGACCGCATCCCGCTTCCTCGCCGACCCGTTCGGCGGGCCGGGGGAGCGGATGTACCGGACCGGCGACCTGGTCCGCTGGGGCGCCGACGGCGAACTGCGGTTCGCCGGACGCGCCGACGACCAGATCAAACTGCGTGGCTTCCGCATCGAGCCGGGCGAGATCGAGAGCGCGCTGCGCCGCGGACCCGGTGTGCGGGACGCGGTGGTCGCCGTACGGACCGGCGGCGCCAACGGCGCGGCACGGCTGGTGGCGTACGTCGTGCCCCCCGCGGGCGCACCCGGGGACCTGCCCGTGGCGGAGCTGCGCGAGCACCTGGCCGGCCAACTGCCCCCGCACATGGTCCCCGCGGTGTTCGTGCCGCTGGACCGGCTGCCGCTCACCCCGAACGGCAAGACCGACCGGCGTGCCCTGCCCGAACCCGGGCCGGCCGGCACCGACGGCGCACCGCGCACCGCCCCGCGCACCGACACCGAACGCCGCATCGCGCGGATCTGGGCCGATGTCCTCGGAGTGGAGGAGGTCGGTGCGCACGACAACTTCTTCCACCTCGGCGGCGACTCGATCCTGAGCATGCAGGTGGTGTCACGACTGCGGCGCGACGGCCTGCACCTGGCCACCCGCGACCTCTTCGCACACCAGACGGTCGCCGAGCTGGCCGGCGTCGTGCGCACCGCCCCGCACGGCCACGGGGAAGGCCCGGTGACCGGTGAGGTCCCGCTCACCCCCATCCAGGAGTGGTTCCTGACCACCCCCCGCGCCAGCCACCACCACTTCAACCAGTCGGCGCTGCTGGAACTCGACGGGACACCCGACGCGGCGGCCCTGCGCACGGCCCTGGACGCCCTGCTGGAACACCACGACGCCCTGCGCATGCGCTTCACCAGGGACGAGAAGGGCTGGCACCAGTTCAACCCGCCGCCGGCCCACGACGACGGCGTTCTCGTGCGCTACGACCTGACCGGGCTGTCGGACACGGAGGCCGACGTGGCCATGGAGAAGGCCGCGGACGACCTGCACACCGGATTCGACATCGGGCAGGGCCCGCTGCTGCGGGCGGCCCTGTTCACCGGCGACGCGGGCACGCGGCCGGCCTTCCTCCTCCTGGTCGCCCACCACCTGGCCGTGGACGCGGTGTCCTGGCGCATCCTGCGGGACGACCTGGAAGCCGCGTACCGGCAGGCCGCCCAGGGCGAACCCGTCCGGCTGGGAGAGCGCACCACCTCGTTCCGGGACTGGTCCACACGGCTCGCCGCCCATGTCGCCGACGGCGGCCTGGACTCCGAACTGCCGTACTGGGAAGAGGCGGTGGCCGCGGATCCGCTGCCCTCCGGCCGGGAGCCCGGACCGGAGGCCGAGCCCGCCCGCGCGCTCACCGTGGAACTCGGTGACGAGGACACTGCGGCGCTGCTGCGTGCCGCGCCGACCGCGTACCGCACCCGCGTGAACGACGTCCTGCTGGCCGCGCTGGCGCTCGCGCTGGCGCGCTGGACCGGGCGCGACCGGGTCCGCCTGGACCTGGAGGGGCACGGCCGTGAGGACCTGCTCGACGGGGTGGACCTCTCGCGCACCGTCGGCTGGTTCACCACCGTCCACCCGGTGGCGCTCCAGGTGAGCGATCCGGACGACCTCGGCCCCGCCCGCGACTGGCGGGCCCTGGTGAAGTCGGTACGCCGTCAACTGCGGGCCGTGCCAGGGAACGGACTCGGCTTCGGCGCCCTGCGCACCTACGGGCCGCCCGAGGTGCGCGAGAGGCTCGGCTCGGGTGCGCACGGTCAGGTGGTGTTCAACTACCTCGGCCAGTGGGACGCCCGGTCGGCGGACTCCGGCGGCGGCCTGGTGCGGACCGAGCACGGCTCCCTGGGCCAGGACCACGACCCCCGGGACGGGGGTTCGCACCTGCTGGAAGTGGTGGGCGCGGTCCAGGACGGGCGACTCGCCTTCACCTGGCACCACCGCCCCGGCATCCATGACACGGCGACCGTGCGCACGGTCGCGGAGGACTTCACCGAGGCGCTGCGGCACATCGCCCGGCACGCCCGCGACAGCGTGTGACGGCGGCCCGTTCCGCTCGCGGGCCGCCGTGCACCGGCGGCCCGCGACCCCGAAGGTCTGGCCCGCGACCCCTGCACCACACCGAGGCAGGCCGGCCGGACGGTCCGCCCGGACCGTCCGGAGAACCGTATCCATCAAGGAGAGAGCGACATGGACGAGAACACCCGCTACCAGGTGCTGCGCAACGACGAGGAGCAGTACTCGCTGTGGCCGGTCGACATCGAGGTGCCCGCCGGCTGGCAGCAGGTCGGTAAGGAGGGCACGGAGGCCGAGTGCTCCGCCTACGTCGACGAGGTGTGGACCGACATGCGCCCGCGCAGCCTGCGCGAGCGGATGGAGAACGCCGGGTCCTAGCCCTCGGACCGGCGTGCGCGGGGGCGTCGGTGTGCGGCCGGACCGCACCCGACGCCCCCGGCGCCGTCCGGACACCACCGCATCGCCACCATCACCCCAGCCGCGCGCGCCGCCCTCGTGCCACGCGCCCTACCCGAGGAGTTCGTCATGACGCCCGTTCTGCACACCGAACGGCTGGAGTTCATCCCCTACCGCCCCGAGGACGAGGACGTCTTCGTCGCGCTGTTGCGCAGCGAGGAGGTCTGCCACTGGATGGGGCAGGACCAGGTGCCCGAGGCCGAGGTCAGATCCCTGTTCCGCGCCATCCTCTCCGACGTCTACCCCAAGAACATGTTCGACGTGTGGGGCATCTGGCACCAGGAGGCGTACATCGGCCACGCGGAGGTGAAGAAGACCGGCAACGTGGACGGCCACGAACTCATCACCGCGCTCGCCCCCGCGTACTGGGGCAAGGGACTCGGCACCGAAGTGATCCTCGGGCTCCTCCGGTACGCCGCCGACGACCTGGGGCTGAAGGAGGTCTACGGCATGGTGGGCGCGGACAACACCGCCAGCCTGGCGCTGGGCCGCCGCCTGGGCTGCCGCCACCTGCGGGACGTGGTCGCCGACGACGGCTCGGTGACGCACGTACTGGCGATGCCCACCACCGGGGCCAGATGACCCGTCGCCGCCCGCCGCAGTGCGAGGTCGCGGCGTACAGCGGCGGTACGGGAGAAGGGAACACGGAAGGCGCTGCGCGGCGCTGAGGCCGCGCAGCGACGACCCTGCACCGGTCCTCGCGCCGCAGCGGAACCCGACTGCCGTTCCCCACCGGCCACCCCGTGACGGCAGCGCGCCGGTTTCTCCGGGAGTGCCTGCGTCATCGGCGGCGATCCAGGCGATCGCGCAGGAGATGGGCGCGCTGTTCCGCGGCCGCGAGCCCGGAAGGGTCGATCCCGACGGGCCACAGCCCGCGTCGTCGTCGGCCTCGCGCAGTTCCACGACCCGCCACCGTCGGACACACCTGGACGAGAGCGGGGGGCGGCTCCGAGCGCGCGCCGGCGGTGGATACCCGAGGCACTGGGACGCGCGGAGCACGGCAACGGTCGCCCCGTGCCGGGTCTGTCGCGGCACGTCCCCCGCATCCGCTGCCTCCAGCAGCTCGGCGGGCCTGCGCTGGGCCGTGGCCACCGCCGGCCGCTGCGGCCGGTCCGGATGCACGAGCCGGCCGGAGATCGCCGGGCTGCGCGATACCCGGCCGGGCAGGTGGCCCGGGCCGCGCCGTCCGCCGGGCCGACCGGCGCCGACGGAGCTAGCCTGGACATGCATGAGCACCTGGTTGCCGCTGGACTCCGTGCCGCGCCTCGTGGGTGCGGTGGTCCTGGGAGCCGTCGTCGGCTCGGTCGTCGGGTGGTCGACCCAGGCGCCGCTGGGCGGACTCGCCGCCATCGCCGTGACGGAGTTCGTCTTCGTGCTGGCGGGCTGGTTGGTGCTGTGGCCGATGGACGCCGCGGCCACCCACCGCAACGCCCGGCGCGAGGACTTCCGGCCCGTCGTCGAGGAACTCGCGGTCGTGTCCGTGGCGCTGTGCGGACTGGTCGCCATCGTGCTGCTGCTTCTGCTCGGCAAGTCCGACACCGGCCATGCCGGCGCCGTGACAGCTCTCTGCGGCGTCTTCATGGCCTGGGCGGCACTGCACCTCATGTACGCCGCCCGCTATGCCTGCATGTACTACACCGGCGAGGGCGGGATCGACTTCAACTCCCGTCGGCCACCGGCGTACCGGGACTTCTTCTACTTCAGCTACAACCTCGGCATGACCTACCAGGTGTCCGACACCGACGTCTCCAGTCCGGCGATCCGGTCGGTCGTGCTGCGGCACACCCTGCTCTCGTACGTCTTCGGTACCAGCATCCTCGCCACCGTGATCAACTTCGTCACGGGGATCGTCACGGGCTGACACCCGGTGGGCAGCGCACTCCCCTCCATGTCGGGCCGCCGTCCCGCACACGGCGATGTTCCCGTCCGCGGCCCCTGGCGACGTGCAGATCGGACGTACTCGCGTTCGTTCTCGCGCGGTTTCTCCCGAGACGAAGCAGGATGGGAAGGACGAAATCATGACAGGAGGAGGGCCGGATCCGTTCCGCGCACGGCGCTTCTTCCGTACCTCATGAGGAGGCCGGCTCGTGGTTGACTCGCAGGCCGTGATCGCCCCACCGGCCAGGGCCACGGTGTTCCTCGTGGTCACGATCAGGCCGGGCCAGGAGGTCATGGTCCGCGATCTGCTCCAGGATGTCTCGGGCCTGCTCCGGTCGGTCGCCTTCCGTGCACGCGACGACAGGCTCAGCTGCGTCGTGGGCATCGGATCGGCGGCCTGGGACCGGCTCTTCAGCGGACCGCGCCCCAAGGGACTGCACCCCTTCGTGGAACTGACCGGTGAACGCCACCGGGCCCCCGCCACCCCGGGAGACGTCCTCTTCCACCTGCGCGCCCGGCGCATGGACCTGTGTTTCGAGCTGGCACGGCTGATCACGGAGCGGCTGCGCGGCGCTGTCACGGTGGTCGACGAGGTCCATGCCTTCAAGTACTTCGACGAACGCGACCTGCTCGGCTTCGTCGACGGCAGTGAGAACCCCGAGGGCCGGCTCGCGGCGGATGCGGTGTTCATCGGCGGCGAGGACCCCGACTTCGCGGGGGGCAGCTATGTGATCGTGCAGAAGTACCTGCACGACCTGACGGCGTGGAACGCCCTGCCCGCGGAGGAGCAGGAAAAGGTCATCGGGCGGACGAAGCTGGCCAATGTCGAGCTCCCCGATGACGTCAAGCCCGCCGACTCCCACGTGGCACTCAACACGATCACGGACGAGAACGGCGACGAGCGCAAGATCGTGCGCGAGAACATGCCGTTCGGCAGCGTGGGAGAGGACGAGTTCGGCACGTACTTCATCGGCTATGCGCGTACGCCGGACGTGACCGAGCAGATGCTGCGGAACATGTTCCTCGGCGACGGGCGCGGCAGGCACGATCGCATCCTCGACTTCTCGACGGCGATCACCGGTTGCCTGTTCCACGTGCCGACCGTCGCCTTCCTCGACGACCCTCCCGCTGCTCCCCGCAGCACGGTGAGGGTGGCGGACGGCTCACTGGGCATCGGCAGCCTCAAAGGAGTCTGATCATGACCACGCCCGACGGCATGACGAACCTGCATCGCGAGCTCGCCCCGATCACGCCCGGGGCGTGGGCCGAGATCGAGGACGAGGCGCGCCGCACCTTCCGCCGTAATCTCGCCGGCCGGCGGGTCGTGGACATCACGGGCCCCGAAGGCCCCGAGCTCGCTGCCGTAGGGACGGGACACCTGGCCCGTATCGAGGGCCCGGCACCCGGTGTCAGCGCACGGCTGCGCGAGGCCCAGCCCCTGGCCGAACTGCGCGTGCCCTTCACGGTGAGCCGCTCCGCCGTCGACGACGTCGACCGCGGAGCGAAGGACTCCGACTGGCAGCCGGTCAAGGACGCCGCACGCACCATGGCGTTCGCCGAGGACCAGGCCCTCTTCGACGGCTACGCAGCGGCTCGCATCGACGGACTGCGCGGGCGTACCAGCAATCCGGTTCTCCGTCTTCCCGCGCAGGCACGCGACTTCCCGGACGTGGTCAGCAGCGCCCTGACGACCCTCCGCCTGGCAGGCGTCCAGGGACCGTACTCCCTGCTCCTGGGCGCCGAGGCCTACACGGCGGTCAGTGAGACCTCCGACCACGGCTACCCCGTCGCCAGCCATCTCGGGCGCATGCTCGACGGGAGCCTGATCTGGGCGCCCGCCGTCGAAGGGGCCTTTCTGCTCACCACCCGCGGCGGGGACTACGAGCTGCGGCTCGGCGAGGACCTCGCCATCGGCTACTCGGCCCACGACGCCACCGGCATCGAGCTGTACTTCCGCGAGACCCTGACCTTCCTGGTCCACACGGACGAGGCCGTGGTGGCACTCGACCCGTCCGGGACCGCGCGGGCCGGGGCCGCCTGAACCGCGGAGTCCCTTCGGTGTGCGGGGCGGTTGGGACGACGAGGCGGTCGGTCGCGAGAGGGCTCGCAGCAGGGGAAGCGCAGAGCGCCGAGGTGGCCGACCACACGAAGGACGAAGGCTGGACACCATGAACGATCCGGACGAGAAGTCCTGACACATCAGGCGCACCCGGGCGTACCGATGCCTGGGTGCGCGCGCTGGGAGGAGGACGCGCGCATGGCACACCACCACAAGCCCAATCGAGCGGTCGAGGGCGACGCGTACTACGGCCACGGCAGGGGAATGCCCCGGCGGCCCGACCCGGAAGAGCTCGAACTGCGGACGATGCGCGACCGGGAGGCAGTGGGTCTGCCCGCTCGGGCACAGGAGGACCTGGAGGCCGGGTACCTGGCAGGGCAGGACGCGGTCGACCTGGGCGTGGCAACGGGCGAGATCCCGACGGGCACGGCCACCCGGAGGACCCGTGATCCCTTCCCGCCCACCCGCTACCCGCGCTGAGCGCGAGCCCCGCTGCGGCTCACCTCCGTCCGCCCGGTGACTCGCCGACGGACACCACCACCGCGGTGGCCCTTCCCTCGGGCGCGTCGTAGCTCACCGAGTCGCCGGCGCGGTGGCCGAGGAGCGCGCGCCCGAGCGGGCTGTCGGCCGTGACCAGCGTCCGGTCCAACTCCGCCGCCCCCGCGCCGATGTCGAGCGTCTCCGTCGTGCCGTCCGCGAACCGTACGGTGACCGTGCTGCCCACAGCGACCACACCGGTGGAGGGCCGGCCCGCTTCGTCCGCCTGACGCAGTCGCGTCGTGATGTCCGAGATCCGGGCGTCCAGACGTCCGAGGTCGGTGACGCGCTGCAACTCGTCGGCCTCGTCGGCGCGGTCGCCGGCCGTGTCGGTGTCCCGCAGGGTCGCCGCGACCGTCTCCCGTTCGGCGTGGAGCTCGGCGAGCTCCTGCTCAAGGGCGTGACGGGCGGCGTCGCTGATCGGCGCTGGTTCGCTGGACATGTCGGCTCCTCGGGGCCGGGGAGGGAGCAGAGGTGGTGTTCGAGAACCTGCCATTCGTAGCATATGCACCTGAATGACGACGGTGGGTGGCGCCTGTGCAGTCGCCCGCACGGCCCAGGCGGCGTCCGCACGGTCCACGGCGACGCATCGGCGTGCCGTCCCGGACGGACAACGGCCGGGACGGGCCCCTGGCCACGAACACGACGGTGATTCCCCCGTGGGCGGACCGCGCCCAGCCCCTCGGCGGCGGGGAGGTCCCCCGGCCGCCGGATCGCCTCGACGGATCCACCGGCATAGCCTGAGGAGGAGCAACGGCCATCGACCGGCGCCCGGGCGGCGAAGGGGTGAGAGCTTTGAACGCCTCCGACGACGGCCAGGAACAGCCGGAACCCCGGGCAGGGCGGTCCCCGACGGGGAACCGGGCTTCCAGCCGTACCATCACCCGGCCGACATGGCGGAGTTCGGCCCGGTCGACATCACCAGCACCGCCAAGGACGGCGGTCGGCGTCACCACAACGGCTTTCTCGCCATCCCGTACGACATCCCGTGCGGTTGTGCGGCCGGCTGCATGCCGGAGATGAACGTGCAGTACGCGGTGCGCGACGACGGCAACCGGAGTGATCAGCCGCTCATGAAGCACGTCAAGGTCGTCATCACCCCCGCCGGCTGAGCGGGGCAGGCACCGGCCACCGTAACGGCCGCCGGCCACAGGAGGGCAATGCCTGGCTGCATGTCGGTCCCATCGGCCCGGAGCGGCCGCCGTCCTCGGCGGCGGGCCGTGGCCGGGTACCGGTGGGCTTCCTGGACGGGTGAAGACCTCGACGCGGCCGGGTGGCCGCGGTGAACGCCCGTGACGCCGGCAGTGCCGTGGAGCCCCAGGGATTCACAGGGCGTGAGAGGGCACTGATCGCTGCCGCCGCCCTGTCCATGCTGATCGTGCAGATGGACTGGTTCGCACTCAACCTGATGCTCCCCGTCATCGCACACGACTTCCACACCACGTCGACCGATCTGCAATGGCTGGTCAGCGGCTACATGCTGTCGCTGGGCGCGCTCATGGTGGTCGCGGGACGCACGGCCGACCAGCACGGCCGACGCAAGGTGATCGTGGCCGGACTGGTGGTCTTCGCCGTCGTGTCGGCGCTCTGCGGCATCGCCCCCAGCGCGCCCTGGCTCGTCACGGGACGTGTCGTCCAGGGCGTCGGTGCGGCCATGGTCTTCCCGGTCGCCGTGGCGATCGCGGCGAGCAGCTTCGTGGGGAAGCGCCAGGCCCGTGCGGTCGCCACCGTGCTGGCGTTCAGCGCGGTCGGTACCGCACTCGGCCCCTTCGTGGGCGGAGCGTTCGCCGAGCACGTCAGCTGGCGTGCGGTGTTCTTCCTGAACGTACCGCTGTGCGCGGTCGCGGCCGCTCTCATGCTGCGCTACGTGCCCGAGAGCCGCGACGCATCGGCGCCGCGGGGACTCGACGTCCCCGGGGCCCTCACGGTCGCCGCGGGGCTGGTCTGCATCATGCTCGGCGTGGACCAGGGACAGTCCTGGGGGTGGTCGTCGCCGGCCACCATCGGCGTCATGGCGGCCGGGTTCGCCCTGCTCGTGGTGTTCCTGCTCGTGGAGCGTCGTTCCTCGAGCCCTCTCATGGACCTGAGTCTGCTCCGGAACGTGCCGTTCACGGTGGTCACCGTCGCCGGATCCCTGTCCAACGTCGTCTACTGCCTGGTCGCGGTCTTCTCCGCGCTCTACCTTCAGCAGGCGCGGGGGCTGTCGCCGCTCGACGCAGGCCTGGTCTTCCTGGCGCTGTCGGGCGGTTCCGGTGCGGCCAGCTACTGGTCGGGGCGGCTGGCGCAGCGCTGGCGGGCGGAGTCGCTGATGGCCCTGGGCATGGTGACCAGCGCGGCCGCGTTGCTGCTGCTGACCTTCGTCGAGCCGCTGTGGCTGTACACCCTGGTGTTCGTCGTGGTTGGCGTGGGCGTGGGCCTCGGCTGGGCGCTGACGAACGTGGCCACCCAGTCCTACATCTCGCCGGGACAGAGCGCGATCGCGTCGGGCGTCGTCCTGACCTCTCTCGTCCTCCTGGGCGCCGTCAGTGTGGCGATCGCCGCCACCATCCTGGAAACCGCGAGCAGTTCCGCGGCGGTCGCGGCCTCCGACGCGAAGGCGATCGACTCCGTCCTGCGCGGCGCTGCCGGACTGGGTGTGCTGGGGGCGGCAGGGCTTGCCGTCCTGGTCCTGACGAACGGCCGGCGGCGGCATTGACCGCGCAACTGCGCCGACGCCGTCCGCGACGGCCGTGACTGCGCCCGCGCCTCCCGGTGCGACAGCCCCGTCCACGGGCCCCGGACAGCCACGCCGAAGCCGGGCCGACCTCCGGGACCGAGTGGCCACGTCCGCCGCCGGACATCCGGCGGCGAACGTGTCGTGCATGCTCGTTCCCTCCTGGACCAGGGCTCCCTGCGGACGCTGCCGACCGCTACCGGGCCTCGGCCCGTGTCAGCCGACGCCGGCCGGGTCGAGAAGCACACCCGGGTTGAGGATCCCGGCCGGGTCCAGCGCCCGCTTCGCGGCACGGAGCGCCAGAGCGAACGGCTCCGGACGTTGGCGGTCGTAGCCCGGCCGGTGGTCGCGGCCGACCGCGTGATGGTGGGTGACGGTCGCACCGTGGTCGTGAAGGATCTGCATCGCCGCGGACTTGATCGAGTCCCACATCGCGACTTCCTCGCCCCGCCGCCCCGGTGCGATCACGGTGAAGTACGGTGCGGGCCCGTCCGGGTAGAGATGGGTGAAGCGGCAGTTGACGGTACCCGCGGCGCCCGTCACCTCGCGTACGACATCGGCCAGCTTCCCGCGTACCGCCTCGTACAGCTCCGGGGCACGGTCCCAGGTGCAGGCTGTTTCGAACGTCTCGGTGACCACGCTCATGCGGGCGAGCGCATCGCGGAGGTAGGGCATTCTCAGGAACGCCGAACGCCAGGTGTCCGCGGCGGCGTCCGAGGCGCCCGGCTTCGTCGGTGCGGGCGAGCCGCCGTGGTCACGGGCCAGGGTGAGGAGTTCGGCCAGACGCCCGTCGACAGGGGCATGGGCCGATTCCACACCGAGGACGAGCACGCTCTCGCCGTTGCGTGTGACACCTGCCAGGGCGGCTTCCCCGGGGTCGAGGAGTCGGCAGTTGGCCGGGTGCAGGCCCGATTGTGCGATGGCGCGCACGGCGCCCATGGCGACGTGCACGTCGTCGAACAGCACCGTGGCCGAGGCCTTGTGGTGCGGGCGCTCCTGGAGTCGCATCCAGGCTTCGGTGATCACGCCGAGCGTGCCCTCGGAGCCCAGGAACAGCCGGTCGGGGGAGGGGCCGGCGCCCGAACCGGGCAGGCGCAGCGACTCGTTGACCCCGACGGGCGTCACCACGCGCAGTGACTCCACGAGGTCGTCGATGTGGGTGTGAAGCGTGGCGTAGTGGCCCCCGGCACGGGTGGCGAGCCAGCCGCCCAGGGTGGAGAACTCGAAGCTCTGCGGGAAGTGGCGCAGGGTGAGTCCGTGCGGCCGCAGTTGGGCCTCCAGGTCCGGGCCGAGGGCGCCGGCCTGGATCCGGGCGGCCCGGCTGACCCGGTCGATCTCCAGCACCCGGTCCAGGGTGCCGAGATCCAGGGACACCACACCGCGGTGCCGGTCCGCGCGGTACTCGACGCCGCCGACGACCGAACTGCCCGCGCCGTACGGTACGACGGCCACGTCGGCGTCCGCCGCCCAGTCGAGGACGTCGACCACCTCCTGCTCGGTGCGGGGACGGGCGACGTGGTCGGGTGCCGCCGCGAGGTCACCGTCGAGGGCGCGGATCACGTCGCGGTACGCCTTGCCGTAGGTGTGCGACGCCCGGTCCCGGGGGGCGGCCGACATCAGTGGGGCGAGCGCGGTGGGCGGCTCGATGCGCACCTTCGGCAGTGCGAGGGCGGAGACGTCGGGCACGGGCAGCGGGGTCTGCGCCGCACCGGGCACCAGCGCTCCGAGTGCGGCGCACTCGGCGTCGGGAAGCGCCTTCTCCGTGGCGCCCCAGCCCCACCAGGAGCGGTGCAGGGAGGAAGCGGGGAGGGACGGGTGCGGTGTGCTGCTGTCGGTCACGCGATTTGACCTTCCAGTAATTTACCACTCGGTAAATTACCGCAACGTATAGTCCCTTCCATGACTACTGCAAGAGCCTCGGCAGCACCGGAACCGGCAGGCGGCGGTACGCAAGGGGGCCGGGGCGGCGGCCGCGGCGCCGGAACCAAGGGGGTCCCGCGGGCCCGCCGGGAGGAGCAGATCCTCGACGCGGCCCTGGAGGAGTTCGGCCGGCACGGCCACGCCGCGGCGTCCATGGCCGAGATCGCCCGGCGGGTGGGTGTCACCAAGCCGATGCTCTACACGTACTTCGGGTCCAAGGACGGCCTCTACGCGGCCTGCGTCGACCACATCGGCCCCCGGCTGCTCGCGGCGATGGACGAGGCGATGGTGTCGAGTCCGTCGCAGGACGGCCTGCCCCACGCCGTGCTCACCGCGGTCTTCCGGACCCTGGAGGACCGGCGGCATGCCTGGTTCGTGCTCTACGACCGGACGCTGCCGCACGGTTCCGAACCATGGCGCGCAGCCCGCCGCCACCGCGAGGCCATCGACGAACTGGCGGCCTCCGGAACTGCCGCTCTGCTGCGTGTCCAGGGCAATGACGACGCCTTGGACGCGGACGCCCTCAAGTACGTGTGGACGGGCACGGTCGGTGCGCTGGTCGGCTGGTGGATCTCCCACCCCGAGCTGTCCGCACAGGACATGAGCGCGCGCTGCGCCCGCCTGCTCTCAGCCGTCCGTGGCGGCGCCTGAGGCGTGCTCAACACCACGAGCGCGACCGGGGGCCCGAAGTCCGGTCGGCGTCGTCGATCGCGGGCGCGGAGGGAGCCGGCCGCAGTCACAACAGGGCATCGCGTCCTCGCGGCCGGGATTCTCGCGAGTCCCCAGGCTGTTCACTCCACCGCCGGTTCCGACTGCCGGAACGTCCTCCAGTACTGACGTCGCTTCTCGTCCTTCACGACGACACCGAGACGGGCCAGTTCGTCACGGAGTTCGCAAACGTCGTCGTCGGCGGATCCCTTCTTCTCCAACGGCTCCTGGCGGGCCCTGAGAAGGGCGTCGGCACCCTCCGGCAGTCCGGGAGTGCCCGGGACCCAGCGGCGGAACTCGTCCTTGTGCGGATCGGCCCCCGCCCACAGGTAGCCGTGCCAGGTGAAGGCAGCGGCGACGCGGCCGACGGCCAGATCGCATTCCTGCCGGGTGAGTTCCCCGCCGTCGTGCCCGAGCAGGACGAGGTGCTTGCCGTCCCGGAACGCCAAGGCGATGGCGTCATGCGGGAAGTCCTGCTCGCGGCCCACGCGTACGAGCACGACACGGTCATCCGACAGGCGGATCGTCAACTGCTCGTGCTGAGCCGCGAGTCCGAGGGTCAGCCCCACCACCGCACCCGCGGCGGGCAGCACCGCAGCGGGGAGCAACGCAATGAGCCGGGCCGGTTGCTGCAGCGGTGCCGAAGGCAGCGTCACAAGCCAGTGGGCCAGGAGGTCGACGAGGCGGCCGGCACCCGCCCCCGCCAGTACGAGTACGGCGTAGACGCACACGGTGCTCCACGTCGGCTCGCGCAGCACACTGTGCCGCTGCCCCCGCGGGTCCCGCCCGAGATTCCTGCGCATGCCCCTGTTCCCCCTCCCTCCTGCCGTCCCCCGCAATAATAGACCGAGCGCTCGGTCTATTATTGGGGTCCAGGAGACGCAGGGCCGGAGAACCTGCCGAAAGGAGCTTCCGATGAGGACGGTCGACCCTGCCAGGCACGGGGCGCGGCGCCGGCACATCGTCAACGCCGCGGCCGAACTCTTCGCCGCCAAGGGCTTCGAGCGCACCACCACGGCAGAGATCTGCAAGGCCGCCGGTATGAGCGCGGGCAATCTGTTCCACTACTTCCCCAACAAGCGTGCGATCTTCCACGCCGTCTTCGAGGACGACGAGCACGACGGCGCAACCAAGGCCGAGCGCCTCGCCGCCGCACGCGCCGCCGACGACCCGTGGGCCGCCCTCCTCGACACGGTGGAGCTTCTCGCCGCCCCTGCCACGGAGCCGCTGGTCCCCGCTCTCGTCATGGAGGCGATGATCCAGGCATACCGCGACCCCGAGCTCGAAGCGCTGCTGAGCCGTGACAACGACGAGGAGCGGTACACCGTCACCACCCTGCTGCGGAACGCGGCAGCGGCCGGCCGGATCGACCCCGCCCTGGACCCGGACGACACCGCGGCGTGGGTCATGGCTCTCATCGCTGCTCTGTACACCAGCGCCGCCACCGACCCGTCCTTCAGCCCGGCCGCTCAACTCCCCACCCTCCGCCTGACCCTCCAGCGCTTTCTCCGGCCCGGGGGCGTCTCCGAGCCGGAGCGATGAACCGGCGCTTCGGGCGCACCCGATATTGCTCCGAACGGGCGTGATCTTCCGGGCGCGTCGGCCACGGCGTCCGTGCGGCCCGCTGTTCGCGGACCGGGTCTGCGCACGCCGGGCCGGAGTCCGCCGCACGGGCCCGCGTGCGGGGGCTTAGGCAGCGGCGTGCGCAGACCCGGTCGAGGGAACCCCGGCCGCCCGCTCCGGCTCTTCAAGGCCGGGCACGGACACGATGCGTGCTGCCGGGCAGACCGCGCGGGCCCACCGGGCGGCCGGTCCCTCACGGTTCCTTTCGACGAGGAGGACGCATGAACGGCGCCGGAGCCGGCCGGACGGAGCGCCCCAGAGAGGTCGGTACAGCCTTCGCGCTGCTGCTCGGGGCGATGACCGCGGAGGCCATCACCTGGGTGTTGGGGGCGCTCGTCATTCCCCCGACGGGCTTCGACGACATGCGCAGTGCAGTGGGGCAGCATGACGCGGTCGTCCAGCTCTGTGTCTCCGCCGGGGCCGTGCTCACCATCACCGCAGCCGGGCTGTTCGTCGCCGCGAAGATGCGTGCGGGCCGCAATTGGGCCCGCGTCGTACTGGCCGTCGTCAGCGCGGGAAGTCTGCTGATGCAGCTCAACGACTGGTCCATGGGCGGTTTTCCGTGGGAATGGGAAGCGGTCCTCAGCACCGTTCCCGGCCTGCTCGCCGTCGCGGCCGCCGCGCTGATGTACCTGCCGGAGTCCGGCGCCTACTTCGCACGCCCGGCCCGGCCCGTCTGATCCGCGGCCGACCGCAGGCCTCTTCGGCGGCCCGGGCCACCCGGGGCGGGCGAGCCCCTGTTGCAGGTGGACCGGCCCGGGACGGTTGGACCGGTTCAGCGCACAGAGGGGCCGGTATCCACCGGGATGTGCGGTGCCGACAGGGCCGTGCGGCGCGCACGCGAGAACACGCCCGCCGTGCAAGTCCGACCCGGGAATCGCGCGAGGGCACGCAGTGATGACCGGCCTCGCTCGCGGGACCTGCTGGTGGCGCCGGTCGTTCCCGCCGGCGAGGGGGAGAACCCGTGCGGCGGACGGCCCCTGCGCTGCCGGTTGCCCCGTCGCCACGGGGTGAACCGGGTGTCGCGAGGTCGTCGGCGGGGCCGTCGCCGACGTATTGCGTACCCGTAAAAGGGATAGAAAGGGTATATGGGAGAATCTTCGGGTCACGCTGAGCGCGGGGTGTTCCACGCGCTCCGGACCCGTGTGCCGGGTCGGCACCCTCCCCCGGAAGGAGCCCGCTCAGGGCGGCCGCATCAGCACTCTCACTCCGTGCTGGGCGTGCACAGCCTCGCCGGACAGGTCTTTCTCCTGCAGCTGGCCGTCGTCATGCTTCTGGTCGCCGCGGCACTGCTGGCTCTCGTGGTGCAGGCCCGACACGACAACATGGCCGAAGCCCGGCACCGGACGCTTGCCACGGCCCAGACGTTCGCACACTCCCCGGGTCTCGTCACGGCCCTGAACAGTCCCGACCCGACCGCGGTGCTCCAGCCGTCCGCCGAGTCGGCCAGGAAGGAGGCGGGCGTCGACGGCATCATCGTCTACCGGCTGGACGGGGTCACCCTCACCCACAGCGACCCCAAGCAGATCGGGAAACACGTCATCGGGCCCTACGCGCCGGCCGCGGCCGGCAAGGCCTTCACCAGAACCTTCCAGGGAGCCCTGGGCCTCTCCGTGGTCTCGGCCGTTCCCGTCAGGGCACCGGACGGCTCGGTCATCGCCATCGTCTCCGTGCCCGTCACCGTCGAGAAGGTGCAGCACACGCTGGACCGGCAGCTGCCGATCCTGCTCGGCGGCGCCGCCGGGGCCCTGGTCATCGCCGCAGGCGGGGCGGCCCTGGTGAGCCGCCGGCTGCAGCGCCAGACCCATGGCCTGGGACCGGCCGAGATGACCCGGATGTACGAGCACCACGACGCGGTCCTGCACGCCGTGCGGGAAGGAGTGCTGATCACCGACGAGGGCGGTCGGCTGCTCCTGGCCAACGACGAAGCGCGGCGACTGCTCGACCTGCCGGCGGACGCGGAGCGGCGCCACATCACCGAGCTGGGGCTGCCGGAGGACCTCGCCGCACTGCTGGCCTCCGACCGCCCGGCCATCGACGAGGTGCATCTGGCCGGCGAACGCATGCTGGCGGTCAACAAGCGGCTCACCACACCGCGCGGACCGGTCGGCAGCGCGGTGACACTGAGGGACACCACCGAGCTCCAGGCCGTCTCCGGCAGGGCCGAGAAAGCGCTCGAACGCCTGAAACTGCTCTACGACGCCGGAGGGCGCATCGGCACCACTCTGGATGTGAAACGCACCGCGGAGGAACTGGCGGAGGCGGTGGTGCCCCGCTTCGCCGACATCGTCACCGTCGAACTCCTGGAGCCGGTGCTGCACGGCGAGGAGCCTTCCCAAGCGACCCCCGAGATGCGCCGAACCGCGGTCGCGGGCCTCGACCAGACCGATCTCCTCTACCCTGCCGGCCGGCTGATCCGGTTCGACCCCGCCCATCCCGTGTCCACCGGCGTGGCCACCGGCAGATCGATCCTGCTGCCGGACCTGAACACCGCCGACGGCTGGCGGGCCCAGGACCCCGAACGCGCCCGCCGGATCCTCGACCACGGCATCCACTCCATGATCGTGATCCCCCTGCGGGCCCGTGGGGTGATCCTGGGAATGGCCGACTTCTGGCGGGAGAGCGGCTCTCCGCCCTTCGAGGACGAGGACGTGTCCTTCGCCGAGGAGCTGGCGGCCCGCGCGGCGGTGGCCATCGACAACGCGCGCCGCTACACGCGCGAGCACACCATGGCCGTCACCCTGCAGCGCAGTCTGCTGCCCCGCGGGCTGCCCGAGCAGTCCGCCCTCGAGGTGGCCTACCGCTACCTGCCGGCCCAGACGGGGGTGGGCGGGGACTGGTTCGACGTCATCCCGCTGTCCGGTGCCCGGGTGGCACTGGTGGTCGGTGACGTCGTCGGCCACGGCCTGCACGCCGCGGCCACGATGGGCCGGCTGCGCACGGCGGTGCACAACTTCTCCGGCCTGGACCTGCCGCCGGAGGAGTTGCTGGGCCGACTGGACGAGCTGGTGGTCCAGATCGACGCCGAGGAAGCCGCAGGGGAGGACGGGCACGAGATCACGGGGGCGACGTGCCAGTACGCCGTCTACGACCCCACCTCCGGGCATCTGGCCATCGCCACCGCGGGCCACCCCCGACCGGCGATGGTCCAGCCCGACGGGACCGTGGACTTTCCCCAGGTACCGGTCTTCCCGCCCCTGGGCCTGGGCTCGGGTCTGCCCTTCGAGAGCGCCGAGCTGACCGTGGCCGAGGGCTCCCGGCTTGTTCTCTACACCGACGGCCTGATCGAGGAGTGCGACCGCGACCTGGATGCCGGTCTGGAGGCTCTGCGAGCCGCCCTGGCCGGGCCCGAGCGCACCTCGGAGGCCACGTGCGCGGCGGTGACCGAGGCCATGCTCCCCGACCAGCCCAAGGACGACATCGCCCTGCTGGTGGCCCGCACCCGCCTGCTCGATTCCGCGCAGGTCGCCCAGTGGCAGGTCCCCCGGGATCCGGCAGCGGTCGCCCCGGTGCGTGCCGCATGCGCCCGCCGGCTGACGGAATGGGGCCTGGACCAGATCTCCTACGGCGCCGAACTCATCCTCAGCGAGCTGATCACCAACGCCATCCGCTACGGCACCGAGCCCATCACCGTCCGGCTGCTGCGCGACCGCACCCTGATTCACGAGGTCTCCGACGGCAGCAGCACCTCCCCCCGGCTGCGCCAGGCCCAGGTCACCGACGAGGGCGGCCGCGGGCTCTACCTCGTTGCCCGGTTCTCCGAACGCTGGGGCACCCGGTACACGCCCACCGGCAAGGTCATCTGGGCGGAGCAGCCCCTCCACGACGGCTCCACGCCGGGGGCGGAGGAACTGGGCGAGATCCTGCTCGAGCAGTGGGACGACACGGCCCTGTGAGGGCCCTGGCGCCGCATGGCCCGGGACGCGCCCGGGTGCGGCCGGGGCCCGGGATGCAGACAGCGTGCCGCGGGTGCGCCACGGAAAGATGCTGTTCGCAGGCCTGGTCGACCCGGATTCCACCCAGGCGGCCAAGTACGCTGGCATCGATGGCACGTGGAGGCTCCCGGCCTCGGCAGCCGACAGCCCCCATGGTCCATGAGCGCGCAGCGTGACCGTGTGCGCGGCGACGACTGCGGCGTCCTCGCAGCCCGGTGGGGAACGGTGCGGCACGGGCCGTTCACGGGGCACGCCGATGCGCCCCGTGCCGGCGCCGGACGTCCCGGACAGCCCACGTCCCTGACCCCCACCTTCTGGAGTCGCCGTGACCGCACCTCGTGCCCGGGCAGCCGCGGTTCTCGGCTGCCTGGCCTTCGCGGCACTTGGCCTGAGCGCCTGCGAGAGCGCACCGACCATGAGCCCGGAGAAGCCCTCGAAGGCCGTCTCCGCCGAGAACGCGGGCGGCATGGGCACGCTGGTCGCGGCGGCGAAGCGGGAGGGCAGGCTCACCGCGATCGCGCTGCCGCGCGACTGGGCCGCCTACGGCGCTCTGATCGACGGCTTCGAGAAGAAGTACGGGATCAAGGTCACGGTGGACAACCCACTGGGCCACAGCGAGGACGAGGTCGACGCCCTGAGGAACGACAGGAACCGGCCGGACGCCCCCGATGTGATCGACGTGGGCGACTCGTTCGCGCGCACAGCTGCCGGGCAGCGCCTGCTCGCACGGTACAAGGTCGTTCCGTACGACTCGATCCCCGAGAGCCAGAAGGACCGGCGGGCCCGCTGGTCCAACAACTACGGGGGCTACATCTCGATCGGCTGTGACGCCCGCCGCGTCCAGCCCTGCCCGCAGACCTTCGCCGATCTGCTGAAGCCCGTCTACAAGGGCAAGGTCGCGCTCGAGGGCGACCCCACCCAGTCGGAGACCGCCTTCTCCAGCGTCTACGCGGCGGCGCTGGCGAACGGCGGATCGTTCGACGACATCCAGCCCGGTCTCGACTTCTTCGCCGAGCTGAGGAGGAGGGGCAACTTCAACCCCGTCCCCTCCACCTCGGCAACGGTCGAGGACGGCCGGACACCCATCGGCATCAACTGGGACTACATCAATCTCGGCTACGCCGACCAGCTCCGCGCCAAGGGCGTGAAGTGGCAGGTCTCCATCCCCTTCGACGGCAGCTTCGCCCAGTACTACGCGCTGGCGGCCAACAAGAACGCCCCCCACCCGGCGGCCGCGCGCCTGTGGCTGGAATACCTCTTCAGCGTGCAGGGCCAGAACCTGCGGCTCACCGGATACGCCCGGCCGGTGCTCATGAACGTCATGAAGAGCGACGGCACCCTCGACGAGGCCGCCGCCTCAAGGCTGCCGACGGTGGAGGGAACGCCGCAGTTCCCGACGGACACGCAGCTGGCGAAGGCGAGGAAGGCGGTCGACCGGGGATGGGGGAGGGCCGTCTCCGGCTGACGCGTCCAAGGCGCCGGTCTTCGCATGCCTGTTCAGGCGGCGGCGTCGCCGAGCCGTTTCGCGTACTGGGCGGTGAACTCACGGAAGCGACGGGCCGTTGCGGTCGGTGGCCGCCCTGTGTGCCAGGCCAGGCCGACCGGGCGGTACGCGTCTGCGTCGGCGAGCGGCACGAAGCACAGCCCGGTGGAGGGCGGCGTGCCGTCGCCCCCGGGGACGAGGGAGACCCCGAGCCCTGCGGCGACCATGGCCTTGATGGTGGCGACGTCACTGCTCTCGGCCACCACCGAAGGAGTCACCCCGGCGCGATGGAACACCTCGCAGGTGATCTGACGCAGGCCCAGGGCACGCCGCATGATGATGACCTGCTCGTCGGCGAGTTCGGACAGCCGCACGTCGCCGCGGTGCGCGAGCCGGTGCCCGGCCGGTACGGCCAGGTGGAGCGGCTCGTCGCACAGCGGGAGCCAGCCGATGCGGCCGTCGGACGGGCGTGGGCTGGTGATGGCGGCATCGACGAGGCCGTCGAGAAGCAGGGCGGGTACGTTCTCCGCCGCATCCTGGTGCAGGGTCACGGAGGTGTCGGGTGCCTCGCGTTGGTAGGCGGCGACGAGGCGGGGGACCAGCCAGCTTCCCAGCGAGGGAGCGAACGCCAGAGCGAGGGTGCCGTGCGGCGGTTCGAGGAGGGCGGCGATCCGGTCGCGCGCGGTGTCGAGTTCGTCCAGTGCACGCTGGGCATGGCGGCGGAAGACCCGACCGCGGTCGTTCAGGCGCAGCCGCCCGTGATCCCGGTCGAACAGCTCGCTGCCGACGTCCTTCTCCATCCGGCGCAGCGCACGCGAGAGCGTCGACTGGTCGATGTGCAGCCGCCCCGCGGCCTCCGTGACGTGCTCGGTCCCGGCCAGGACGAGGAACCAGCGCAAGTCGTCGAGGGTCACCCAGGGATTGTGCACACCGCGCATGCACCCGCTGCGAAATGATCATTTCCCTTCCCTGCCCCGGGCCGGAAACCTGGTGTCATGAACGAGAACACAGCACCTGATACCGCGGACGAGCGCCTCGCTCTGGCCGAAGCCTTCCGGCAGAACCTGACTGCCCGTGACTGGCCCGGGCTGCGGGCCCTGTTCACCGAGGACGCAACCTGGACGTTGCCGGGTGACAACCGCATCTCAGGGCGGGTGGAGGGGGCCGACGCCGTGGTCGAGCGGGCCCGGCTCATCGCGGGTTACGGCGTCCACTTCGACTTCGAGCGTGTTCTGGTGAGCCGGGACAACATGGCCCTGTCCCTGCACAACACCGGTGAACGCGACGGTGTTGTCCTCGATGAGCACCTGGCCACGGTGTGCACCCTGCGCGAGGGCCGGATCGCCGCCGTCGAGACGTTCCTGTCGGACGTCCCCGGGATGAACGCCTTCTTCACCTGAGCGTCATGGGCCGGCGCTGCCCGACTCGCCGCCCGCGGGCAACCGCCAACCCTACGCATCCTGCATTGTCAGTGCCGCGCCGTAGGCTGCCCGGGCACAGCAGGTTCCTGGTGGCGATGGGGGCGACGATGCGCAGGCCGGTCGAGGGCGAAGTCCATGTTCACTACGGCCAGATCTACGTCGAAAGCGATCCGGACACATTCGGCCCGGACCTCGCGGAGTCGTTCGCCGGGCAGGACGGCGGGCTGTGCGGGGCGGCGATCCCCGGTGCGCTGTGGCTGACGACGGGGCTGCACACCGGTGATGTCGGCTTCACCGTCGAAGTGCACGACCAGGCTCCGCCGCTGGACGCGGCCTGGGAGGACGTCGTGGAGGTGTCCTTCCGCCCCGTCTCGGGGAGCAGCGCCCTCGTGGAATGGGCGGGCGAGGACTCCTGGGAGCTCGACCTCGAAGAGACCGACTACCGGGTGCGCTACTGCGCCACAGGCATGGACGAGGCCGCGCAGCAGGACACCCGACTGGACGAGGAGCCCCAACTGGACTGCTATCTCCTGCAGTTCTGGCCCGCCCCACCCGCCCCGGACCGTGTGCTCAGGCAGACGTCGGCGATGGCCGCGTACTGGCACGACTACGCCCGCAAACAGCCGCCTCCGCCCACGCCCGCCGAGCGCGCGGAAGCGGAACGCCTCGCCCGCCTCGCACAGGAACAGGCGGAAGAGGAAAGCCGGCTCGCCTACGAACGATGGGAGTGGGGCGGGCAGCTGCCGAGCCAGGCCCTGCGCGACGTCGATGGCAACGTGTACGGCGTCCTCGACTTCGACCCGGCGCTCGTCCACGCCATCGACGCCGCCGGCCCCGGGACCCAGCGCGCGGTGGCCCTGCTGGCGGCGCACCGGGCCTGCGCGGCGGCCGGTCTCACACAACTCGACTGGATCGCTGCAGGACTTGCCGCTCTGACCGAAGGGCGCCCACGGCCGCCGCCTTTCGACGATCCGGACCATGTGTGGCAGACCCTCGACTCCGACCCCCGTGTCCCCGACAGGACCGTCGGCCGGGCCGTCCCGCCCAAGCGGCCCGCCTTCCGGCCGCCGACACTTGACGACGTGCATGCGCCGATGTACCAGTCCGAGCAGATACCGCAGATCGTGGGCCCTGCGGCTGAGGCCGCGGCCGCGGAGCCGCCGGGCCCGCCCGGGCCGCCGGCGTCCCCGACTGCCGCATCGACGCGGCACACGCTGGCGGTCACGATCGGCGAGCCCGACACGTCCCTGCGCATGTCCCAGCCGCACATGGCCGTCCCGGCGTTGCTCGGAGCTGCCGAAGCCGACCCGCTCCAGGCGGCCTTCGACGCGGTGTACGCAGCCATCGCCACCTACGGCGAGGACTACCGGACACTGCTGCAAGAGCTCTGGTCCGCGTGCGAGGGACGTCCGTAGCCGTCGGCCGAGGGACGTCCGTCGGGGTCGCCGACGATGAGGACGCCCCTCAGCGCCCGGCCATCTCCGGGCTTCTGGCCCCGGAGGGTGAGGTCCCCGGGCTGATCGGGACTTGGCCCGGGTGCTGCGCCGCGAGCGCTTCGACGAGCCAACAGTGCGTGATGCCCAGATTGGGGCGCTGATCCGCGGCGATCGTCGCGACGTGTTGCCAGTAGCGCCGGAAGAGGGGGATGGTGCTGTCGAGCTGGGCACCCATGAAGGCGCGGAACCCGGGGGTGTCGTCCTCACCCCGCGAGCGGGCGCAGGCCTGGGCGAAGTGGTCCAGGGCCTCGCCGGGCTGGGGTGGCAGGCCGTCGGCGACCGCGTCGTCGGCGAGCGCGGTGGCATCGAGAAGTTCGGAGTACAGGGACGCTTTGTCGCGCACGTTGGGGCAGGCCCAGTAGTGGGGGAAGTCCCGGTGCCTGGTGAGTGTGTGCAATTCCGCGTAGGCCAGCACCACTTCGGCCGTGGGGTCCTGAGGGGGTTCCGGGACGGCCTGTTCGGTGATGGTCGCGGTCAGGCGCGCCGGTATGCAGGAGGGGATCGTCAAGGCCCAGGACCGGACCAGCCGGTCTTGCGCCTCCGGCAGCCTCTGCACCCGGGACAGCACTTCGAGGCGGCGGAGCCGCTCCTGACCGGAGCAGTCGTCCAGGGCCTGGAGAGTCGCCTCGCGCCAGCGGAGTTCGGCTAACCGGCTCTGCACGACGTCGAGTTCGCCAGCAACCAGCTCGCCGAGGCTGCGTTCGCCGGTGGCCACCTGGGTGACGGTCGCGATCGGGGTGTCCAGCGCGCGCAGCCGCTGCACCAGCCGAAGTTGCTCCAGCGCCTCGGGCGCGTAGCGGCGGTGGCCCCCGGCACTGCGCTCAGCGACGGTCAGCAGCCCTATGTCCGAGTAGTACCGGACCGTCTTCACCGGTAGTCCGGTCCGGGCCGCCAGCTGCCCGATGGTCCATGTGTTCTGCCTCACAGCCCCTTGAACCTCCAGTGTACGGGAGCTCTTAGCGTACGAAGCGCCGGTCGGACGGATGACGAGGGGGCACCAGTCGCCCTCATGCTGAAGACCGGCGAAGCATGGGGACGTCGGAGGGCTCCGGCGCAACGACCGAGCCCACTCGCCGGCGACTCCGCGCGGAGCGAGCGTGGTCCGGCGGCGACGGGGGTTCTGCCGGGCCTCGCACTGCAGGGTCGGCGGCGGCCCTCTTCTGCGGCGCCGCCGGCCGTCCGTCACGGCAGGGCGAGGACGTCGTCGATCGCGGACCTGATCTCCTCGTCCTGAAGGAACGCCCGGTAGTCCCGGTACGGCGACAGCCTCATGTCGGATCCCCGCACCGTACGCAGAGTGGCCCGCACCGCAGGAGTGGCCGTGCCGATCCGGGCAAGGGCCCGCAGAGCGTCGAGGAACGAGCCGTAGGCGTCGCCGCCGTCGCCGAACTCGAGGACGTACTCCTCCACGACGGACACACTCGGCCCCGGTTCGCCCGTGATCGACCACAGCGCGACCGCCGCCCGCAGCCGCAGCCAGGTGTCACCGCGCTCCATGCCATGCCGCACCCGGTCGGCGTAGCGCGCGGCCGCCGGTCCGAAGTCGCCGAGGCGGTCGACGGGACCGGAGAGCGGCGAGTCCTCGGTCAGCACCGCCTCGCCGATGAGGCGCAGCGCCGTGTCACGGTCGCCGCCGAGGCGCCAGGCGGCCCACGCCACCTTCTGATGGTTGCCCGGGAAGTCGAGGACCGTGCACCGCCGCACTGCGGGCTCGGCGGACGCCGCGACGGCCGGTCCCATCGCCACCAGCGCGTCGACCGCGTCCAGCGAGTACCGAGCGTCGTCCAGCAGGGCCACCACCTCCGGCAGCGCGGGCGCCGCGGCCTCGCCCCATGCGGTGAGGACTCGGAGGAAGCAGCAGGTCAGCGAGCCGCCCTTGCCGTCGTCCCGGAGCAGCTTCCGCACCGCGGGCAGCAGGACCTCCGCGTGGGCCCCCAGTGGGGTCAGGACGTCCTCGACCTCCGGCAGGCGCGGGTCGCTCACCACATACCCGCGGGAGTACTGGCCCTCGTACGGCGCGTACAGCCGCTCGACCAGCCCCGGCATGGCGCGCGGGTCGCCGATACGGGCCAGCGCCCAGCGGGCATGGTCACCGACGGTGCCCTCGAGGAACTCGTCTTCGCCCGGGTCGTCGAGGAGCGCGGCCAACTCGTCGGCGTACGGCGCCGTCCGCGAGCCCAGCACCGCGAGGAGGTGGGCGGCCCGGTACCGTACGCCGTCGTCCGGGTCGGCGAGCAATGCGCCCGCAATCGGCAGCAGCTCGGTCGCGGCCGACGGCCGGACCACCAGCAGCCGCCACGCCTCGTCCAGCGCGGCCCGGCACAGCAGGGTGTCCCCGTTGCCGCGCGCCGCATCGATGAGCCGGACGACGAAGGAGAGCGCCGTCCGCGGCGTCCCGTCGAACAGACGGGCCGCCCAGGAGACGACGTCCTCACGGGTGAAGGCACTGTCGACATCCGGTACGTACCACATGGCCTCGAACTGCGGACGCACCGCCGGGTCGGACAGGACCTCCACCAGCAGGTCCAGCTCGCGGACCGAGGCCTGGGGATCGAACGCGGCCCAGGCGTGCACGGCCGCGACCCGCATGACGGGACCGTCGGTCCGCAGCACCTCGGCCACCATCGCCCGCACCCGTTCCACGGACCCCGCGTCGGCAGAACCGGCCGCCGCGGTCCCCAGTGCCAGCAGCACGGGCAGCCGCACCGTCGGGTCCGTCTCGGCCCGCCATCGTTCCAGCAGCGCGCCGACACCCTCCGCGAGAGGCAGGGCCTCCCTCCGCACCTCGGGCCGGGAGTCCGCGAGCAGCGCCCTGATCCGGGGGCGTTGACGCCGCCAGGCCTCCTGCCACCCGGGGTCCACCAGGTCGGGTTCGGCTTCGGCGGCCGTCCGGGCCAGGCCTGCCAGCAGTTCGACGAGCGTGGTCCGCGGGCCCATGCCCGGATCGCCGGCAAGAGCCACGACGAAGGGCAATGCGGCTGTCGCGACGGAGGGCAGGCGTCGGGCGCCCAGTCCGAAGGAGTCGAACAGCGGATAGCAGTCCTCCTCGGTCGCCGCCCCGCCCTTGACCGCCAGGCGCCGGAGGGCCCGCCGTATCTCCTTGACCGGTCGGTGCTCGTCCACCGACTCCAGCCGTTCCCACGGCACCTCGTCCAGCGCCTCCATCGCCACGCCTGCCACTCACGCCCCCGTGACCTCGGCCAATCGGTTCCCAGGCGGGACATCCTGCCACCGCTGGTGAGCCGCTGCCGGAGAACATGTCCTCTCTTCCGGCAGGACGAGCCGCCCACCGGGCGGCTGCGCGACGGCTCGGCCCGGAGGCACGCGCCGGACACCACACCAGGTACCGGAAAGGCCTGGTGGGTGCCATGTATACGATGTCGTACAGACAGGCTGGACGTCAGTACGGCACCGTACGGACGCAACGAGGGCGACGTGAGGGGAGGCACCATGGCCCATGCCCGCACGCCGCGAGGCAGGTGGATCGAGGAGGGCTTGCGGGTGCTCGCCGCCGGCGGCCCGGAGGCCGTACGGATCGAGTCGCTGGCGCAGTCGCTGGGTGTCAGCAAGGGCGGCTTCTACGGGTACTTCCGCAACCGCGACGCCTTGCTGACCGAGATGCTCGACACATGGGAGCGCGAGGTCACCGAGGAGGTGATCGAGGAGGTCGAGAGCGGCGGGGGAGACGCCCGGGCCAAGCTCGACCGGCTGTTCACGCTCGTCTCCTCGTTCGACGACGGGCCGGTGACCGGCGCCGCGATCGACCTCGCGATCCGTGACTGGGCCCGGCGCGACAAGGCCGTGGCACACCGCCTCCGACACGTCGACAACCGGCGAATGGACTACCTGCGCTCGCTGTTCGGCTCCTTCTGCCCCGACGAGGAAGACGTCGAGGTGCGCTGCATGCTCACCTTCTCGCTGCGCATCGGCAGCCACTTCATCGCCGCCGACCACGGCGGTCGCAGCCGGGCGGAAGTGATGGGGCTGACCAGGAAATGGCTCCTGAGGTAGCTCTGGGGGTGCGGCGCCAACCCTGCTGACGGCCCCGGCCCCGGCCCCGGCCCCGGCCCCGGCCCCGGCCCCGGCCCCGGCCCCGGCCCCGGCCCCGGGCGTGCTGCGGGGCCGGGGGACCGGGCTTCGGTCGCCCGGGGGCCCGCACCCCCGGTCGCCCAGCCCCGCGCCGGGCCAACAGGCCCGTGTCACCGACCGCCAGGACCAGTCGGACGGGTTACTCGCCCCATCGGCCTCACGGCCTCCTCGAGAAGCGGTCAGATGGCGGAACCGGGCCAGGCGATATCGGTTTCGACGGCGCGGGAGTAGTCCACACCGTGCACGTCGAACCCGTAGAGGCGGCGCACTTCGGCACTGAACCAACTGAGGTCGGCAAGGCCGGAGATGGTGTCGGTGGTGGCCTTCTCCCAGCGTTCGGCAACCGCGGCCTGTACGTCGTCGGTCAGCTCCCAGGTGTCCAGGCGGATGCGGCCCTCGTCGTCGAGCCGCAGCTCGGTGGTGCCGATGAGCTGGTCCCACAGCTCGGTGAGCTGGACGGCCGGCGAAACGAGGCGGTCACCGAGGACGCCACGCAGCAGCCCGACGTACAGGGCGATGCCGGGGACGGCGGTGGAGGACTGCGTGACGGCGGCGCCGTTGACGGAGGTGACCGCACGGCCGCCGACGAGCTTGCCCAACCGCGCGTCGAGGGTGCGGGCCGTTGCTTCGAGGTGCGCCTTGGCCGCGCCGATGGTGCCCTGCCGGTAGATCGCCGCGGTGAGCGGGGAACCGATGTACGACAGGGCGGCGGTGGTGAAACCTTCGGAGAGCAGGCCGCGGTCGGCGAACAGGGAAATCCAGCGCTCCCAGTCGGCGCCGCCCATTACGGCAACGGTCTGCTCGATGTCGTCGCCCTCGGCGGGACCGGTCTCGGCGTGGCGGATCTCCGGGGTGCCGTCGTCACCGAAGACGAGGGTCTTGGTGCGGTAGGGCTCGCCGATCGGCTTGAGGACCGACGCGTAGGTGGTTCCGGTGACGGGGTCGGTGCGCCGTGGCGCCGCCACCGAGTAGACGAGGTGGTCGAGGCGGCCGCCGAACCGGTCCTTGAGCAGAGCGCAGACCTGATCCTTCATCCCGTCGCCGAAGGCGTCGCCGTTGAGGAACACCATGTCGCTGCCGGCCTCGCGGGCGAGGCGGGCGGTGGCGGCGGTGCGGTACCAGCCCGCCGTGGCGGTTCGGCGGTCGGTGGGAGCCTTCTCGAAACAGATACCGATGCCGCGGACGCCGGCACGCTTGAGGCCGGCGAGGGTGGCCGCGAGACCGTATCCGGCGGAGGAGCCGATCACGAGCGCGACCGGCTTCTCCCCTGTCCGCGGGGCGGCCGGTTCGGGGATGGCCGACCACATGTCGGTGACGACGCGGTCGCAGCCGGCGGGGTGGGAGTCGAGGAAGAGGAAGCCGCGTCCGCGGGGTGTGACGGTCCGTTCGGCCATGGAAGTCCCTTTCATTGCTGGCATCAGGAGGCGGTGGCTACGAGCCGACGCACCGCGTCCTGCAAGTCTGCAGGCCTGCGGACGGGAGCCGTGACCTGGTCGGAAACAACAATCGGCAGCCCGTCTTGGAGCGTTTCCACGAAGCCCAGTTGGGGCTGAGGCGGGTGCCCGCGCCGAGTGGGTACGGTCGTCGGGAATCCCCGGGCGGTCTCCCGTCCGGCTGCTGGCCTCAGCCGTCTGCCTCCGGCTGAGGAGCCGGAGTCGGAGCCGGAGGCGGAGCCGTGGTGGCCCGTGGGATCACGTGGGTCGGCAGGACGATGTGCCGCTTGTGGTCCGTGTCCGGGTCGTTGATGAGGGCGAGGGCCAGTTCGCCGGCCTCGCGACCGATGTCCGAGGGCGACTGAGCCACCGTGGACAGATCGAACCAGTCGGCCAGCGGCTGGTCGTCGAAGCCCAGGACGGAGATCCGTTCGGGCACGGGGATCTGCGTCCGGCGCACAGTCCGGATGAAGTCGGCGGCGACCTCGTCCTGTTCGGCGAAGACGGCGGTGGGGGGCTCGTGCAGGCTCAGCAGCTTCCCGACCGCTTCGGCGGTGCTGCGCTTGTCGCCCACCCGGGTGGAGACCACGAGATCGTCGTCGAGGGGGATCCCTGCTTCGGCGAGAGCCTGCCGGTAGCCGATGAGCCGCTCGTTGGAGCTGAAGGAGAAGCCGCTGGCGCCGACGGTCAGCACGAACGCGATCCGGCGGTGGCCGAGGTTGAGCAGGTGCCGGGTGCCGTGCAGGGCGCCGGCCACGTCGTCGACGTACACGCTCGGCCGCCCGTCGACGTGCTGGCTGACGTAGATGACCGGCATGCCCAGGTCGTCGAGCCGCGCGGTCTCCTCGTCGGTGAGGTCGAAGGAGAAGACCAGGAGCGCGTCGGCGTTGCGCCGGGCCGGGAGACGTTCGAAGAACGAGGTGCGCTCGGCCATGTCGCGGGTCAGGTAGACGGTCAACTCCATGCCCGCCGCCCCCAGCACGGGAGCCAGGCTGGACAGGGCCGATCCCATGAACCAGGCGTCAAGGGTGGGCACGAGCACCGCCACGGTCCCGGTCCTGCCGGTGACAAGGCTTGCAGCCTGCCGCGACACGGCGAAGTTCAGCTCGCGTGCCGCTTGCTCGACGCGGGCCCGGACCTCAGGAGAGACGGTGGACAGGCCTCGAAGGGTGCGCGAGACGGTCGATGTGGAGACCCCGGCCCGTTCGGCGACGTCAGCCATCGTGGGGTGCCGCTGAGCTGGTGGCATGAGCGGAAGGTAGCACAGACAGTCGTTCTGCGTGATCGCAGAATGACAGCGCTGTCACAGTGGACATACAACAGCAAACCACCACCAGATCGCGCTCCTGCGGCCTGTGGCGTCCCATCATTACCGCGAAGTAACGGATTGACTTCCGGATATCGCCCTCCTAGCGTGCAAGCGTTGTCTCAGCGGAGTCGAAGCGTTCCTGATCGAGCCGACCCTCAGTGCTTTGACCTGCAATGTTGATCCACAAGATGCCGCGACAACGCAATCTCACAACAGAGTGATCTCGCAGTCATCTCGGCGACGCCCTCGACCGGAGGGATCCGTCCCGGGCTCGGTTCCGCACGACCAGGTACGACCAGGAGACACAGTGAAGACCAGGATCAGCAGAGCGTTGCAGTGTCCGGCCGTGCTCGCCGCCGGCGGGCTCCTCCTCACCGCCTGCGGCTCGCCCGGCGGCAGCGACTCCGGCCGAGCGGGGACGACGTCCTTCGAGGGGCGCGGCCCCATCACCTACGTGGCCGGCAAGGACACCACCGGCACTGTCCAGCCGATGCTCGACCGCTGGAACAAGCTGCACCCGAAGGAGAAGGTCACCTTCATCCAGCTGCCGACGGACCCGGACGCGCAGCGCCAGCAGATGATCCAGAACGCGGAGACCAAGTCCGACGCCTACACGGTGCTCTCCCTCGACGCCGTGTGGACCTCGGAGTTCGCCGCCCACCAGTGGATCGTTCCCCTGCCGGAGAAGCAGTTCCCCCTCGGGAGGATGCTCAAGCCGGTGGTGGAGACGGCCAAGTACCGCAACGGCCTCTACGCGGTCCCGGCCAGCTCCGACGGCGGACTGCTCTACTACCGCACCGACCTCCTGAAGAAGACCGGCACAAGCGAGCCGCCGACGACCTGGGCGCAGATGAAGGCCGACTGCGCCAAGGTCGAGAAGCTGCCCGAGGCCAAGGGCATGTCGTGCTACGCCGGGCAGTTCCAGAAGTACGAGGGCCTCACCGTGAACTTCTCCGAGGCCGTGAACTCGGCGGGCGGCGCCGTCACCGACGCGAACGGCAAGCCGGACATCGATACCCCCGAGGCGAAGAAGGGCCTGGACTTCCTGGTCGATTCCTTCAGGGACGGGACGATCCCCAAGGAGGCCGCCACCTACCAGGAGGAGGACGGCCGCCAGGCGTTCCAGTCCGGCAAACTGGTCTTCCTGCGCAACTGGCCGTACATGTACGCCCTGGCCCGCAAGAGCAAGATCGCGGGGAAGTACGCCGTCGCGCCCCTGCCCGGTCTCGATGGGCCCGGCGCCTCCAGCCTGGGCGGTCACAACCTGGCGCTGTCGTCCTCTGCCAGGAACAAGGCCACGGCCCTGGACTTCGTCAAGTTCTTCACCAACGAGGAGAACACGGCCACGTCGCTCAGGGACGGCTCCCTCGCCCCGGCATACACCGCGCTGTACGACGACAAGTCGCTGATCGGAAAGTATCCGTACCTGCCCGTGCTCAAGCAGTCCATCCTCCATGCCGTGCCTCGCCCGCGGGTGGTGCAGTACGGCGACGTGACCTCGGCGATCCAGCAGGAGGCGTACGCCGCCCTCACCGGAAGCAAGAGCAGCGCGCACGCGCTGAAGGACCTGCAGAAGGACCTGCAGAAGTCTCCGGTGCAGTGAGGAGCGGGGGCATGGCCGACATCAAGATCCCGCCCACGATCGCCACCCCGCCGAGCGGGCAGCACTCCGCGGCGGTGAACCAACGGCGGAGGCGCTCCCGAAGGGCTTCGGGCCCCGGCCGGACGGCGGCACTGCTGGTCTCGCCGACACTGCTGGTGCTGACCACCGTCGTGCTCTATCCGACCGTCATGGCCCTACGGGGCTCGCTGTACGGGCCGAAGGGCCTGGACCCGAAGACCGGCTTCATCCGGACCACGGAGCCGTTCGTCGGGCTGAAGAACTACGCCGACATCTTCACCGCTGCCGGGGACCGGTTCTGGAACGCCTTCTGGAACACCACGCTCTTCACCGTCGTCACGGTCGGACTCGAGACCGTGATCGGTGTGGCGATGGCCCTGATCATGCACAAGGCGTTCCGGGGCCGCGCCCTGGTGCGGGCCGGCATCCTCGTACCCTGGGCCGTGCCCACGGCCATCTCCGCCCTCCTGTGGCGGTGGATCTTCAACAGCGACGGCGTCGCCAATGCCCTCCTCGGCCACCAGGTCCTGTGGACCACCGATGGCTTCCACGCCAAGGTCGCGGTCGTCGTCGCCGAGGTGTGGAAGACCTCTCCCTTCATCGGCCTGCTGGTCCTGGCCGGCCTTCAGGTGATCCCGCGAGAGGTGTACGAAGCGGCCCGCATCGACGGGGCGGGCCCACTGCGCCAGTTCTGGCACATCACCCTGCCCCTGGTGAAGCCGGCGCTGCTGGTGGCGATGCTGTTCCGCTGCATGGACGCGCTGCGGATGTTCGACCTGCCCTACATCCTCATCGGCGCGCAGAAGAACTCGGTGGAGACCCTGTCCATGCTTGCGCAGAACGAGGCCTCCAACGTCCGCTTCGGACCGGCCTCCGCATACTCGGTGCTCCTCTTCCTCTACGTGTTCCTCGTCGCGCTGGCCTTCGTCGGGCTGCTCGGCGCCGACCTCATCGGCGACGGCGGCGGACGCACCCGTGGACGGAAGGGCAAGCGTCTGCGGATCGCTGTCGCGCCCCGCAGGGAGGTGCCGGCATGACGACCTTCACGGCGAAAGGGCGCACCGGTCTGCTGTACGCGGGCGTCGTCGCGGTCGTGGCGTACTGCCTCGCCCCCTTCTACTGGATGCTGGTCTCCAGTCTGCGCCGCACCTCGGACATCTTCGACACCTCGCTGTTTCCCTCTCCGGTGTCGTTCGAGAACTACCGTGCGGTGTTCGATCCAGCGCAGGGCTTTCAGCGCGCGCTGCTCAACAGCCTGGTCGTCGCAGGCATCACCACGGCCCTCGCACTGGTGCTGGCCACCTTCACCGCCTACGCGATGGCCCGGCTGGAGTTCCGCTTCAAGAGGCTGATCCTGACCCTCGTCATCGCCACCTCCATGTTCCCGGTGGTGTCCATCGTGGTTCCGCTGCTCAAGCTGTTCACCGACGTCGGCTGGATCAACACCTACCAGGCCATGATCGTGCCGAGCATGTCCTTCGCACTGCCGCTCGCGGTGTGGAACCTGACCACGTTCTTCCGGCAGATGCCGGACGAACTGGAACACGCCGCCATGGTCGACGGCTGCACCCGTGGGCAGGCGTTCCGCAGGATCATCATCCCCCTCGCCGCACCAGGCATCTTCACCACCGCGATCATCACCTTCATCGCGGCCTGGAACGAGTTCCTCATCGCCCTGTCGATGACCAACAAACCCCGTATGCAGACCGCTCCCGTCGCCATCTCGAAATTCACCGGCGCAACCACGTACGAAACCCCGTTCGGCAGCCAGATGGCGGCGGGCGTCCTCGTCACGATCCCGCTGGTGGTCATGGTGCTGCTCTTCCAGCGCCGCATCGTCGCCGGACTCACCGCCGGCGCGGCGAAGTAGCACAGCCTGCCCTCGCAGACGAAGGAGTAACGCACCGACATGTCCGGTACCGCAGCACCGTGGTGGCGCAGCGCCGTCATCTACCAGGTCTACATCCGCAGCTTCGCCGACGGCAACGGCGACGGCGTCGGCGACATCGCCGGCATCCGCTCCCGTCTGCCGTATCTCAAGTCGCTCGGTGTGGATGCGATCTGGATCAACCCCTGGTACAAGTCGCCCATGGCGGACCACGGTTACGACGTGGCCGACTACCGCGAGATCGACCCGCTGTTCGGCACCGTGGCCGAGGCGGAGCAGCTGATAGAGGAGGCGCACCGGCAGGGGATCCGCGTGATCCCCGACATCGTGCCCAACCACACCTCGGACCGGCACGCCTGGTTCCGGGCGGCGCTCGCGGCCGGACCGGGCAGTCCGGAGCGCGACCGCTACGTGTTCCGTCCCGGCCGAGGTGCCGACGGCTCCGAGCCGCCCAACGACTGGGTGTCGTGCTTCGGCGGCCCCGCCTGGACCCGGTTGCCCGACGGCGAGTGGTACCTGCACCTGTTCGCCCCCGAGCAGCCCGATCTCAACTGGGAACACCCGGACGTCCACGCGGAGTTCGAATCGATCCTGCGCTTCTGGTTCAGCCGCGGCGTGGACGGATTCCGCATCGACGTCGCCCACGGCCTGATCAAGCATCCGGAACTCCCCGATCTGCCGCCGCGCCGGGACCCGGACGACGGGGAGCGCCGCCGGCACCTCGACCATCCGCACTGGGACCGCGACGGGGTCCACGACATCTACCGTGTGTGGCGCCGGGTGGCCGACGAGTTCCCCGGCGACCGGTGCTTCGTCGCCGAGGCATGGGCGGACACCCCCGAGCGGCTCGCCGCGTACGTTCGTGAGGACGGTCTGCACACCGCGTTCAACTTCGACTTCCTCATGTCGAGTTGGCACCCCAAGGAACTCCGCACGGTCATCGACGACTCCCTCTCGATGCTCGGAGCCGTGGGCGCCCCCGCGACCTGGGTGCTCTCCAACCACGACGTCGTACGCCATCCCAGTCGCTACGGCCGCAAGGCGGCCAGGCGTTGGGTCGCCAACGAGACCTACCGCCCGGAAGGCCCCCTCGACCTGGAACTGGGCACCCTCCGCGCCCGTGCCGCCTCCCTCCTCATGCTGGCCCTGCCCGGCGGCGCCTACGTCTACCAGGGTGAGGAACTCGGCCTGCCCGAGGTCGAGGACCTGCCCGAGGCAGTCCTCCAGGACCCCGTGTGGGAACGCTCCGGCCATACCGAACGTGGCCGCGACGGCTGCCGGGTACCGATCCCCTGGTCCGGGGGAAGCGCACCGTACGGCTTCAGTCCCGACAGCGCCACCGCCGCCCCCTGGCTGCCCCAGCCGGCCGACTGGGCCCAGCGCAGCGTGGCGGCGCAGACCGGCGACGACACGTCGATGCTGGAGCTCTACCGTGCCGCCCTGCGCCTGCGCCGTGAGCACCCCGCACTCGGCGACGGCACCCTGACCTGGCTGGACACACCCGACGGGGTCCTCGCCTTCCGCCGCGAGCCCGGCTTCGTCTGCGTGGTCAACCTCTCGACCGTGGCCCACCCCCTGCCCGACCACATCGCCGTCCTGCTGTCCAGCAGTCGACTCGAAGACGGCCTGCTGGCACCGGACCAGGCGGCCTGGCTGGCGGTATAGCGGCCCAGGAGGGTCCGGGCGACGTCCGCCTCCCGGCCCCTCCTGCCGCCCGAGAACGTTCGTGGCTCGGTGGCTCGGTGGTTGGCGACCGGCCCGGTGAGGGGGCTGTCCCCACCCCTCAAGGGTGGCTCGCCGGATGGGCAACGACAGGTGCGTACAGCGATCGTGTTCTCACGGACTTCCGATCACGGGGCGGCGTGGTGATGGCCCGCAACACGCGGGCCCGAACCGTACGCTCGCCGCCCCGCCCCGACGCACACGTCGTGGGAGTCCACCGGGAAGACCACAGAGGGGGAACAGTGCCGACAACGCATCGTGCCACGGAGCACGCTCTCGCACGCCGTACGCTGCTCGCCGGAGCGGCGGCAGCCGGTGCGGGGATCGTGGGGGTGAGTGCGGGGAGAGCCGTCGCCGAGGCAGGGGGGCGGCAGCCGCTGGGGCAACGCGCCGTGGACGCCGAAGTGGCCCGCCTGGAGCAGGGACTGATCGAGCTCAGGCGGGACCTCCACCAGCACCCGGAGGGGCCGGGACAGGAACAACGCACCTCGGAGGTGGTGGCCCGGGAGCTACGGGCAGCGGGACTGGCCGTCACCACCGAGGTGGGCGGCGGACACGGTGTGATCGGGGTCCTGCGGGGCTCGCGTCCGGGCCGGACCGTCGCCTACCGGGCGGACATGGACGCGGTGCCCCCTCAGGCCATCATCGGGGGCGGACCTGCCACGGCCCACGTCTGCGGACACGACCTGCACACCACGATGGCACTCGGCGTGGCACAGGTACTGGCCCGGCTGCGGCATCACCTGAGCGGCACGGTGGTGTTCCTCTTCCAGCCCGCCGAGGAGTCGCTGGCCGGGGCCCGGGCCCTGCTCGATGCGGGTGTGCTGGAGCGCAACCGCATCGAGGAGATCCACGCGCTGCACTGCGGTCCCTTCCCCGTGGGGCAGCTCGCCGTGACTCCGGGGTACGGGCTGCCGGGGCAGGACCACGCGGAGGTGACCCTCTCGGGCCCGGACGCCCCTGACGCCGCTCGGCGACTGGCCGCCGAGATCGGTGCGCTCGCCACCGTGACACCGCCGCAGACGCCCGCGGACCTGGAGCGGATGGTCGCCGACGTCCAGACGCCCGACGGCCCGCTGGCCCGGTTCGTGGCCGTACGGGCCCGTGTGCAGGATGCCACGGTGCAGGTCTCCACTCGCTGCTGGCCGCAGGAGCGGTACGCCGAGGTGCGCGAGGACATCCGTCGGCTGGCCAGGTCCTACACGGGGGCAGGGGTGAACTTCCCCGCGGAGCCGTTCCCGGCCATGGTCTGCCCCGAGCGCGACGCCCGGACGCTCGCACGCCACCTGCGCCGCACACTGGGGCGGGGCGCGGTCACCGAACTCCACGCCGCCTTCCCCTTCAACGGCGAGGACTTCGCCCTGTACCTGGACCGCATCCCGGGCACGTACACCTTCCTCGGTGTCCATACCCCGGGCACACCCCTTACGGCCGGCTACCCGCACTACGCCGACTTCGCCCCGGACGAGCGGGCCATCGGCGTCGGCGTGCGGGCGATGGCCGGCTGGATGGCGGAGCGGACCCGAACGGGCGCAGGGGCCGGCCGACAGGTCGGCTGACCCCCGCTCCCACCCCAGCAGTCCGCGGGCCCGGACACATCGGGCCGCCGTCCGGCGAGCCGCCAGTACGTGTTGCGCGCTCCGCGCAGAGGGTGAACTCCCGCTCAGAAGATGAAGACGCTTCGGCTGGCCCGCGGGTGGTAGATCTCACCGGGATGGATCAGCCACTCGACTTGCCCCGTGCAGTTTGGTCCGGTCCACACCTCGGCAACCGAGGCCGTTTCATTGATGACGACCGGTGGCGCGAAGTCCCCGAGCGGGAAGCATCCCCTCGGGTTCAGGTGGGCCGCGCCGTCGATGATCAGGACCCCCCATGCCGCATTGGCGGAACCCGGAGCCGCAAGCGCGAGCGCGGCAGCAGCCGCGCATACTCCGAGCACCGTCCCGATGCGTCGCATCATTGGCAATCGCCTTCCCTCAGCGCAGGCTGCTCTGCGCACAGCCCACTGGCATTGCTCAAAGTATTCGATCAACGACAAAAGGGAGGGAATGCTCGCGGTGCCTGCGCCCGGTCGGGTTACGCCACCTCCGTGCCGGCACTCGCCTCCTCGCCGAGGCTGGACGGCACGGAGGGAGCATCGGCCGATCAGGCGTCACGGACGGCAGGCTGTGGGCTCGAAATCGCTGATCAGTAGAGGAAGGGCGGCTTGGGGAGTGTCGAGGTGCCATGGACGGTCAGGTCGGCGCCATGGGTGCGTCCCATGAGCCAGGCCAGGAGTGCATGTTGTGGTCCATGGATGGCCGACCGCGGTCGTGCCGTGCCGATGTCGTAGGTGATGCCGGTGTCGTCAGCGAGTAATCGCATGGCTGGCGTGTCGTCACGCGCGGTGAAGGACGCCACGACTCGGCCGAGCATGTCGTGGACGAAGTCCGCAGGCAGCTGAATCATCCGGGGCACCTGCGTTCTTCGCCGGCTGCCTGCGGTGGTGTCCTGGCTGCGGCTCCTGCCTGGGTGATGGCGAGGGGGGAGGAGGGCTCGGTGCGCTCGTGGGCCTTCGCCGATGCTGCGGGAGCCCCCCTCGGGATTCCACCCACAAGTCAGCCGTAGCGGTGGAAGAGAGCTTCGAGGTAGCCCTCCAAGCGTTCGGTGAGGACAGCTGGGGTGAGGTCCGTGCGACCCAGCTCGCGCCACGGGGCGGCGACCTTCTCTCCGTCCGGTGCGAAGGCCAGGGCGTCCAGGAGCCGCCAGTAGAGGTGGTCCGCCGACGCCTGGGTCAACCCACCTCCTGCACGGAGATAGAGATCGGCGTAGTGCATTCCTATGTCGGGGCCGTACAGAAGTGCGAGTGCGGTGGAGCAGTGGGCGACATCGAGATCGGCCGGTCCCCAGGACGTCTCGACCCAGTCGACGACGCCGGTGACGCGGAGGTCCCGGCCCTGCCCCGTGAAGAGCACATTGCCGGGGTGGAAGTCCCGGTGCAGGAAGCACCCTTCGAAGTTCGGCGGTTCCTGCCGAATGACGTCCACGGCGCGTTGCCAGAGTTCCGGCCGGCGCGTGCCGTCCGGCACGCGTACTCCCTGTGCCGACGTCCACGCTTCGTAGGTGCGTGGACGGTTCTGCTCGGTGACGTTCACTTTGTGGATCCGTGTCAGCTGCCGGGCCAGGAGCTCGGAGCGCCGGTCGGCCTCGGCCTCGTCCAGTCGAACGCTGCCGGGCAGCATGGACATCAGCAAGGAAGGATGGTTGCAGTGCTCTGCCGTCGCGTCGACGGCACACAATGCTGCTGTCGGCACGTCAGAGGCGGCGAGCAGCGTCAAAATCCGCGCTTCCCGGGAGAGCAGGGCATCCGCGTGCCGAAGATAGAAGGGCTTGACGAAGGAGCGTAGGACCAGCTTGCGCCTTCCGTTCGGTCCGGAGATGTGCAGCAGGCGCATCTGCGAAGTCCACCCACCGCGAAGTCGCTCCGCGGCCTCGATCCGCTCCCCTTCGCCGAGGCGCTTCTCGGCCCAGGCACGTGTGGCTGCCCAATTCCGTTCGCCCGATGGCGAGTTGCCGTGTTCCGTCCTGGAGGTTTCGACCATGAGGGCACCCTACTGAGACGTGGCCGCCGGACGGCCCGGCGGCCAC
>NZ_JBSFDP010000019.1:0-41220 GCF_053593975.1 Streptomyces sp. NPDC002004
CAACGTCAACTCCGCCTACTGACCCACGGGCACACCCACCGCACGCACAAGGACCGGTACCGACAGCAACAACGCTGCCGGCACCGGTCCTTCGGTTTCGCTCCAGGTGGCAGTGCGGTGGTCGCCCACGCTGGCGGTCCGCGGTCGGCGCGCGGCAGAATCCTCGGTCGTGGAGATCACTGCGCGGGAACTCAACCGGGCCACGCTCAGCCGGCAGATGCTGCTGCGGCGGGAGTCGCTGGGCGTCGCCGACGCGGTGCGCCGGGTGGTGGCACTCCAGGCGCAACAGGCGGCGTCGCCGTATCTCGCGCTGTGGAACCGGCTCACCGGCTTCGAACCGGCAGAACTGGACGCCGCCTTCACCGGCGGCGATGTCGTCAAGGCGACCCTGATGCGGATCACGCTGCACGCGGTGCACGCCGACGACCACCAGGTGTTCCGCGAGGCGATGCAGCCCACGCTGTACGCCTCCAGGCTCGGACACCGCTTCGCCGCGGCGGGGCTCACCCCTCAGGACGCCGGCGCGCTGGTTCCGCAGCTGCTGGAGTTCGCCGACCGGCCACGCACCGCTGCCGAGATGGAGGGATGGCTCGAGCAGCGGGTCGGCCCCGGGAAGAAGGCCGGGGCGTGGTGGGGCCTGCGGTCGTATGCGCCGCTGGTGCACGCGCCGGTCGGCGAACCGTGGTCCTTCGGCACCCGGCCGTCGTATGTCGCGGCGGGAACGGGACCCGTGCCCACGGGGAAGGAGGCGGAACCAGGGGCGCTGCAGGCTCTCGTGCTGCGTTATCTGCGAGGGTTCGGGCCCGCGTCGGTGGCGGACGTGGCGCAGTTCGCCATGGTGCAACGGGCCCCCGTCCGCGAGGCGTTGCGTGCGCTCGACGGTGCCGTCCAGCGACTCCGGGGGCCCGACGGCACGACACTCTTCGACGTCCCCGGCGCCGCGCGCCCTCCCGAGGACACTCCGGCTCCCCCGCGGCTGATGGCGATGTGGGACAGCGTCCTGCTTGCCCATGCGGACCGCGGCCGGCTGATCCCTGCGGCGTACCGTCCCCTGGTGACCCGCAACAACGGCGACGTGCTGCCGACCTTGCTGGTCGACGGCTACGTGGCCGGCGTGTGGCGCCCGGCGGTCGGCGGCATCGAGGCGACGGCCTTCCACGACCTGTCGCCCGAGGCGTGGGACGGCCTCGCCGCCGAGGCCCGCTCCCTGACCGCGCTGCTCGCGGACCGCGAACCGCAGGTCTACGGCCGGTACGGCCACTGGTGGGCCAAGCTCCCCGAAGCCCGGACAAGGATTCTCCCGGGCCCGGAGCTCTGAGGGCGTACCGTCACTCGCCTGTCGCCCACGCGGTGGGCGGAGGGGAGTTCGGCGGCAGGCCCCGGAGCCGTTCGCCGGTTCGCCCCCGTGGCCCGGACGACGGCCGCTGCGCGCCCCTCCGACGTCGCGCGGCGGATCCCGTCCGCCGAACCGCCGTCGAGACCGGCGGCGGCACGAGGTCCCCGGGTCGACGGGGCACTCGGTGAGCCCTCAGCGGTTGCGGACCCGCCGTACGAGGTCGTCGGCGGCCTCCGGCCAGTGGGGGTGGTCGAATACGAAGCCCGCTTCGAGCAGTCGGCCGGGCACGACACGACGGCTCTTCAGCAGGAGTTCGGTGTCCGAGCGCAGCGCGAAGGCGCCGAGCTCGGCCATCCACTTGGTTGCGGGCAGACCCACCGGGATCCCCCACGCGGCGCGCAGCGCGCGCATGAGCGAGCGCTGCGGGAGGGGAGCGGGGGCGGCGAGGTTCACCGGTCCGGTGAGGTCGCCGCGGTCGACCAGGAACTCGACCGCACGGACGAAGTCGCGGTCGTGGATCCAGGACACGTACTGTGCGCCGCCCGCGACCGGCCCGCCGAGGCCGAGGCGCGCGAGCCGCAGCAGGACGTCGAGGACACCGCCCCGGTCGGGGCTCATGACCATGGCGCTGCGCAGCGCCACCTTGCGGGTGTGCAGGGTGTCTGCGAGCTCCTGCTCCCGCTCCCAGGCCTTGGCGATCTCGACGCTGTAGGCCCAGTAGTCAGGGACGCCGGGTTCGGATCCGCCGATCCGGCCGGTCGACTCGTCATTGGGTGCGTCGAAGCGGTGAGCGTAGAGGGTGGCCGTGCTCATCTGCAACCAGACGCGGGGCGGTACGGCGGCAGCGGCGATCGCCTTGCCCACGACCCGGGCGGAGTTCACACGCGAGTCCATCATGGCCTGCAGATGGGCGGCCGTGTACCGGCAGCTGACGCTCCGACCGGCCAGGTTGACCACGACGTCGCTGCCCTCGATCGCCTCCGCCCAGGGCCCCAGGGTCTCCCCGTCCCAGAGCACTTCACCCCGGCGCGCCGGCCGTCTCGTCAGCACCACGACCTCATGCCCCGCGCCGCTCAGCGCACGGTTCAGGATCGTACCCACCTGCCCGGTACCCCCGGGTATCACGATTTTCATGGGGTTTCCCCTCTGTGTGGGGACGACCCTAGCCGATGAATTGAACGCGTTCAAAACTGCTCGGGCAGTCGCAGCACGGCCGGCGAAGCGGAGGCAGAAGCACTGGATTGCGCCACGGGTGGCGTGTTGGGCGGACCCACCGCCGGGGGCGTCAGGTGGTGCTGGCACACTGCCCGGTATGAGTCTGCTGACGCCCGCCCGCGCCCTCACTCTGGTCACCAGTGGTCTGACCTGTCTGACGACCGCGGCGGGCGGGCTGGCCGGGGCGCTCCTCGGAAGCTGGGACGGGGCCCTCGTCGGGGCCGCCTGCACCGGCATGGTGAGTGCGGCCGCTGCCGTCCTCGTACGCAGGCGCGCCCTGGTCAAGTTCGCCCTGGCGCAGGAGGCGGCGCGGAAGCGGGGCTACGCCGAAGCCATCGCGCAGGGTGTGCTCATCCAGGTGGTCACCTACCAGGCCGCGGTCTTCCCCCACTCCGGTCCCGGGGCGGTCACGGACGAGGAGCGGGCGGCGCGGCGCATGATCGCCTACCGTATGGCGGCGCTGGACGACGTACCGCGTGCCGTGCGGGAAGCGGCGGCCACCGCGCTGGCCATGATCGACGAGGTGGACCGCAGGCGCACCGAGGACGCCGTGACGGAGCTCGCCGTGGCCGTGCACGACCACACGCTGGAGCGCTGAGTCGCATCCCGACGCCTGCCCCGGCCAGGGCAGGCGCACAGCAGGAACAGCATGGTGCCGATGCCGCGCGGCCGAACTCCGCGGCGGCCGGCGAGCTTTCGGGGCTTGCACCCACGGGCCCGGATGGTGCGGGTGTCGGTCGGCGACGCCCGCGCCGGGACCCGGGGGTGGGCGGCCGCCCTCTGAGGAACGGCGGTTCACACCATCGGGCCGCCCGTACCACGGGCCTGACGGTCCGACAGGAACCGCCCGCACCGGTGGACCGGCGTCACTCGCCGGCGTCGACACACCGCACGTCACTGGACGGCGTCCGGCAGAGGATGCCCTGACTCGTACCGCCCAGGGTGAGGCTGATCGCGCTGTAGGGCTCCCTGGTCATCGTGACCCGGGCGCCGGCCCTGAGCTTCCGGTCGGGGGCGTTCGAGGTGACGATCTCACCGTGGAGTGCACCCTTGGACGCCTCCCGCACCTTTCCGGTGATGTGCCCGCCCCACGTGGTGCCGCTGTCGCACGGGGGAGCGCTGTCCGAGCAGTCCCGCATGAGCCGGTACTGGTAGGTGAAGCGGCCGTCGGAGGACACCTTCAACGTCGAGCGGGCCCAGCTCCAGGAGCCCTGGAAGGCGCGCAGGCCACCGGGCGGGACGGCCACCGGGTGCCCGTCGGGGTGCCCCACCCACAGGTGGGTGCGGGCACTTTGCGTGTCGCCCGCGGAGGGTTCGACCCCGACCACCACGAAGGTGCCCTCGTGCTCGGTGGCGGCGCTCAGACCGACGGCCGGGGTGAACCCGTGCGTGGCCCCCTTGAGCCGCGTCCACCGGACCCCGTCGGAGGAACTCCAGGCGGCGGCCTCGCTACGCACCGGGCTCTGCAGGGAACCGACCGCCAGGTAGCCGCCGTTCACGGTGTCCACCCGGGCGACGTCCGGGACGCCCTCCCGGCCTGCGGTCAGGGTGGGTCCCTGCTTCCAGCCCGTGGCGCCACGGTGCCAGATGCGCGGCGACCCGCCCTTCGCGCCCGTCGCGGAGCCCTGTCCGGTGGCGGAGGTGACCAGGACGGGCTGGGCGTCCGCCGATGCGGCGCCGGTGACGGGTTGTTCCCGACGGGGAGCCCCCTCACTGCGCCAGTGGGTGCCGTCGGTCGACGTGAGCAGCAGCGTGGGACCGGCGCCCAGGGCGTCGGCGCAGGTGGCCCAGACCGTGAATCCCCGGTCGTCGGCGAAGGCTCCGGCCACAGGCGGCCGGTCGGTCCACTGGGGGCATGCCACCCGTTGCGGGTTTCCGAAGGCCCCGTCGCGCGGCGACGTCCAGATGCGCAGACTGCGTCCCCGGTGTCTGTCGGCGGACCCGTCGAAGGGGCCACCGTCGTGACCGACCACGACCGAGCCCTTCGGTCCGTCGGCGGCCGCCAGCACCACGTCCGAGGCGACCCCGCCCTTCAGCGCCTCGAAACGGCTCCAGCTCCGCCCGCCCCGGTACCGCAGCACCACGGGTGAGGTCTCGCTGTAGTCCTGCCGCGTACCCGCCGCCAGCACGGAGCCGTCGTACGCGGACAGCGTCTGGACGGAGACCCGCCCGTCGTGCGGAGTGGCGGGCTTCCACACGGCCCCGTCGCCGGACCGGAGAACGTGGCCGTCCGCGCCCAGCAGGAGGAATCCGTCCGCGGCGGCGACCACGGTGCGCGGCTGGAATCGATAGAAGTCCGCCGCCAGGTCTGTGACGGGTATGTGCTGCCACTGCACGCGCGCCGGATCGGCTGCGGGCCGGTCGCCGCCGCCCTGACAGGCCGGCACCAGGGCCGCCAGGGCCAGGAGGACCAGAAATCGTGAAGCGAGGCGGGATGGCATGAGGTCGCGGTCCTTCCTTGCCGTCGTACCTGGCCGCCCGGCGGCCGCATCTCCGCCAGGGGCCACGCAAGGATGCCAGAGCCGCAGACCGAAGAGGGACGGAATGCGCTGTTCCGCACCTACTGGGATCCCGCAGGCGAATTCGGCCGTTCTTCCGCCTTCATCCGGCCGAACCTGTCACCATGGGCCACCCGTCCCGCACCGAGCGCTCTGGAACGCCGCCGTGGCCGAAGACCCCCTTGCGTCGATACGCACCTTGCTGACCGACTTACCGGATCAACTCGACGACGACCTGCTGGCCCGGCTCGACGGGCACGAGCAACCCGTGTGGGCCCTGCTCAAGGAACTGGTGGCAACCGATGACGAGTCGGCTCTGCGCCGCCTGCTGAACGACCGGACTCCGCTGCACGAACTCCTGGAGGAGCGGGCCCACTACACGCAGCTGACCGAACCCGCGGAACCGCCCTACCACCCGGACGAACCCTCGGTGGTCCACGCCCTGCGCTCCTGTGCCGCCCTGGGGCTGGCGCTGGTCGGCGACGCCGAATCGGCGGCCGAACGGCTGCGGGAGGGCATGTCCTGGCTGCCGCGCAGCCGTTCCGCCACATCCACGACGGCCGCCGACAGCTGGTCGCCGCCCGACACACGGCACGGGGAGCGCCTGCGGACCCTGCTGGCCCCGCATCTCACCGATCCCGTCGGGGGCTTCCTGGCCGCAGTGCTGCCGGCCCTCGACGGTGCCCCCGTGCCCACCGGCAGCAGCCCCCGGATGACCGTGCTCGTGGACACGGGGGCGTACGGCATGCGGCTGACCCTCGAGCTCACCCTGGTCTCCGACGGGCCCTCCTGCCTGGTGCCGAACCCCCATCTGATGATGGGGTTCCTGGGGGACGACCGTTTCCAGCGGGCACTCCAGGCGGCGTGGCAGGGGCGCCCTTCAGCCCTGAACGGCACGGTGATGTGGTCGCTCTGCAACGCCGACGGACCGGTGAGCCAGGTCTTCGACGGCTCGCTGAGCGCCGCGTTCGCCGTGCTGCTGACCGAGCTCGACCGGACACGAAGCGGACTGCGCAGGTTCGTTCGGGTACGCCGGATCAACCCCGACACCGCCGTCGTGGGCCGGGTGTCGGAGGAGAGTCCGGGATCGGTACTGTCCGTGGCCGGCTACGACAGCAAGTTGCCCGAGGCGCTTGCGGACAGCCGGGTCATCGTGCCGCGGGCCGACGAGGACGAGGCACGGAGGGTCTTCGGGGAGAACCCGGATGCGCCCGAGATCGTGGCGGTGGAAACCGTCCAGCAGGCGGCCCGCCAGGCACGACGCACCGACGGCAGGGTGGTCGTCCGTATGGTGGGGTCACTTCTCGTGCTCAGCCTGCTGGTGCTCGGCGGGCTGTGGGGAGCCGCCGTGTTCGACGGGGAGGCGCAGCAGCGCAAGGCGGTGGCCGCCGACCTGGCGGCGCAGGCCAACACCCTCAAGTCGACCGACCCCCGCGCGGCCGGGCTGATCGCCCTCGCGGGGTACGAGATCGACCCGGAGAACAAGCGTGCCGTCGAGGCGATGCGCGAGGTGCTGGAGACCAACCGCAACACGGTCCGCAGCTGGGTGGCGGGCCGGACGCTCGTGGACGCCCTGGCCGTCGACAAGAGCGGCCGACGCGCCTACACCTCGGGCGACGACGAGATGACGACCGTCTGGGACATCCGTACCGGGCGTCGGCTCGCCCGGATGAAGGGTCTGGCGGCACAGCTCGTGCGGGAGGACACCACCGGAATCCTGGCCGCTCACGACGGTCGTGACATCACGCTCTACGACGCGACCGGTGATGTTCCCGAACGACTGGCCCGCATGCCTGCTCCAGGGTGCGTGGGGCGGTACAGCGAGATCGTCTCCATGGGCTTCACCGACAAGGGGTCCACACTCACCGCCCTGTGGGACGACGGGGGCATCGAATCGGTGGACACGGTCAGCCACACGGTGACCGCCTGTCTTCAGGTGCGGAACCTCACCCGCTCCGACCAACTGCCCTCGGGCACCCGGGGGCGACTCGTGATCGGCGCGTCCGTCGTACCCGACGCCGTCGCCCCGACCGCGGACGGGAAGCCCGGCCACGACGAGGCGGTGCTGCTCCTCAGCAACAACGTGGTGCTCGCCGTGGACCTGCGCAAGGACGCGGCCCGGACGATCGTCAAGGACGGGGACGTCCCCGGCGACGTCTCGGCGGTGGCGGCCTCCGGGGACCACCTGCTCCTGGCGACCGGCAACGGGGTGGCCCTCTGGGACCGCAGCACCCGCGCGATCGTCGCCAATCCGCTCGGCGGGATCGCGATGAAGCCGACGTCGATGACCCTCTACAGCGGGCAGGCACTCCTCACGGGCACGGACGGCACCGCCCTGGTGCCGCTCTCCGGAGACAGCTCCGCCATCGGCGGCGGCACACCCCGGCCCCTCTCCCGCCCCGTCGGCGCCCCCGCGCTGGCGGCCGTGCGCGCCGGTGACGGCAACGTCGTCACGGTGGGCAACGACGCCCGGGTGACCGTACTGTCCGACACCCCCGTGCAGTTGGCCCTGCCTCCCGCCAAGCCCTCCACCGGCGCGTACTTCGGGCGTGGACACACCCTGCTGCTCAGCGACTTCTTCAACGACACCTCGTACGGCACCTACACCATCCGCGTGGACCGACCGCCGAGGACCGGCCGGGCATCGGGGTCGGACTACCCGGTCGTCCGCAACTTCGAGGCCTCCGCCGCGTACCTCGGCGACCTGTCGATGTCCGACGCATTCGTCGCGGCCGCCGGCCAGGTGGGCGGCCGCGGCACCGCACGGGTGTGGAAGCGGGACGGCACGTTCGTCGAGGACCTGCAACTGCCGGGCCAGGACGACCCCGCCCAGGAGGGGACCAAGCGCCTCATCACCCGGGTCGCCTTCACGGACAGCGGTCCCGGTCTCCTGGTGGCACGGCACATCTCGGGCCGGGTGGGGATCTGGTCCACCCGGGACTGGGATCTGCGGGGCACCGTGAAACTGCGCCCCGGAACCGCAGCCATGGCCCTGCACGGACGGCGCGGTGTCTTCGTCGAGGGCGACGGCAGAAGCGCCCGGCTCGTCCAGGTCGACCTCGACACCCGCAAGGTGCTGCGCCGCGTACCCGCACCGTCCGTCTACCGGTTGTCCTACTCGTCCGACGGCTCGAAGCTGGCCGCACTCGCCTGGGGCAACAAGGTGCAGCTGCTGAACGGGTCGGACCTGACTCCCGTGCGGCCGGCGCTCCAGCTGCCGAAGGGAGACATCGCGGGCGACATGGCCCTCTCCCCCGACGGCGGGCGGGTGGCGATGGCCCTGAAGGACCAGGTGCTCGTCTACACCCTCGACACCGGGCTGCCGGCCGCGCCCCCGCTGAACGACGTCGGCGGCAACCGGATCGCCGACCTGTCCTGGTCGCACGACGGCGCCTATCTCGCGGGCGCCACCCTGATGCCGGTGCGCGATCTGAAACGCCCCGGCCCCGTGGACATCTGGAAGATGAAGGACGCGCCATGGCAGCAGCAGATGTGCAAGTGGGCGGGCGGCGGCCTGACGCGCGCCGAGTGGAAGCAGTACGTGGACCCCTCCGAGAGTTACGTCGACATCTGCCGACAGGACGCACCGTGACCGGCCGCGCCGCTCGCGTCCGGGCTGCCCTCACCGTGCTGACGGCGCTCGCCCTGCTCCTCACCGCATGCAGCACGTCCCACGACGGCAAGGACGGCGCAGGTTCCGCGGGAGGGAAGGCGGACCGGCACGCCCCGGTGCTGGCGTTCGTCCGCCCGCGCCAAGGTGCGGTGATGCTCGCGGACGCACACGGCCGTACCTGGCAGGGAGCACGGCCGGGCGCTCCGGTCGGCGAGCTGCGCTGGTCCCCGGACGGATCCGTGCTCGCCTGGCTCGACGCGGACACCTCGTCGGCCGAGGGCCGGCGACTGCACCTCCTCGGTATCCGGTCCGGTCGTGAACGGAGGATGCCCTGCCCCTGCCAGGGGCTCGGATTCCTCGGCGACGACGTGGCGACCCTGTCGGCCGGCGGGGAAGCACTGCTGCTCTTCCCGCCCACGGGCGCCCCCAAGCGTGTCGCGCTGAGCAGGCATCTCGCGGACTACTCGAAGGTCGCCGCCGGCGGACCGGACCGCGTGGCCGTGATGGCACCCCTTCCGGAGACCGTGGCGGGCCGCGGCCAGAACGAGCTGCTCACCGTCGGGCGCGACGGAACCGTTCGCCACGCGCTGCCGGACCACCCGCCGGTCTCCTTCATCTCGGGCCTCGAAAGCCCCTCGCAGGACGGCCTGGTATGGACTTCGATCGACACGGGCGGGGCCTGCTGGAACCTCAGTGACGTGCACTTCTTCGGCTACCGCGACGCGGCGCATCGCGTCACGCGCCGTCCGCACGACGCCGTGTTCGCCCGGACCCTGCTCGCCCCCAGCTACTCGGTCTCCCAGCCCGCGTGGGCAGGGAAGGGGATCACCCTGACCTTCGGCCCTGCCATCGGCTGCCACGTCGCCTTCCCGGCCCGGTACGTCTCGTACTACCTGGAGAACGGCACATGGCGGTACCTGGGGTCCGGCATGCTCGCCGTCGGCTTCGGCGCCGACGGCAGGGCCGCCCGGCTGACGGTGGCGGGCCTGCCCAGGTCGTACAACGGGGACGGCCCCGCGCCGGACCTCGTGGGCGACCTCCGGTACACCGACGCCTCCGGTACCGAGAAGACCATCGCCCGTCAGGTGTCCGCCTTCGCCTTCACCCCGCGGGAGAGCGGCGCCGCGCCTCCTCCCAAGGCAGCTGCCCCGCCCCGGCCGCCCACGGTGGCGCAGGTGGACGACCGGGGTGGCTCCCTTCCCGAACCGGTGCGCGCGCTGGCCGAACGCATCCGGAAGGCCGCGGCGGCCGGCGACACGGCGACGCTGCGCTCGCTCTGCGCTCCCTGCGACGACGCGTGGCACTCCAGGATCACCACCGCCGACGGGCGCAGGGACCTCGCCCGGCTGATGCTCAGTCACCCGGCCCGTGCCGACGACGGCTTCGTCTTCCCGGGACTCGCCGTGCACCAGTGCAACGACGCACCGGCGCAGGACACCTCGTGCACCGCGGACCAGATCCAGGACGTCGCGCTGGCGCACATCCCCTCCGACGTCGACCTGGACCATCAGGGATCGCTGTACAAGACGGACCGGGGCAAGTCCGTCCAGCTGCGGGTACGCCCCGGCGGGACGGCCCGATGGGTCGGGGGGTACGACCAGTGACCGATGTCCTGCCGCACGGAAAGCCGGCGTCGTGCACCTGCGGGCACCCCTGTGAGGACCCGGCCGACGGACCCGCTGGGCCCGCTGCCGCACCGCCTGTCGAGGAGCGTCGCACCCCCGACGGACCGGTCATGGCCGGTGACCACGTGCAGGGAGAGCGTGTGCTGGGATTCGCCTTCGTCCCGCCGGAGCGGACCGCATCCGCCGCCGACGACCGACTGCTGGTCGAGGGCGACGACGACGCCCACCGTCCCCCGGACCGGACCGTGCCCACTGCACCCGACCGCGCCCCCCTGGACGAACGGCTGCCGCATCAGCGGCTCCCGGAGGGCACGGTGCTGCCGGCAGCCCGTGTCCGCCGCTGTCTGCCCACCGCCATGGCCGGGTTGCTGGCGGACCGTGACGCGCGGTGGTCCGGCGCCTTCGACCTGGTGCACGACAGTGTGCGCGGGGCGGGGCACGAACTGTGGATCAGCGGAGGAGCCACCCGCGAACTCGTCTCCGGCCGGGGACCCGAAGCCGTCCGCGACCTGGACCTGGCCGGTACGGCGCCTGCGGGCCGCTTCACCGAACTGGCCCGGCAGGGGCTGAGCAGGGACGGCCGCACCTACGAGTGCCCCGTCACGGTCAGTCCCGACAGCCTCGTCTGCACCGTGGAGGCCCCGGACAGGTCGTCTCCGGACCTGATGGAGTACCGCGGGCTCGGCGTCGGCGGCTTCGGTTTCCCGGCCACCGGCAGCGACATCGTCGCGGACGGCCTGCAACGGGACTTCACCGTCAACAGCCTCCTCTACGATCCCCGACGTCACCTGGTGATCGACTCCACCGGTCACGGGCTGGACCACGTGCGGCGGAAGAAGCTCAGGCTGATGGCGGTCGAGACGCCGCAGGCCCCCCTGGTGCACGCGGCGCTCGTGCTGCGCGCGCTCAAGTTCCTGCTGCGCTGGCTGCCCGAGGACCGTGTCGACCGCGCCGGGCTGGACGACTGGACGGACCGGCTTCCCGCGGACCTCGCGGACCGGGTCGGCGCGCAGGGTGATGAGGCCTGGACCGAGGTGAGCGGACTGCATGCCGAATGCGTGGCGGATGTGCCCGCCGACCGCCAGCTGGACGCCGTACGGCTTCTGGGTCCGGCGGCCGAGGGGTTGCTGCGGGCACTCCTGGAGGAGCGGGGATGACGGAACCGTATGTGTCCCCGCACCGGCCGATCGCCCGCTGGGTCGCCCGGGTCACCGACCCACCGGACGGTGCCGACGTGTCCGGCGGGCAGGTCGTCACGGGTCTCGTCAACGACGGCGCCGAGCGCTCCGACGCCCGTGCCCTGCGGGTGTTCACGGAAGGCGGCTGGCTCCGGCTGAGTGTCCCCGCGGCCCGGCCCGGTGCGCGGGCCACCCCGGTACTGGCGCTGCACCACCCCACGCGGGACAGGACCTACGTGGAACTCGACGACTACGGCAACCCCATCGCGGCCGACCAGCGGGGAGCCGCGCTGGTCTCGATGTTCGAGGAGCAGTGGCACACGCCCCCAGGCCGGGACGACGTCATGACGGCGCTCGGCGCGCAGAGCCTGGAGCTGCGCCACTTCCTGCTGCACCGGCTGAACGCCGAGACGGACCCGCCCCCGGCGCTGTTCCACGTCCTGCCCTGGCACGACTACGACGCCGTCGTGCACGCGCTCCTGACCGGTCTCGACGGCACCGGGGGCACCCCGTCGCCGCCGGAGCTGCGGCACTGGTTCACCCCTGCGGGTATCGGGCTGGCCGGACCGCTGTGCGTACTGGAGAGCGGTCTGCGGCACGGCCGCGACCCGTCCGTACTGGCCGGTGAGGCCAGGTCGCTGCTCACAGCGCTCCTGACGGCCGATCACCGGAGGATTCCCTCCGCCACCGCAGGGCTGCTGGCGGATCTCGTCGAACGCCTCGCCCTGCGCAACCGGTTGCTGCTGCACAGCGCCCGCGTGATCGCAGCCCGGTTCCGCAGCGGTGTGACCGCCACCCGGCAGGTGTCCTTCTCCGTCCGTCTGCACTCGCGGCTTCCCATGCTGGGCAGTGAGGCGGGTCGCACGCGGACACACAAGGAGACCTACGAGGACGACCGTTTCTCGACCCGGATCTGGATGTCGGCGGCCGGGCAGCTGAGGGTCACCGTCCGGGTGCCGGACCTGCCGGCGGCGGAGGCGGGCGCCTGGGCGGACCCGGACGGCCCCCTGGCGATGCCCGTCCTCCTCCAACCGGAGCGGCGCACGGGCCGGCGCTACTGGGTACCGCTGAAGGCCCGGGGCGGCGCACTGGAAGGTGTGCTCGACGTGCGCTTTCCGCAGGGGCGGTTCCGCGTCGACGCCGACGGGCCGCCGCTGCCGGTCACCGCTCTCGACTCCGTGCCGCCCCGGCAGCTGCTCACCTCGCTGCGTGCCTGCACGCTTCCCGCGCTGCTGCTGTGGCGGGAGGGGGCCGCGGCCCTGCCCGCCGCTCACGCGGTGCGTGTGGCCCTGGAGTTGCTGGAGCAGGAACGCTCCCCGGCGACGCGGGACGACGGGTAGGGTCCGGTCGTGGTGGACCGGCAGCCGACCCGTGGACCCGATCGGCACGACGCGATCGCCGACGAATTCTGGCGTCTGGAAGAGAGCGCGATGTACAGCGCCCAGACGCAGTTCGAGGAGGCCAAGCACTGGCGCGGCGTCAATCTGCTGCTCGGCGTGCCGACCAGCCTCCTCGCGGCCGTCGCGGGCACGACGGCTCTCGTCGAATCGACCGGCCGGGTCACCGCGGGCATCCTCGCGTTGATATCCGCCGGGCTGGGTGCCGTGCTCACCACCGTGAACGCGCCCCAGCGCATGACGCAGGCCCTCGGCTGCGCCAACGCCTATCTGGAGGTGCAGACGGCCGCCCGGCAGGCCCGGACGGTGGACCTGGCCGGGTGGACCCTGGACGAGGCCCGGGCGAGGCTCACCGAGCTCACCGCCCGCCGTGACGAACAGAACCGCACCGCCGATCCCCCCAGCCGCCGGGCCTACCGCCGCGCCCAGGCCAATATCGCCCGGGGCAGTCAGACCTACTCCGCCGACCGGCGATCCGCACCGTCGCCCCCGGCCGGGCCGAGTGGTGGCGGTCCCGTACGGCGCGAGCCGACGACAGATGGCTGACGGCAGAGGGCTGGCGAAGCCGGGCTGACGGCGGACGGAGCTCCCGGGGGCGCATGGCGAGCGGCTTCCGGCAGGGGTGAGACCTGCAGAGCTACACGGCGTTGCGTCCATGTGGTGCCGGGCGCGACCCCGGTGACCGCAGGGTGTCCCTGCCGCTGCGGAAGGCGCCGGGCACGGCTCACCCGGGTGTGGCCGGCCCCGGTGTCGGCCGCGCAGGGGCCAGATGGCTCATGATGCGTGCGACGGTGCGCGGGGTGTCCTCGAACAAATGGCCCTGCATTCCGGCCTCTTGAGCCGCCCGTACATTGACCAGGACGTCGTCGACGAAGAGACAGTCCCGCGGGCTCACCTCCATCCTGGCGCACACGGCGTCGAAGGCACGCCGATCAGGCTTTCCCACGCCGATCTCGTGCGAGTAGACGATGTGTTCCACCAGCTCGTCGAAGCGGTACAGCGCCGTCTCCCGCTCCCGGGCCCCGACGAAGCTGTTGCTGAGGATGCCCAGCCTGCACTTCCCCCGCAGACTCCGCACATGTGCGATGAGCTCCTCGTTCGGCGTGCCCAGGTACTGCGTCCACAGGTCGGACATGAAGGCGTCGGCCTCGGCGGCGTCGAGACCCAGCCGGGCCGCGACCTGCTCGTGCACCTCGCGCTCACCGATGGTCCCGACGCTCCCGGCCCGCCACACGTCGCGCATGCGCTCGTCGACGGTGCCCGGCGCCAACTGGAGGCGCTCCTCCCAGTGTTGCTCCCATCCCGTACCGGGAGTCATCTCCAGCACGCCACCGATGTCGAGAATGACGCAGGGTGCGTACATCCGTGTTCCCCCTTCTCCCTCACGGCCGCCCACGGCGCGCGGACACGCTTCAGTGCGGTGCGGTGCGATGCCGTGCAGTGCCGTGTTCCGTGCACCCACTGTCGGCCGCCTCCCGGGGCGAGGACGAGAGTTCTCCGGACTTGTGACAGTCCTGTCGACGGCACGGTCGCGGGACACCCCGAGATCCTGCCCGGCCGACAGGGACAAGGTGCGATGGCCGAGCGGCTCGCGCGAGGGTGACCGCTCCCCCGCGGAACTCACTCGGCGGCCTCCCGCTGCTTCGGGCGGGGCGCGGGGATCTGCTTACTCTTCCAGGCCAGCGGGCCGCGCCATCCGTACCGCAGTGCGAGCAGCCGCAGCCCGAACGTGGCCAGCATGGCGGCGCCGCTGCTGATCGGGCCCAGCTGGCCGAAGTGCAGGAGAGTCGCCACCGTGCCCGCGCCGAGCACGGACGGCAGGGCGTACATCTCGCGGTCGCGCCGCAGCAGTGACGGGATCTCCATGGCCAGCAGGTCCCGGAGGACGCCGCCGCCCACGGCGGTCGCGACGCCGATGGCCGCGGCGTGGAAGGGTTCGATCCCCCACACCGCGGCCTTCACCGTGCCCGACACGCTGAACAGGCCGAGTCCCGCCGCGTCGACGGCCTGGACCGCCCCGCCGATCCGGTTGAACGCGGGATGCAGGAAGAACACCAGGCCGCCGGCGATGAGCGGGGTGACGAAGTAGCCCGTGCTCGTGAGGGCGGCCGGTGGCACGTCGCCGATGACGAGATCCCGGAAGATGCCGCCGCCGAGCGCGGTGATCTCGGCGAGCGCCATGATGCCGAAGACGTCGAACCGCATGCGAACGGCCACGAGGGCGCCGGTGACGGCGAAGATGAAGATGCCCGAGAGGTCCGCCACCGTGTGCACCGAGTGATCGAAGATCTCGTATTCGTGCGACATTCCGAATGTCTTCCTGGCGGGGAGGTGCGGCGGCTCCGCCATTGCGGCGATCCTCGGACACGCCGCCGCGCCCTGCCCCGCCCCGGGTCCGCCACCTCGGTGCAGGACTCGTCTCCGCGGCCCGGGACACGGAGCGGCGGCGTTGCTCGGGCCCGATGAGGTTCCCCCGGCGCGAAGGCCCCGGGCGGACAGGGGGTGGCTGCGCAGCGCAGGCGCCGCTGGTGCCGGCGCCGCATGCCACCGCCGCCTCTGCCGGGTGGCGGAAGGTACGGCACCCCGATGCGGCACCCCGCCGCGTCCCGCCGGTGGGCGGCCGTCGGCCGCTCAGGCCTCCGGAATCGTCCTGGACACACCCAGCGCCTCGGCGATCGGGCGCCAGACGGCCGCCAGGGCGCGGTCCATGGAGACGGTGGGATCGCCCAGCATCAGACGGATGCCGTAGCCGTCACTGAGGGCGAGCACCTGAGTGCTGAGCTCGTCGACCTCGGTCGGTTCGAATTCACCGGAGGCGATTCCCCTGTTGATCACTCCCGCGACCCACTCGTGGAGCTGGGCGTACAGGTCGACCGCGAAGCCCCGCGTGGTCTCGTCGCGCAGCGACCGCACCCACAGCTCCTGCCACAGCCGCCAGTCCTGGTGGAGTTCCGGGTCCGTGGGGAGCAGGTTGCGCACGATGCGGGCGAGCACGACGGCGGCGGGCACGCTCTCCGCGTCGCGGTCCAGGTCGACCGCGGAGTTGGCGAAGGAATGGGTCATCGCCTCGGTGAAGAGCTTCTCGCGGGTGTCGAAGTGGTAGTGCAGCAGCGCCGTGGACACCCCGGCACGCTCGGCGACCATGCGCATCCGGATCTTCTCGAAGCCGATCTCGGCGATGACCTCGCACGCGGCGGACAGGATGCGCTCACGGGTCTCCACCGTGCGCCCCTTGGTCTCCACGCTGTGACCCCCCACGTTCGTCTGCCGGTGTGTCGTGACCATCTTCTCTCACCGCCGTGCGGCCCGCGGGGCCGCCTCGCCCGGTGTGCTTTTCACATACGTGTGGAAGCCCCGTCCCGACTTCCGGCCGAGCAGTCCGGCCTCGACCATCCGTGCCAGCAGGGGCGGCGGCGAGTAGAGCGGCTCCTTGAATTCGGCGTACAGGGACTCGGCGATGGCACGTGTGGTGTCCAGGCCGATCAGATCGGTCAGGGCGAGCGGTCCGAGCGGGTGGGCGCAGCCCAGGACCATGCCGCGGTCGATGTCCTCCGCCGAGGCCACACCGGCTTCGACCATGCGCACGGCGGCGAGGAGATACGGGACGAGCAGTGCGTTGACGACAAAGCCGGCCCGGTCCGGGGCTCGGACCACTTCCTTGCCGAGTGTGCCGGCGGTGAAGGCCTCGGCCCGGTCGAGGGTGTCGGCCGATGTGAGCAGCGACGGTACGAGCTCCACCAGCTGCAGCACCGGGACCGGGTTGAAGAAGTGCACCCCCACGACCCGGTCGGGCCGCAAGGTGGCGGCCGCGATACGGATGACGGGGATCGAAGAGGTGTTGGTGGCCAGGATGGTGTCGTCGCCGGTGAGCACGGAGTCGAGCCGGGCGAAGACGTCGAGCTTGACGCGTTCCTCCTCGGCGACGGCTTCGACGACCAGGTCCCGGTCGTGCAGTGCGGCGAGGTCGTCGACGACGGTGATCAGGGCCAGGGCGTCGTCACGCCCGTCGGGGGTGAGCCGGCCGCGTGCGGTGGCGCGGTCCAGGGACCGGGCGATCCGGTCCCGTCCCGCGCGTGCCGCGTTCGCGTCGCGCTCCGCGACGGTCACCGGGAGTCCGGCACGTGCGCAGACCTCGGCGATGCCCGCGCCCATGAGGCCGCAGCCCACGACTCCGACGCGTTCGATGTCGCCCATCGGTTCTCCTTCCTGCCGTTGACCGTGCGGTGTCGCACCGCTCGCGGTGCGGTGCTCCGGGAAGGTCCAGCCTGCACGGTGCTCCCGGGGACCGAGGGTGTGCCTGCCCCCGGGAGCGGGTGGTGCCCGGAGCGGGCCTTTCCGGGTCAGTGCGCTGTGGGCAGTTCGAGGACTCCGGTACCGCGCTTGATCAGTTCGTTGGCGATGATCAGCCGCTGGATCTCGGAGGTGCCCTCCCAGATGCGGTCCACCCGCAGCTCCCGGTAGAGCCGTTCCACGGCGTACGAGCGGTCGTAGCCGCGCCCGCCGAAGATCTGCAGGCACCGGTCGATCACCCGGCCCGAAGCCTCGCTCGCGGCGAGCTTGGCGATGGACGCCTTGGCGTGCAGGGTCTTGCGGTTGTCGGGTGCCGCCTGGTCGACCTCCCACGCCACCTGGTGGGTGTAGGCGCGGTTGACCGCGATGTCGACGGCGCAGTCGGCGAGCATGCCCTGGATCAGCTGGTAGCTGGCGATGGGGGCGCCGAACTGCTCGCGTTCCACGGCCCAGTCCCGGGCGAGCTCCAGGGCCCGCTCGGCCGCGCCGATGGTACGCGCGGCGATCATCAGGCGTTCCTCGGTGAACCACGAGCGCGTGATGTCGTAGCCTTCGCCGATCCCGCCGAGTACGGCGTCCTCGCCCACCTCGACGTCGGTGAAGGTGAACTCGGGGTGCTCGTAGACGAAGGTGTGCATGAAGCGGGGCACCCGTGTCATCTCGATGCCGGGGGTGTCCTTGTCGACGAGGAACAGCGTCGGGGCGCGCTCCGGCCCCGCCGCGGCGAGGACGATCATGAAGTCGGCGTGGTCGCCGACGGTCACGAACCACTTCTCACCGTTGAGCACCCAGCCGTCGCCGTTCCTCGTGGCCGTGGTGGCCAGGTTCTGCGGGTCGGACCCGGCACCTGGTTCGGTGACGGCGTAGCAGTCGCGGCGCTGCCCGTTGATCACGGGGACGAGGTAGCGCTCGCGCTGCTCCGGTGTGCAGAAGCGCAGCGCGTTGGCGGGCCGCCACACCATGTCCCACAGGGCGCCGGTGAGACGTCCCAGCTCCTCCTGCACGGTGGCCTGCTCGGCGATGGTGAGGCCGGCGCCGCCCCACTCGGCGGGCATGTTGACGGCCTGGAGCCCGGAGTCGAGGACCGCGTCGCGGATCTTGGCGTGCGCGCTCTCGGGCAGGCCGTTGTTCTCCTCGCATTCGAGTTCGTAGCGCGTGATGAATTCGGTGAGCTCGCGAGCGTCGGCCTTGAGCTGTGCCTGGCGTGCGGTCAGACGGAAGTCCATGGAGTTCCTCACTGCTGGGTGGGGCGGGTGGCGGCCCGGGAGGGGAGTCGGCCCCGGGCCGGGGACGGGGGTGCGCCGTTCAGTGGGTGGGCAGGGCCAGGGCCCGGGTGCCGCGCTTGATGAGCTCGTTGGCGATGATCAGCCGCTGGATCTCGGAGGTGCCCTCCCAGATGCGGTCCACCCGCAGCTCCCGGTACATGCGCTCGACGGGGTAGGAGCGGTCGTAGCCGCGGCCGCCATGGATCTGCAGGCACCGGTCGATGACCCGCCCGGCCGCTTCGCTGGCGGCGAGCTTGGCTGTGGACGCCTTGGCGTGCAGGGTCTTGCGGTCGGTGCCCGGCTGGTCGGCCTCCCAGGCGACCTGGTGGGTGTACGCGCGGTTGACCGCGATGTCGACGGCGCAGTCGGCGAGCATGCCCTGGATCAGCTGGTATCCGGCGATGGGGGCACCGAACTGCTCCCGGCCGATGGCCCAGTCCCGGGCGAGCTCCAGGGCCCGCTCGGCCGCGCCGACGGTGCGGGCCGCGATCATGAGCCGTTCGTCGGTGAACCACTCCTTGGTCAGCTCGTAGCCCTGTCCGACGCCGCCGAGCACGTCCTCGTCCGCGACGAAGACGTCGGTGAACGTGAACTCGGGGTGCCCGTTGACGGCGGAGTGCATGAAGTGCGGCACCCGGGTCATCTCCACACCGGGGGCGGCCTTGTCCACGAAGAACAGCGTGGGCAGCCGGTCGGGGCCCGCGTCCGCCTGGACCAGCAGGAAGTCGGCGATGTCGCCGCAGGTGACGAACCACTTCTCGCCGTTGAGCAGCCAGCCGCCGTCGGTACGGGTGGCGGTGGAGGTGCCGGAGGACGGGTCGGACCCGGCGCCCGGCTCGGTCACGGCGAACGCGTCGAACTTCTCGCCCCGGAGCACCGGCAGCAGGTACTTCTCGCGCTGTCGCCCGTCCCCGTAGGCCAGGACGTTGGCGGGCCGCCAGGGTATGTCCCACAGACAGTTGGTGACCTTGCCGAACTCCTCCTCGACGATGACCTGGTCGAGGAGGCTCAGCCCGGCGCCGCCCCACTCGGCGGGCATGTTGATGGCGTAGACACCGGCGTCCATCGCGGCGCGGGTCAGTTCGGACACGGTCTGCCGCGGGAGGGGGCCGCCGGCCTGCTCGGACTCGTCCTCGTAGCGCATGAGGAGCCGGGCGTACGCGGCCGCGCGCCGCTTCAGGTCGGCCTGTTCGGGGGTGTAGCGCATGTCCATGGAGACCTCTTCGGTACGGGTTCGGGCTGCGGGTGCGGTGGTCAGGCGAGGACGGCGCGGGAGTCCAGCGCAAGGACTCCGGCGGGCCGGACGAGGAGCGGGTTGACCTCCAGTTCTGCTATCTCGGGGTGGGCGGCGGCGAAGGCGGTGATGCGTTCGACGGCCTCGGCGGCCGCGGTGACGTCCACGGCCGGGCGGCCCCGGACCCCGTCGAGCAGCGGGGCGGTGCGCAGCCCGCGCAGCAGCCGGAGCGCGTGGTCGGCGGGTACGGGGGCCAGGGCGAAGGCGACGTCCCGCAGGGCCTCGGCGAGGATGCCACCGAGTCCGACCATGGCCACGGGTCCGAAGCGCGGGTCCCGGTTGACGCCGACGATCAGCTCGATGCCGTCGGAGAGGTCGGCCATGGCTTCCACGGAGTAGGAGGGCGCGCCGAGTCTGCTGTGCATCTCGCGGTGGGCGGCGAGCAGTTCGTCGGGTCCGGCGAGGCCCAGGGCCACTCCCCCGGCGTCCGACTTGTGCAGCAGGTGCAGGGCCTTGAGCACATAGGGGCCGGTGATCTCGGCGGCGGCGGCCCGCAGTTCGTCCTCGTCGTGGATCTCGCGCGCGGCCGGGAAGGGGATGCCGACGGCCTCCAGTGCCCTGCGGGTCCGGAGATAGCCGGTACGCGTCATGGGCACGGCGGCCCGCGGGAGCGGCGCGACGCCGGCCGGCAGCCGGTCGGGGCCGGCTCCGGCGAGGGCGGCGAGTGCTCGGGCGGCGTCCTCCGTCGCCCCGAAGACGGGGATGCCGGCCGCGGTGAGGGTGCGGCAGCTGGGCGAGTCCGGGTACATCGACTGGAGGACCAGCGGTTTGGCCCCCGCCCGGTGCAGGGCGACGATGGCGTGGGCCGCCTCCTGCTCACCGCGGGCCAGGGTCGCGCCGCCCCCGCCGAGGCCGCCCTGCGCGGCCGCGTAGCCACCGAAGTAGCCGGTCATCAGGACGGCGTCGGTCTCCTCGGCCTCCAGCAGCGCGGCGACGGTCCCTGCGTACGAGGCGGGGTCCTGTTCGCCCATGCCGGCCAGGTCGACGGGGTTGCCGAGGGCGGACTGCTCCCAGAGCACGTCCCGCAGCCGGTCGCGGGTGTCCGGGGCGAGTTCGGGCACCTCCAGACCCGCGGACTCGACGGCGTCGGCGGCGATGACGCCGTGGCCGCCGCCGTCGGTGAGCACCGCGACCCTGCGGCCGGCGGCGCGGCGTTCCTGGGCCAGGGCGGCGAGGACGACGGTGAGTTCGCGTGTGGTGGCGACGAGTTCGACTCCGGCGTCCCGGCAGGCCGCGCTGACGACGTCGGCGGAGGTGGTGAGGGCTCCGGTGTGCGACTGGGCGCTGCGTGCCGATGCGTCGCCGCGTCCGGCGGTCAGCAGCACCACCGGCTTTCCCGCGACGGCGGCGGCTTCGGCGAAGGCGCGGCCGTCGCCGAAGTCCTCGGCGTAGACGGCGATGGCGCTGGTGCCTTCGTGGCGGGCGCAGTCGGCGAGGAGGTCGACGAGGGTGACGTCGGCCTGGTTGCCGAGCGAGACGAACCGGGAGAAGCCGAGGCGGTGCGGTCCGAAGCGGAGCTGGAGCTCGAGGGCGAGGTTGCCGCTCTGGCTGAGCAGCGCGATCCCGCCGGGGGTGAAGGTGTCGGAGGCGAGGAAGAGGTCGGTGGTGTTGTCGGCGATGCCCAGGCAGTTGGGGCCGACCATCACGGCGCCTGCGGAGCGGACGCGTTCGGCGACGGCGCGCTGGCGTTCGCGTCCCGTGGCGCCGGTCTCGGCGAAGCCGGCCGTGATGGCGACGATCGCGCGGGCCCCGCACTCCAGTGCCTCGTCGACGGCGGCCTCGAACCCGGCGGCGGGCACGGAGACGACGGCGAGGTCGACGGGTTCGCCGATCGCGCGGAGGCTGGTGGCGGCCGTGCGGCCCAGGACGGTGCCCCCGCGCCGGTTGACGAGGTGGACGGGGCGTCGGTGGTCCGCCCGTACGGCCTGGGCGGCGATGGCGTGGCCGTACTTGGCGGGGTCGTCGCTCGCTCCGACGACTGCCACGGACACCGGGTCGAAGAGCGCAGTCAGGTCACGTCCCATCACTTCACCAGCCGCAGCGCCGAGTTGGGGCAGGCGGCGACGGCCTCGGCGGCTGCCTGCTCCGAGCCCTCGGGCACGGTGGTCTCGATCGGATGGGCGTAGCCCCATTCGTCGATGTCGATGAGTTCGGGGGCGGGTTCCTGGCACAGCCCGTAGCCCTGGCAGCGGGTGGAGTCCAGCAGCAGTTTCATGGCGGGGGTCCTTTCGGGGAGCGGGCGGTGACGGCCGGCCGGAGGGGGACGGCGACGGTGGGGCGGCTTCCGTCGCAGGTGGTGCGGAGTCGGCGACCCCGGAGGCGTGGGGCGGGGCGGGGACCGGGGGTCGCGTGGCGGTGCGGGGTCAGGGGACGGCGACCGTGAGGCGGCCACCGTCGTGGGGCGGTGCGGCCACGCAGGCGGGGCAGGCGGTGCCCCGGTGGTCGCGGACCCGGTCCGGGAAGTGTGTGAGGAGGGTGGAAACGATGCGTGCCGCGGCGTCGAGGAGGCCGCAGGCGCCCCGGCCGGGCAGCTGGGCCGACCAGCGCAGCAGTTTGGCGCTGTCCTCGTCGTCGGAGTCGCCTCGGGCCACCGCGCCGAGGGTCACGGCCAGCGCGCGGGTGCCGGAGACGCAGACGCCGCACTGGCGGGCGCTCTGCGCCGCGAGGTATCCGGTCGCGTCGGCGGCGATGGCGACCGGGCAGTCGTCGGGGTGCAGGAAGTGCAGGGCACCGCAGCCCAACGCTCCTCCGGCGGCCACGAGTTCGTCGTGGTCGAGCCGCAGGTCGGTCCAGCCGTCGCCGTGGAGTCCGCCGAACATGCCGCCGAGGAGAACCGCCGGTGCCCTGCCGTGGCCGCGGAGATCGGCGAGGGTCTTGAGGTGGGTGCCCGCGGGGGCTTCGACGAGGACCGGGTCGCTTCCGGGGCCGGCGACGGTGACGAGGTGGGTGCCGGCCACGGTGGCGGCGGCGTCGGGGTGCGAGGCGATCAGGGCGATGCGGCCCAGCGTCTCCACATTGGCGACGAGGGTGGGTGCGCCGCCGACGCCGCGCTCGAAGGGGCGTGGGGGTTTGGCGGTGGGCAGCGCGGGACCGCCGTCGATACGCCGCACCACGGCGCTCTCCTCCCCGGCCACGTAGGTGTGCTCGGTGCGCACGACCTCGACGGGGACCTCGGGGGGCCGCTCGGTGAGGGCTCGGCGTACGGCCTGCTCGGCGGCCGGGTCGGCGAGGTAGACGTAGCCACGGTGGGCGCCGGTGAGCGCCGCCGCGAGCCGCAGGCCGTCCAGGACGAGGTGCGGCCGGTGGCGCAGCAGCCAGCGGTCCTTGACGGAGCCGGGTTCGCCCTCCTCGCCGTTGGCGACGACCACTTTCTCTCCGCGGGCGTCCCGCACGGTGCGGAGCTTGACCGCGGCGGGGAATCCGGCGCCGCCACGGCCGCGCAGTACGGCGGTGGCGATTGCGTCGAGCAGCCGGCCGGGAGAGGCGGGGGCGTATCCGCCGGCCGCCCGGTAGCGGGCGAGGTCCTCCCCGCCGGGCGGCTGCGGGACGAGGACGGGGGGCTGTCCCTGACGGGTCAGGGAGAGGATGCCGGTCATGCGGCGGCTCCCTTGTCGGTGCGGGTCCGGAGCCGGAGCACCGCTTGTTCCAGTGCCTGTCGCTGTGGGGCGGCGCGCTCGTATCCGGCCCCGGGCAGGCCGATGAGCATCCGGTGGTGGTCGAGGACGACCTCGCCCGCCACCAGCGCCGCCCGTGGGTCGGCGGAGGCGGTTCCTTCGGCGGTGCCGACGACCAGGGCGGTGACTTCACGGAGGTAGCCGAGCCAGCTGCGCTGGGTGCCGCGCAGGATCAGGCCTTCGACCCTGCGTCGTTCCGCCGTGGTCAGCGCCGCCAGGGAGTGGCCGTCCGTGCGGGGGCGCAAGGCGGCCACCGCGGCGGGCAGCTCACGTTCGGGCTCGGGGGTGAGGCCGAGCCAGACGAGGCTTCGACGACCGCTCATGCGTGCCTCCGGGTGGGCGGGGACATCCGTCCCCCTGGGTCCGGGGGCGGGGTGTGGCGCGGTGAAAGGGGAAGCGGGGGCGGGGCGGCGGATGCTCCGGCGGCCGGCGCGGCGCGGGCGGAGTTCCGCGGGGCGCGGACCGGTCTCGCTGCGGTCCGCGCGGACCTGTGAGGACGGGGCCGGCTCCGGGTGGGGCTCCGGCCTGCTCGTGGCAGGCGCCCGGACGGGCCACGTCAGTGCTGGCGAGCCTGTACCGGCCCGCCAGCGGTAGACTAACTAACTAATTAGTCAGCTCACAAGCCTTGACAGTGCCCTGGGGTCACCCCACTCTGACTAACCAATTAGTCAGCAAGGTTCACGGCACGGCCGGAATCACAGCCGACCGCCGATCCTGCGCAGCCTCACCACCCATCGCCGCCCCCGCGGCGTGGAGGAGGATCCGATGCAGCCCCCGATCACCCCGGCACCCGCCGCCTCCCCGGCGCCGCCGGGCAACGCCCCGGACCATCCCGGGGAAGCACTCCCCGCGCGCTACTACACCGACCCGGCCATCGCGGCAGCCGAGACGGACCATCTCTTCGCCCGCTCCTGGCAGCTGGTCTGCCACGAATCCGATCTGCCCGGCCCCGGCGCCCGCCTGGCCGCCACCGTGGCGGGACGGAGCGTACTGGTCGTACGCACCACCGACGGCGGGCTCGCCGCCCACCTCAATGTCTGCCGTCACCGCGGCACCCGCCTCGTCACCGCGCCCGAGCCGTCGGGGAAGGCGATCCGCTGTCCGTACCACGGCTGGACCTACAAGCTCGACGGAACGCTGGTCGGCGCCCCCGAGGCCCGCCAGATCCCCTGCCTGGACAAGCCCCGCCTCGGGCTGCACCCGGCCAAGGCCGAGTCGTTCCTCGGGTTCGTCTTCGTCAACCTCGATCCCGACGCCGTCCCGCTCGCCGAGAGCTGTTCCGGTCTGGCGAAGGCCGTCGGCCACTACGCCGGTGCCGATCTCGAGCCCGTGGGCAAGCACCGCATCCACGACATGGACGGCGCCGAGCAGCAGAACGCCAACTGGAAGGTGATCGTCGACAACTACCTCGAGGGTTACCACGTCCCCGTGGCCCACCCCGCACTGATGCGGCTGCTCGACTACCAGGCGTACACGGTCGACATCCAGGAGTCGTACGCGCTCTTCGAGTCCCCCCTGCGCGACAAACCGTCCTCGAACTGGACCGAACGCCTCTACCAGCGGTTGGCCACCCCCATGCCGGGCCTGACCGAGGCCGACCGGCGGGTGTGGCGTTACGCGGTGATCTACCCGAACACGCTCATCGACTTCTACCCTGACCACGTGCTCGCGTGGACCGCTCTCCCCACCGCCCAGGACCGGGCGGCGATCCCCGGCGCCTTCTACACGCGGCACGGCGAGAGCGCACGCACCCGGCTGGCCCGTCGGCTGAACATCCACATCGGATGGGTCACCAACGACGAGGACGCCGAGCTGGTGGAGCGGGTCCAGGCGGGACTGTCGACACCGGGCTACGAGCCGGGCCCGCTGTCGCGCCGCGAGACCGCCGTCGGCTGGTTCGCCCGCCGGGTCAGGGCCGACCTCGAAGGGAGCGGTGCATGATCCACCGCTCGCCGGCAGCCGCACCGGCCCCGCACACCGCATCCGTCCCGACGACCTTATGTCCCCTCCGCTGAGACACCAGCTGTCTTGCCGAGACCGGATCACTACGGAGACAGGGCCTCCGTGAGCCGTGCCCCCCGGTCCCCGCCCTGAAGCTGTGCCATCCTCGACGGAGAGGACGCTCCGTGTCCCCCGAGGTACCACCACCCTCCCGGCGCACCCTGCTGCGCGCAGGCGCCTTCGGCCTGCTGGGCGCAGCAGGCGCCTCGCTCAGCGGCTGCGGGTTCATGCCCGCCAAGATCCCGGACGACCGGGACCTCGCCCCGGTCCGCGCACGCATCGACGGCGATCTCGTCTACTTCAACTGGGCCGACTTCGTCGACCCCTCGGTCTTCAAGGGCTTCGAGAAGGAGTACGGCGTCAACGTCATCCAGTCGAACTTCGACTCGATGGAAGGCATGGTCGCCAAGCTCAACGCCGGCAATCGCTACGACATCATCTTCCCCACCGCCAAATGGGCCCAGCGCCTGGCCCGGGGCGGCCGGCTCCGCCGCATCGACCACTCCCAACTCGCCAACGGCCATGCGGTCTTCGGAAAGCACTCCTACTTCTCCGACCCCTGGTACGACCCCGGCTCCGCGCACACCGTCCCCTTCACCGCGTACAAGACCGGCATCGGCTGGCGCCGCGACAGGATCGGCGATCTGACCGGGTCCTGGAAGGACCTGTGGAGCGACAAGGCCAGAGGCAAGGTGTTCCTGCTCGACGACCGCGACGAGGTACTGGGCATGGGCGCCCTCGAACTCGGCCTGGACGTCAACACCGGCGACACCGACGGCCTGGACCGCATCTCCTCCTCGCTGGCCACCCTCCGCCCCCGGCTGCGCGGCTTCTCCAGCGACAGCTACAACAACCTGCTCAACGGCAACGCGGTGATGACCCAGGCCTGGAGCGGCGACATGGCCGCCATGCTCAACCAGGCCAAGGACCCGTCCGTCTTCGGCTTCCAGGCCCCCAAAGAGGGCACACCGATCAACTCCGACTGCTACGCCATCCCGTGGAACGCCCGCCACCCCGGCACCGCGCTGCTCTTCATCGACTACATGCTCCGCCCGGAGAACGTGAAGAAGAACATCGAGTACATCGGCTATCCGATGCCCGTGGCCGGCTCCGAGGACGTCTATCGGGCCCTCGTCAAACCCTTCCCGGAGTGCATCGTGACCGACGACGACCTCAAGGCGGACCTGTTCTTCCGCAACGGCACCCGCGCCCAGGAAGACGCCCGTGACACCGCCTGGACCCATGTGAAGGCGGGCTGACATGACCGTGCTTCCCCTCTCCCGCGCCCGTCGTCGGCGCCGGGGCCCCGGCTCCGACGGAACCCGCATGTGGACCTGGTTCATGGTCCCGGGAACCCTGTGGATGACGGGCTTCCTGATCGCCTCCCTGGTCCTGGTCGCCGTGCTGACCGTCGGCACCACCGACAGCCTCGGCAACCCCCGCTTCGGATTCGACCTCAGCAGCATCCGGGCCCTCACCGACCCCGCCTACTCCGAAGTCCTCCTGCGCTCCCTCGGCTACGCCGTGCTGACCTGCGTGATCTGCCTGGTGATCGCCTACCCCGTCGCGTACACCATCGCCCTGCACGGCGGACGCTTCAAGAACGCGATGATCGCGGCGATCGTGGTGCCGTTCTTCGCCAACTACCTGGTGCGGATGTACGGCTGGTCGGTGGTGCTCTCCGACGACGGACCCCTGCTCAAGGCCCTGCGCGGTGTCGGTCTCGCCGACTCCGGCACGAAGATCCTCAACACCGGAGTGGGCGTGGTGGCCGGCCTCGTCTACGGATTCGTGGTCTTCATGGTCATCCCGCTGTACGCAGCCCTGGAACGGCTCGACGTCTCGCTGATCGAGGCCGGACGGGACCTGTACGGCGGGCCCCTGCGGACCTTCTTCTTCGTCACCCTGCCGGCCACCCGCCAGGGCGCGGCCGCGGGACTGGTCCTGGTCTTCCTGCCCGCCATGGGCGACTTCGTCAGCGCACAGCTCATGGGCGGCCCGGACCAGATCATGATCGGCAACCTCATCCAGGACAAGTTCTTCCAGGGCCAGAACTGGCCGCTGGGATCGGCGCTCACGATGATGCTGATGCTCGTGCTGCTGATCGGCATGCTCGGCTATCTGCGGCGCACCCGCAAGGACGAAGCGGAGGCCCGCCGATGACCCTCCTGCGTACGCCCACCGGCACGTCCCCCGAGCAGACGGTGCGGCCACGAACCCGGCGGGGCCGCGGACGCGCCGACCGCAGACCGCGCATCGCCCTCGCCGTCACGGTGCTGTTCTTCGCCCTGCTGTACCTGCCCATCGCCGTGGTGGTGCTGTTCTCCTTCAACACCAAGAAGTCCCTGACCGTCTTCGGCGGGTTCGGACTGCGCTGGTACCGGACCTTCTTCCACGACGACGTCCTGATCTCGTCGCTGGGCACCAGCCTGCGGATCTCGCTGGTCGCGATGGCGGGTTCGGTGGTGCTCGGGGCGGCCCTGGCCCTCGGGCTGGTGCGCTGCCGGACCCGGCTGGGCTCACTGGCGGGCCTGATCATGCTGGTTCCGCTGATCACCCCGGAGATCGTCACCGGAGTGGCGTCCATGCTGCTGTTCAAGGGCCTGGGCGTGACGCTGTCGACCGGCACCGTGATGATCTCGGAGATCACCTTCTCCATCTCGTACGTCACGGTGATCCTGCGCTCCCGCGTCGCCGCCCTCAACCCCGAGGTGGAGGAGGCCGCGATGGACCTCGGCGCCACCCGCTGGCAGGCGGTGCGGCTGGTGACGCTGCCGGCCCTGCTGCCCACGGTGCTCGCCTGCGCCGTGCTGATCTTCGCGCTCGTCTTCGACGACTTCGTCCTCGCCTACTTCACCACCGGCGTCGATCCCCAGCCGCTGTCGGTGCGCATCTACTCCGCGATCCGCTTCGGGGTGCAGCCCACCATCAACGCCGTGGGCACGCTGATGCTCGCCGGGTCCATCGGCCTCATCGCCCTCGCCCTGTTCATTCCGCGCCTGTTCGGCCGCCGCGGTGGCCTCGACATCCTTTCAGGGAAGTGACTCCATGGACGCGACTCCCGCCGTCCGGCTCGACGGCGTCTCCAAGCAGTTCGCGGACTCCTACGCCGTCCGCGACGTGCACCTCGACATCGAAGCCGGCCAGTTCTTCTCCCTGCTCGGCCCCTCGGGCTGCGGCAAGACCACCTCACTGAGGATGATCGGCGGATTCACCGACCCGACCGAGGGTGCGGTGCTGCTCGCCGGCGAGGACGTGACGGCACTGCCGCCCAACAAGCGCAACGTCAACACCGTCTTCCAGAGCTACGCGCTGTTCGACCACCTCAGCATCGCCGACAACGTCGCCTTCGGGCTGAAGCGCAAGGGCGTGGACAAGTCGGAGATCCGCCGCCGGGTCGGCGAGATGCTGGACCTGGTGCAGCTCGGCGGCCTGGCCCGGCGCAGACCCCGCACCCTGTCCGGCGGTCAGCGCCAGCGTGTGGCACTCGCCCGGGCCCTGGTCAACCGCCCGGCGGTGCTGCTCCTCGACGAACCGCTGGCGGCCCTCGACCTGAAGCTGCGCCGCCAGATGCAGGTGGAGCTCAAGCAGATCCAGCGCGAGGTCGGCATCACCTTCGTCTTCGTCACCCACGACCAGGACGAGGCGCTGACCATGTCCGACCGGGTGGCCGTGATGAACGAGGGCCGTGTCGAGCAGTGCGGCACCCCCGAGGACGTGTACGAACACCCCACGAGCCGCTTCGTCGCCTCTTTCATGGGCACCTCCAACCTGATGGCGGGCACGTACCGGGACGGCGAGGTCGTCCTCGACCAGGGCCCCTCCCTCCCGGTCGGCCGCCGGGACGTCGGCGACGGCAGCACCGTCAGCGTGTCCGTCCGCCCGGAGAAGATCTGGCTCTCCGACTTCGAGCCGGGCATGTCGGTGCTGCGGGGCGTCATCCGCGAGACCGTCTATTCCGGGCCGACCACCACCTATCTGATCGAACTCGCCCCGGGGGTCACCCTGTCGGTGCTGGAGCAGAACACCGCGCGGGCCCGCATGGAGGACCGCTGGGACGGCGGCGAAACGGTGGAGTTCGGATGGCGCCCCGAACACTGTCTCGTCCTCGCCTGACCGCCCGCCCCGCGCCCCGGGCGCACCGAACGAAGGAACCGACGAGATGCACCACGACGTGATCGTGCTGGGCGCCGGTCTTGCCGGGCTCGCTGCCGCCCGCGACCTGGCGGCCGGCGGCGCCGACGTACTGGTCCTGGAGGCCAGGGACCGGGTCGGCGGCCGGGTCGAGCAGACCCGGCTGCCGGACGGCCGCACCGTCCAGCTGGGCGGCGAAGTGGTGGGCCGCGCCCACACCGCGTACCTGGCGCTCGCCGAGGAACTGGGCCTGGCGCTGGTCCCCAGCTACGTCGCCGAGCCCGGCAAGATCACCCGGGTCACCCCGGAGGGCCGTTCGGCCGGTGATCCGCCGCACTGGTTCGCCTCCGGCGACATGGCCGAACACGAGCGGCTCACCGCCGAGTTCGTGTCCATGGCCGCGAGCGTCGATCCCGACGATCCGTGGTCCCATCCGGAGGCCGCCGTCCTGGACCGGCTCTCGGTCGGCGACTGGCTGCGCGCCCGGCACGCCTCCCCCTCCGTCGTACGGCTGTGGGAGATCGGCCAACTCGCCCTGGCCGACGGCTCCTACGAACGCACCTCGCTCCTCGCGGCACTGCGCAAGAGCGCCGCGGTCCCGAGCACCGGCCACTACGACTACGAGGACTGGGAGGGGCTCCGGCTGGCCGACGGATCCGCGACGCTCGCCGAGGTCATGGGCCGCGAACTCGGCGGACGGATCCGCCTGGGCTCACCCGTGGCCGCCCTGGACATACGCCCCGGTCGCTGCACGGTCCGCCTGGTAACCGGGGAGAGCGTCACCGCGGCGGCCGTGGTCAGCGCACTCCCCGTGGGGCCGCTGCGCTCGGTCGCGGTCAGCGGCGTCAGCGACACGCGGCTCGCCTCGTTGCACCGTCAGCGCCACGCGGTGGCCGCCAAGTTCGTCGCCGTGTACGAGGAACCGTTCTGGCGCGACACCGGCCTCAGCGGCCTGTCCGAATGCGAGGGGGTGCTCGGCTCCACCTGGCCCCAGGGCCATGCCGTCCTGTCGGCGCTCGTTCCCCCCGAGCGCTACGGCGTCCTGCTGGGCACACCTGCCCATCTGCGCACCCCTGAACTGCTCGCCGAGATCGCCGACATGTACGGCGAGGGTGCGCACCGCCCGCTCGCCTGCCACCTGCGGCTGTGGGGCACCGACCCGTGGACCCAGGGGTACGTCACCCAGTGGCCGCCGGGCGAGGTCATGGCCGTCGGCCCGCTGCACGGCACCCACGAGCCACCGTTCTACGTGTGCGGCTCCGACCAGTGGGTCGCGGGTTACATGGAAGGCGCCGTCCGCACCGGCCGCGCCGCTGCCCGGGAGGCGCTGCGCCGTGGCTGATTCCGCACACCTCACCAGCGTTCTCAACCACATCGGCGGAGCCGATCTGTCCGCCGCGTCGGAGGCCGCGATGCGGCTGGTGAACCCGGCCACCGGGCGGATCGACGGAGTGGCCCCGCTGTCCGGGGCCGCCGATGTCGACGCGGCCTGCCGGGCGGCCCGGGACGCCTTCGAGGACTGGTCCGTCACCACCCCGCAGCAACGGCAGACCGCACTGCTGCGGATCGCCGACGCCATGGAGCGCGAGGCCGACGCACTGGTGGCCGCGGAGGTCGGCGACACCGGCAAGCCGTACGCCCTGTTCCGGTCGGACGAACTCCCGGCGATCGTCGACACCTTGCGGTACTACGCGGGCGCCACCCGCAACATGCCGGGATCGGTGGCCGCCGAGTACACACCGGGCCGGACCTCCGTGCTGCGCCGCGACCCCGTGGGAGTGTGCGCCCAGATCACCCCGTGGAACTACCCGCTCATGATGGCGGTGTGGAAGATCGCCCCGGCGCTCGCCGCGGGCAACACCGTCGTCCTCAAGCCGTCCGACACCACCCCGTCGTCGGCCGCACTGCTGGCCCGGATCGCGGCGGAGTACCTGCCCCCCGGTGTGCTGAACGTGGTGTGCGGCGACCGCGACACGGGCCGCGCCCTGGTCGCCCACCCGGACGTCCGGCTGGTCGCCGTCACGGGCAGCGTCCGGGCCGGACAGGAGATCGCCGCCGCCGCGGCGGCCGACCTCAAGCGGCTCCACCTGGAACTGGGCGGCAACGCACCGGTCCTGGTGCACGAGGACGCCGATCTCGACGACGCGGTCGCGCAGTTGTCGTCACTGGCCTTCTACAACGCCGGCCAGGACTGCACGGCCGCCACCAGGATCCTGGTGCACGAACGGGTCCACGACACGTTCCTGGAGGCCTTCGCCCTCCAGGCCTCCCGGCAGCGCACGGGCGACCCCGACGCCGGGGACATCGACTTCGGCCCGCTCAACAGCTCGGCCCAACTCCTCTCGGTGCGCCGCATGGTGGACGGGCTCCCGCCTCACGCCCACGTCGTCGCGGGAGGGTCGGCCCTGGACCGTCCCGGCTTCTTCCACGAGGCCACGGTTGTCGCGGGGGTCCGCCAGGACGACGAGATCGTGCAGGGCGAGGTCTTCGGGCCGGTGGTGACGGTGCAGTCCTTCGCGGACGAGGCGGATGCCATCCGCAGGGCCAACGGGGTTCCCCAGGGGCTCGCCGCCAGTGTGTGGACCCGCGACCACGACCGGGCCATGCGCGCCGGGCGCGCCCTGCGCACGGGGATCGTCTGGGTGAACACCCACGGCACCACGGTCTCGGAGATGCCACACGGCGGCGTCCGGCACTCCGGGTACGGCAGCGACCTGTCGATGGACGGGCTGCTCGACTACACGCAGGCCAAGCACGTCATGCTGTGACGGCTGTTCCCCCGCAGGCCGGGGGAACAGCCACGTCATCGAGACGTCTCCGACGGGCCCGGTGCTCCGCGCCTCGCCGCGCGCCGCGCAGGGACCTGCCCTGCGATGCTCCAAGTCCTCGCCCACGCTCACGAGATGAACCATCGGGCCGCTGCGGACGGACCTTCGCACAGACGTATCCACGATCGCGGGCACGCCCGCAACCCGTCCTATGACCTGCCTGCACATCCGGATGCAAGCCCCGCACCTTGATCCAATCGGGCTAGCTGCGCTCGTGTCTCATCAATGATCAACTCCGGTCGACGGCCGAGACCCCACTATGCGAGTGGCACTTTGCGAGACGCCGAGTCGTCTCCCTTCCGAGAGGATCAAGAGAATGCGTCGTGGCATTCCCCTGGTTGTGTTGCTGGCAAGTGTGGCGGTCCTGACCGGCCCGCCACCGGCATCGGCCGAGGACACCCCCGTGACTCTGGAGATCACCGGCGGTGGCCTCGGCATCACGGTCCCGACGGGACCGGTCGACCTCGGCTCCACCGCCGCCAGCTCCGGCGCGCAGACGGTCAGCAGCGCGCTGGGCAACGTCACCGTGACCGACGGCCGAGGCGGCACTGCCAACTGGACGGTCACCGCGAACGGCACGGACTTCGTCGGCCCCGGCTCCAGCACGATCTCCGTCTCGGCGGCGGGCTCCAGCAGCTACACGGCTCCCCCGGCGAGCGTCACCGGCAACGCCGTCGTCACCGCACACAACCTGGCCCCGCTGTACCCGCCGGGACCCGTGCAGACCGCGGCCAACGTCTCCGGCATCAACTCGGCCACCTGGAACCCCACGATCACCGTCAACATCCCCGCCAACACGCTGGCGGGCCAGTACACCTCGACCATCACCCACTCCGTGTCGTGACGTCCGCGACACCCTGCTGAGGCTCCATATCCGTGCACAAATACATTCCGGCAGGGGCGCTGACCCTCATGGCGCTCGCCGGGGCCATCACCACCCCTCCGTCCGCGGCCCACGCAACCCCCCGGGCCGCGGCGGAGGCGCGGACCGCGAACGACCGCGGCGGCTTCACCGTGCGGCTCGTCGACGTCCCCGCGGCGCTCGTCGACGACACCCGCGCGCGCCAGTACATCATCGACAACCTCCTACCGGGCACCACCATCCACCGCCGTGTGGAGGTGGCGAACACCTCCGACGAATCGGCGCGGGTCTCCCTGTATCCGGGCGCCGCCGACATCAAGAAGGGCGCCTTCGTCGGGGAGTACGGAAAGCACGGCAACGAACTCACCTCCTGGACCTCGCTGAGCAAGGGCCGGATCGAGGTGCCGCCCCACTCCAAGGTCCGCACATCGGTGACGATCAAGGTGCCCGAGGACGCGGCCCCCGGCGAGCGGTACGGCGTCGTATGGGCACAGATGTCGGGCGGGCGCGGTCCCGGGGTCACGCTGGTCAACCGGGCGGGCATCCGGCTGTATCTGTCCGTGGGCGGCCACAATCCACCCGCCACCGACTTCAGGGTCGACACGATGACCGCCGAACGCGACGCGGCCGGCCGAGCCGTCGTCAGGGCCCAGGTCCACAACACCGGCGGCCGGGCCCTGGACCTGAGCGGAAGTCTCGATCTGTCGAAGGCGACGGGCGCGATCGACGCCGGCCCCTATGCGGTCAAGCTCGGCACCACTCTCGCGCCGGGGCAGTCCGAGCCCGTGACGGTCATGGTGACCGACCAGGTAGCGGACGGTCCCTGGGACGCCACCCTCCACCTCAGGAGCGGACTGCACGAGGAGAGCGCCCACGCCCTCATCACCTTCCCGCACGGCAGCGGTGCCGCGCAGCCGGTCCGGGCGCAGACGGACGGGGGCGGCGGCACGAACATGGCCATCTTCGGAGGGCTGGCGGGGCTGCTCCTGGGCGCGCTCCTCCCGGCGACCTTCGTCCTGCGACGGCGTAGGAGAACGGGACGAGGCGACACCACCTGACGCGGACGACGCGCACCACCCGGCCGGGACGACGGGGCCGCTGTACGGCCCCCGAAGCCGAAGGCCTCGCCGTGGGCCTCGGCACGGCCCCCTGCCCCGCCGAACCCGGCTCAGGCGCCGCGGTCCGTCAAAGGGCCGCCGGCGCCGAAGGCCAGCCGGGCGAAGCGTTCGCCGATGCGGCGGTGGGTGGCGGCGTCCGGGTGGAGCCGGTCGGGCAGCGGCAGGTCGGCGGAGTCGGCCTCTCCGTAGAGGTCACGGCCGTCGAGGTAGTGCAGTGCGGGATCCTCGGCGGCTCGCTGCTCCACGATCCGGGCCAGCTCGTCGCGGATGACGCCCAGGGTCAGTTTGCCGCTCGCCCGCTCGGCCGGATCGCCGGCGGCCAGGAACCGCAGACGGCCGGTGCCGAGGGCGGTGAGGTCCGGGACGCTGGGCCCGGGAGTGTCCTCGTGGAGGGGGCAGAGAATCGGCGAGACGACCAGCAGCGGTGTGGTGGGGTGGCCGTCGCGGACGGTGTCCAGGAAACCGTGGACGGCGGGGGCGAAGGCGCGCAGGCGCATCAGGTCGGTGTTGACCAGATTGATGCCGATCTTCAGGCTGATCAGGTCGGCGGGGGTGTCCCGCATGGCGCGCGCCGTGAACGGGTCGAGCAGCGCACTGCCGCCCAGCCCGAGGTTGATCAGCTCCACGCCGCCGAGGGAGGCGGCGAGAGCGGGCCAGGTGGTGGTGGGGCTCGCGGCGTCGGAGCCGTGGCTGATCGAACTGCCGTGGTGCAGCCACACCTTGCGGCCCCGGTCCGGTGCGGGCTCGACGGGGGCATCGGTGCGCAGGGCGACGACTTCGGTGGTCTCGTTGTGCGGCAGCCAGATCTCGACGTCCTTGACACCGTCGGACAGGCCGGTGAAACGGAGGGTGCCGCTCGGACCGGACCGGTGCTCGGCGGTCCCGGTGGTCATGTCGATGGTCAGGGTGTTGCCGCCGGACACACTTCCCTGGTCGACCAGCCGGCCATCGACGACCAGGTCGTACACACCGTCCGGGCGGGGCGGGGCACCCACGTAGACCCGCTTGGTGGGCAGCGCGTCCAGTTCGATGGCGGTGGCCCGGGTGCGGAAGACCAGCCGTACTCCGGAGGGCTGGGCCTCCGCCATGGCGAGTTGCGCGTCGGCGCACTGTGCGCGGGCCCGGGCGGGCAGCCGGTGGGGCAGCACACCGTGCGCGGTGCGCTCCAGCTCGAGGGCACCGCGGAGGATGTCCGCGGAGAGGGGTGTGGTGATCCAGTGGTGCTCGGTGCGCATGGTCTCAGCCTGTCGATCGGGAGTCCGTGACGGTCCGAAGGCGCCGGTGGGCCGGGACGCGGCCGGGGCGCGCACATCCGGAAGCGGTCAGGACTCGGCCTTGAACTTCTTCATGGTCGGAGGAGCTTCGAGGCGCAGGGCGACCCGGGAGACCCCTCGGTCCGCCGATCGGCGATGCCGTCACGAGGACTGCCGGGCCGCCCGCCACTCCGGGGCGAGCACCGACCAGATCTCCTCGTCATGCCGTTTCCCCCGGTACGGACAGCTCTCCCGCAGTACGCCGTCCTTCGTCATCCCCAGCCGCCGGGCCACGGCGATGCTGGCCTCGTTCTCCGCCGATACCCACCACTCCACACGGTGGATGCCCCGCTCGTCCACGGCCCAGTCGACGATCGCACGGACGGCCCGGGTCACCAGCCCCCTGCCCACCGCCGACGGCTCCAGCCAACAGCCCGCCTCGGCGACGCCCTGCCCGACGTCCAGCCTCCGGAAGAGGACCGCGCCGACCAGCCGGCCGTCCAGCCAAATGCCGTGGAGCCGCCCGGAGTCGGCCGCTGCCCGGTCCGCGTACGCCTGGAGGAACGCCCGGCTCGACTCCAGGTCCGTCACCACGTCGGGCAGGCCGTTGTACTGCCCGATGAACTCCCGGCCACGGTCCACATGGGCGAGGAACTCCTCGGCCCGCCACGGTTCCAGTGGACGCAGCTCGGCGCCGTCGTCTCCCAGGGGGATCGCGTACATCATCACCTTTCACGGTCGGCAGCCGACGCTGCGGCACCATGGATGATGCCACGGGCGGTGCGTCGGGCGCCCGAGCCGCCATGGGCACACCGGCCCGTGGTGCACCGTCCTGCAGCGCCGAGGTGGGGCGGAACTCGGATGCGCCGGTCACGGGGGCTCTGGGATCATGCCGCCATGGGCAACAGTCTCGAACCGCTGGTCGTCCGGCACACCCACCGCCTCCCCTCCCCCACCGGGCCCGTCGGCGAAGGCGACGTCGCTGCACGGCAGTTCGACGCCGCGCTGATGTCCGTGGGCTTCAAACTCTCGGCGGACCTGCTGGAGCGGCTGTCGGGGCTCTCCGGGAGCACGGTCGCCGACATCGCCGTGCGCACCCTGCACACCGTCCGCGCCATGGTGGGCGACCACGTCCGGCACAACGTCTACTTCATCGACTTCCCCGCCCATGTGCCCGACACGTTCGACTTCTGGATGCAGTGCGTGCGCGAGGCTCTCGCGGACGACACCACCCGCGACCGCACCATCGCTCAGCTCGACAGCGGTGTGCTGAACCTGCTCACCCTCCCGTCCTACGGCAACTACCGGCACACCTACACCGAGATGCTCGCCGCACACGACGAGCTCATCGCCGCGGCGGGCGACCGTATGACCGTCCTGCACCTCGGCGACGACCTGGACGACGAGATCACCGCCCTGTACCTGGCACTGGCAGGGGCTTCCACACCGCTGGGCGAGGACGACCTGCGGGATCTGAGGACCCTCGCAGGGCACTGCGTGTCGGGGCCCCGGCCGGAGGCCATACCGATGCGCGAGAACCGCGCCGTCGTCAACCACGCCCGGCTCCAGGCCGGCGGTGACCTGTTGCTGGACACCGTCACCGATGTGCTCCGCCTCGCCTGTTCGCTGTCCGGCGGCGATGTGACCCTTCAGGAGCCCACACGCTTCACCGCGCTGTCCCGCCCGGTCCGCCGCGCCCTGCTCGCGGGCCTCGACGCCGTCGTCGCCGCGGCCCCCGGCAAACTCGCGGACGTCAACGCGCACCGCGAGGCCTGGAAGCGACTCGGCGAACGCCTCCATCCGCACGAGTACCCGCGCCTGCCGCACGCCGCGGAGGTGTTCGCCGTCGCCCGCGGCGAGAAGAAGGCCCGGTCCTTCGACAGCCGCGTCGAGGAGCTGCTCGGCATGAGCGATGTCCCCGCGGCGGCGCGGCTCCTGACGTCCGCGCCCGGCAAGCTGTTCCGCTCGCTCGACCGCCTGCTGCGCGACGCCCTCACGCAGGACGAGCGCGACACCGTAGTGGCCGCCGCCGAACAGGTCGCCCCCCAGGTGTCAGGACGAGTGCTTCTGTCGGTCCGTGAACACCTCCACAACCGCCCCCAGGACACGGGGGAACGCCGTGTCTTCGTCAACCGCCTCGGCCGTGCCTGGGTCGCGTCCGACGACCGGCCGCCCGTGCTGCCGCCGGAGCGCAAACGCCTCATCGCCGCCGTGGACGCCGAGATCCTCCGCCGCCTGCCGGCGCCGGGCCATCTGCTGGTCGACCCCGACGTCCTCGATGTCGCGCTTCCGCTCAGCGGCAAGGCGACCGCGTCCGGCCTGGGCGTTCTGCCCCGCGGTTCCGTGTCCCCCGTCGACGGCGAACTGCTGCGCTTCTTCGTGTACTGGAAGGAGACCGGCCGCACGACCGACTTCGACCTGTCGGCGCTGATGCTCGACGCCGACTACTCCACCGTCTCCTGGCTGTCGTACACCGCACTCACCGACATCGGCGGTGAGCACTCCGGCGACATCACCGAAGCGCCCGAAGGGGCTTCGGAGTTCATCAACCTGCGGCTCGGCGCCGTCCGCGGCACCTACATCGTGCCCCAGGTGAACGTCTTCTCCGGGGAGGGCTTCGAGGAGGTCGAGGAGTCGTTCTTCGGTTTCATGCTGCGCGAGGCCGAACAGCAGGGCCGGCCCTTCGAGCCGCGCACCGTGCGGCTGAAGTCCGAACTGCGCGGCCCCGGCAGGGTGGCGCTTCCGCTGGCGTTCCTGCGTGGCGACGACGGACGCTGGCGGGCCAAGTGGCTGCACCTGTACCTCAAGGGTCACCCGTCGGCCAACCAGGTCGAGGGCAATCGGGTGTCGGTCGCGACGCTGCTGCGCGGCATCGTCGAGCGCGACCACCTCACGGTCCGGTATCTCACCGGGCTGATGGCCGGCAGCGCCACGAAGTCGGAGCTGTGGGACGGTGTGACGGTCCCGGACGGTCCCGTCACCTTCATCGGCCTGGAACGCCCCGAGGGCCTGCACCCCGGCTCCCGGGTCCTCACCCCCGGGAATCTGCGTGACCTGATCCCCGCCTGACTGCTACGGTTGACCGCGGCGAGGCCATGAAGGGGCTTCCTTCTCATACTCCTTGAACTAGTCCCTTCGCTTTCCTCGCCCTCGACTTCGCCTCACCGCCGGCCCACGTCATGGGCCACACCCCCATCCGACGAGCTGGGGGTCGCACACTCGGAGCTCAGGCGACCGCGCCATGGGAATGTCCAGTTTCTGGTTCGTGGGTGCACTCCCCGATGCGCAGATCGCGGAACTCGCGCCGCTGGCGGTGCCGGCCATCGCGGCCGCTGCGGCCGAGCCGTCGGCCGTAGCGGCGTGGTCCCGGTGGGAACGGGAGGCGGCGGCCGCATCAATGTCAGATCGTGCGCCAAGCCCGCGTCGGCCCTGATGAGCGGCTGACGGGGTCGCCGGATTCTGAAGTTGTTCCGCAGATAACGCCCTGTTATCTGCGGCAAGGTTGATCACGACCTGCGGCAAGGACTTCTGCGCGCGGGCGGAGGAGATCCTCGGCGTCAACATCGAGGACCTGGACCTCACCGGCCGCCGCTGCCCGGTCAAGGCCAAGGGCGCCCGCCCACGTACCCGCTGCCGCGGCCAGGTTCGTGAGGACTTCGCGTTGGAGCCCGTGTACTGGTACGCCGGCACCGCCCGCCTTCTGCCCTGGTTGCTCAAGGGCCGTACGCGGGGACCGGTGTTCGTCACCCACCGCCGCCCGGGTCCGGGCAAGATCGTCAGCCCGCGCGACGTGTGCCCGGACACCGGGTTCGCCCGGCTGTCGTACGGGCAGGCCCGGGCCCTGCTGGACGAGCACACCGCCGTCGGCGACACGCCCGGCACCGGGTGGGACCTGCACGAGTGGCGGCATTCGAGCCTGACCCACCTCGGCGAGGCCGGGGCGAGCCTGCTCATGCTGATGGCGAAGTCTCGGCACAGAAGCCGGAGAACGTGCGGAAGTACTTCCACCCCTCCCCGGAGGCGATCGCCGAGGTCACCAGCCTGCTCGCCCCCGGCGACAGCCGACGCTGATCGTCAAATGCTGGTGAGACGCCACAGCGAAGTGACCTCCGCGGCGCGGGCGGCGTGGAGGGGATCAGCGGTGTCCCTCGCTCGTGGATGCCGCGGCCGAGTGTCGGTCCTGTCCACCACAAGCAGGCCCGCTGCCTTGATGTCGGCCAGAAGTTCGCTGCGCGTCCTGAGTCCGAGGCGCTCGGCCAAGTCCGACAGGACGAGCCATCCTTCACCTCCCGGTTCGAGATGCGCGGTGAGTCCGTCCAGGAAGTTGCGGAGCATGCTGCTGCCCGGGTCGTAGACGCCTTGCTCTACGGCGGAGGTGGGCCGGGCTGGAATCCAGGGTGGGTTGCAGACGATGAGGTCCGCGCGCCCTTCGGGAAACAGGCCGGGGCCCACGATGTCGATGCGCCCGGTGAAGTGCAGCCGGCTGACGTTCTCGCGTGCGCAGGCCAGGGCGCGCGGGCTGATGTCGGTGGCCACAACGTGGTCGATTCCCCGGCGGGCCAGGACAGCGGCGAGTACTCCCGTCCCCGTCCCGACGTCGAATGCGGTACGGCGACCCGTGGGATGGGCCGCCGGTGCGGGGAGCGGTGCATGTGCAACGAGGTCGACGTATTCGCCCCTGACCGGGGAGAACACGCCGTAGTGCGGGTGAATGCGAGCGCCGAGGGCCGGTACCTCCACGCCCTTCGCGCGCCACTGATGCGCTCCGATCACGCCCAGTAGTTCTGTGAGCGAGACAGCCATCGGCTCGGACGGCGGACCGTACGCCTCGGTGCACGCCCGGCGCACATCGGGGGCCCTGCGCAGGTTCAGGCAGTAGTCGCCTTCCAGCAGAACGAGGAGCCTGCCGAGCACGCGGGCACGGTGGCCGCGGGCCCTGCGGTGCAGGTGGAAGGACTCTGCTGGGCTGCCGCCCTGCCGGGAAGATTTCCGGTCGATGCGGCGGCCCATCGCTTGCAGTAGTTGACGTGCGTTGTGGAAGTCGCCCCGCCACAGCAAGGCGGTTCCCTCGCAGGCCAGACGGTAAGCAGCGTCGGCTTTCATACGGTCGTCCGCGCCGATGGCCCGGCTGGGAGGCGGTGTCGCGCTCTCGGAATGCCAGTGGGCGGAACGGGGGGTGTTCGTCTCGGTCCAGTGGATCGTGGACACCACGTACTCCTCGTGATCGAACGTGCAGGGGCACGAAGAGCACTTCGACGAGGAGCAGGGCAAACGGCCCGTGCTGCAGCACGGGCACGTGTCTCAAGGCAGGTAGGGCTACCGCACCCGCGTCGAAGCGCGAGAGGAGGAGTCGCCGAGAACCATGCCGAGCGTCACGACCAGCCCTTTCAGAGAGATGAGTTAAGAGGCTCGCACAGTCCCCTCTCCGCAGGCAAACCAGCCCATTGGGCTGGGCGGGGAGAGCTGTCCCCGCCCAACGCGGCTCATCACTCGTCGGTGGCGTCCTTGTCGCGCAGCGGGCGCAGCCCGCCGGGCAGGTCGGGCAGCTCGGACAGCTCGGACAGCTCGGACAGCTCGGACAGCTCGGACAGCTCGGACAGCTCGGACAGCTCGGACAGCTCGGACAGCTCGGACAGCTC
>NZ_JBSFDP010000019.1:41319-125599 GCF_053593975.1 Streptomyces sp. NPDC002004
CAGCTCGGACAGCTCGGACAGCTCGGACAGCTCGGACAGCTCGGACAGCTCGGACAGCTCGGACAGCTCGGACAGCTCGGACAGCTCGGACAGCTGGAACGAGTACCGGCCGTGCATGTTGATGTGGTGCCGTGCGAACGGGGAGTACTGGGCTGCCTGTTGATCCGACAGGAACTCGACCGCCAGTTCCTCCGAAGATCGACAACATCGACCCGCGAAGGCTGCGTCGTACGATCAGCCCAGGTGAAGGCGTCGAACAGGACCGCGAGGGCTTCGCGCACGATCTGACATGGATGTTTCTCAACCCCGGGTATGGCGCGAGGCCGCCGAGGCCGGACTGGGAGTGCTGTCGTCCCGGATCTGGTTCTGAGCGAACCGGTTCCGGGCGGGTCGCCGCACCACCGTCGTACGGGAACGCGAACGGACAAACGCAGTATGGCCCGGGGTCGGTACGGACCCCGGGCCATGCTGGTGTCGGCGATGCGGAATCAGGGCGGACATGGCCGCCCTGACCCGTCATCGACCGCGGCGTGTCCGCCCAGACGCTCGGCGAACGATGCTCAGGCGCCCAGCGGGTTGGGGACGAGACCCGGCAGGCCCGAGGCAAGACCCGTGAGCCCAGAGGTGTCGACGCCGCCGCCACCCTGGGTGGACAGGGCGAAGCCGGCGGGGACGAGGCCGTCCACGTCGCCCGAGATCGAACCGCCCAGGCCGCCGCCGAGGCCGCCGGACACGCTGTCGAGGTCGCTGTCGGACACTTCCTGAGTCGCAATCCAGGGAGTCGAGCTCATGATTGAAATTCCCTTCACGTGCGGTGAGAAAAGGTGCAACCGGCCCCGGCCCACTGATGAACAGGCCGGGGGGACGGGCCGGAGCCACAAGGGTGGCGCAGCACCGGAACCCCGCATCGAGGCCCCTGGCGTGACGTCCGCGCGGCGAAATCAAAGCATGTGGGAGACCGGAAAAACCAACGACTCCGGAGCCGTATGTGAACGCCGTCGCGGAGGGGGCCCATTGCGTGACCCCGCATCCATCACATGGGGGCGAATCCTTCACGCGCCGGTCGGCATACTTTTCGCGGAGCGCGGAGCGCATTCCGGCAAGCAGGACAGAACGGCGTCCCGAACGGCGCTCATCACCAGGCGGGACACGGGCGTTGGAGGCTGCGTGTCGCCTGCGTGACCGATGTGCAGATTCCCCGCGGAAGATCGGAATGCGCCAAGGCGTGCTGGAGGTATCGCCGTACAGAGCACGGTAAATGCGCGATTTCGGGAATATGAGTCCGGTGGATATCGGCCACACGACTGCGCGGGATGCCTCGAGCCGCTGCGGACCCCGCACGGTCGGCGGCGCGCCGCGGGCGGCTGCGGCCAACGTCCCGCGCACACCGGCGCCGCATCCGGCCGGCGTCAGGCCGGGCTGCGGGCTACGGCGTCAGGCCGGGCTAGGGGCCAAGGCCTGTGCCGCCGCGGCCCGGTGCAGTTCGTCCACGGTCTCCATCTGGCTCTCCGCCCGGTCCAGGAGGCGCTGGAGCTCCCGCTCGTCGACCCCCTCCAGCTCCGGGGCCGCGGCCAGCAGGGCCTGCCACAGCTCGCGTTTGCCCTGAATGCCGATCCGAAGGGTTTCCAACTCGACGAGCGTGCTCAGCCGCGAGCGGCGCAGGAGCCGGCCGTTGGGCTTCAGCCGAGCCGCCTTCTCCGCCGCCCATCCCCCGTACACCTTGTAGCGCCTGGGGCTGACATCGAGTGCAGCCATCAGATCGAGGAGGCTCTCACGGTCCTGGGCGATGGCCACCGCCAACTGCCGCAGCTCCGGGGCCCGCACGGAGGAACGGTGTTCCCGTGCAATCCGCTGCGAAAGCTCGACTCCTGACGTGGAACCGCCGAGGTGGTCGTTGAGATAGACGCTCAGAGCGTGGCGTTGCACGGGGATCTCCCTTCGGCTGCGTTCGAGGGGCGCCAGGTACGTCCGTATGCCTCACGTCGGGGCGCACCGGGACAGGGTGCGCGGGGCGCCCACCGGGGCACTTCCCGTCACTCCTCCTCTTCGTCCTCGTCCTCGTACTCCTCCTCGTCGTACTCGCCCTCTTCGCCCTCTTCGCCCTCTCCGTCCTCGCCCTCGTAACCCTCGTAGTCCTCTTCGCCGTCCCCCTCTTCCCCCTCTTCCTCGTACTCGCCCTCTGCTTCCTCCTCCTCGAGCGCCTCCTCGTGCGTCCGGACGACTTCACCGTCCCGTATCTCACCGCGCCAGCCTTCCGGCTCCTCGTCGGTGAGCGTCACGTACCGCTGGAAGTGCTTGAAGTCGAGCCGCAGACGGCGCCCCTGAGCGCGCCACAGGTTCCCGGTCTTCTCGAAGAAGCCCGAGGGGTAGTACTCGACGACGAGGACGATGCGCGTCAGCGTCGGGGTCAGTTCATGGAAGCTGACGCACCCCCGTGTGGTTCCCTTCGCACCGTCGGACGTCCACACGATGCGTTCGTCGGGCACCTGCTCCTGGATCGTGGCCTTCCAACCACGCGTCGAGGGACCGACCTTGACCTTCCAGTCGCTCGTCGTGTCGTCGTTCCTCGACGCGCTGCGCACACCCTTGGTGAAGCTGCTGAACTTCTCGTACTGGCACCAGTGGTTGTAGGCGTCCCGGATCGGTATTCCGACGTCCAGCACTTCGACGATGTTCATCACCTTGGTCGTACCGGACTTGCGGCGGCCGCCACCTCCTCCGAACGCTTCCTTCACCTTGCCCAGCACGTTGTCTTTGACGTTCTTGGCCTTCTCACCGACGATCGCCTTCAAAGGGGAGTCCCCTTTCAGGATGCGACCCCCGATCCCTGCAATCGGGCCGCCGTTCTCGGCGACGTCGAGGAGTTGGTCGGTGACGTCCCCCAGCTTGTCGCCGGCCTTGTCCACCAGGTGCTCCACCTGGGCGCCCAGAAAGTCGACGAGTTCGTCGCGCAGCAGCTCCAGGCCCGAGCCCTGCTCGCGGGTCGTGTCACGATCTTTGTTGGGCATGGCCTACCTCCGCCGCGCGGCAGTTCGCTTGGTGGCCGTCTTCTTCGCCGGCGCCTTCTTGGCCGCCGTCTTCTTCGGGGCCGTCTTCTTCGGGGCCGTCTTCTTGGCCGCCGTCTTCTTGGCCGCCGTCTTCTTCGCGGCCGTCTTCTTCGCGGGTGCCGCCCGCTTGGACGCGGTCTTGCCGGCCGGCGCCTTCTTCGCGGCAGTCCGCTTCGGGGTCGACTTCTTGGCCGGGGGCGAGGACTTCCCGGCGGCCTTCCGCGCAGGCCTCTCCCTCCCGGCCTCCGCGGCAGGTGGCCTCCTGGCCGTGGTCTTCTTCGCCGTGGTCTTCTTCGCCGTGGTCTTCTTCGCCGTGGTCTTCTTCGCCGCCGTCTTCTTCGCCGCCGTCTTCTTCGCCGTGGTCTTCCTGGCGGCACCCGGCCTCTCAGCCGCCTTCTTCTTCGCCGTGGTCTTCTTGGCGGCACCCGGCCTCTCAGCCGCCTTCTTCGCCGGGCGCGTCCCGGCCGCCGGCCTCTTCGCGGCTGCCTTCTTCGCGGCTGCCTTCTTCGCGGTCCTCTTCTCCGGAGGTGCCTTCTTGGCGGCGGCCTTCGCCGCCGAGGCCGTCCTCTCCCGAGCTTCCCTACGAGGCGGGCGTTTCGCGGGCCTCCTGCCGCCCCGTGCGCCTTCGGCCCTGCGGCGCCGCGGCCGTTCCTCTTCCTCCTCGGGCTCTTCCTCCTCGGGCTCTTCCTCCTCGGGCTCTTCCTCCTCGGGCTCTTCCTCCTCGGGCTCTTCCTCTTCTTCGCCTTCCTCTTCCCACTCCTCCTCCGGCTCTTCCTCTTCCTCTCCCTCCTCTTCGCCCTCCTCCTCTTCCTCCGGGCCTTCTTCCTCGCCCTCCTCGCCCTCCAACTCCTCCTCGGGCTCGCCCTCGCCCTCCTCCTCGCCCTTCTCCTCCTTGGGCTCACCGATGCGGAGCGTCTTCTCGTGCAGGACATCCGCGAGGTCGGCGAGCCGACGGTCGGCGGTGGCCGTGAGGGCCTGCCGCCCGGCGTCGAACAGCTCCCCCCGTATCTGGTCGTTCAGCTCGGCCACTCCCGGCACTTCGCCGACGCGACGCAGGCCCTCGGTCAGCAGTTGCTGCGGATTGAGCCCGAATCGGCGCCCGGCCAGGTAGGTCGCCACGGCGAATGCGAGACGGCCCTTCTTCGTACGTCCGAGGACGTAGCCGCCCGCAACGGCAGCGGCAAGCGCAATCTTGGTCGTGTCCTTCATGAAGCGGTTCCCTTCGGAAAGGCGGAAGGGGCCCCGGATACCGGGTCAACTTCTCCCGCTTGCACCGCGATTGAGAAATGGGGAGAGCAACGCGCAGGCGAAGACCGCGCATCCCGCTGCCGGGCGGACACGTCGCACTCGCGCGCTCCGGGGGCGGCCACAGCCATCCGGCGGCTCTCTACGAGTCCCCCCACGGAAGCGACATATACACCTATATGATGAAAGTGTATGTTCGCGCGTGGGATATGGCGTCCCCTCCGACCCCCGGAGAGACCATGGCCGCAGGAGAATCCGCCAGGCGGCGCTCCACCAGCCGTCGCAGCGACGACCGGGCAGAGCGGGACACCTCCGGCGAGCCCCGGAGTCGCACCCGACGGCACAATGCGGCGTGGGCCATGCGGTCGGCTGCCGAGCAGCTTCAGGAGCTGCTGGGACGGGCCCCCGAGTCCGTCTCGGCGCTGAAACCGACCGACGACGGTTGGGAGGCCGATGTGGAGGTACTCGAACTGGCGCGTGTTCCCGAGACCACCAGCGTGATGGCCACCTACCGAGTGACGCTCGACGAGGAGGGAGATCTCGTGGCGTACGAAAGGACGCGCCGATATACCCGTGGACAGATCGACCGGCGGTGACGACGCTTCACAGCCGGTGAAGGGAGGCACCATGACTGTGGTGCCGCAGAGCGGAGGGACCGTCGCCCGCGGCGGCGGAGGGACAGGCACGCTCTACGACGTCCTGGAACTCATCCTGGACCGCGGACTCGTGATCGACGTCTTCGTCCGCGTGTCCCTGGTCGGGATCGAAATTCTGAAGATCGACGCCCGCATCGTCGTGGCCAGCGTCGACACGTACCTGCGGTTCGCCGAGGCCTGCAACCGTCTCGATCTCGAGTCCGGGAGCAAGCAGCCGGCGCAGCTCACCGACATCGTCGGTGACACGATCGAGAGCGGAGCCCGCGGCAAGTCCAAAGGCGCCCTGAGCGGTGCGGCCGAGGCGGTCACCGAATCCCTCAAGGGCATCACCGGCCGTGACGAGGACGAGGACGACGAGGGCGAGAGCGACGAGGGCGACGAGGGCGAGGAGCGCGAAGCCGTGGCACGGCGACGCCGGCCGGCGCGACGGACACCGCGCCGCGAGAGGAGCCAGACCCGCGAGAAGGAATGAGTCATGGCCGTTTACATCTACTCCATCACCGGCAAGGATCATCCGCTCCCCCTCGATGATCTGAAGGGCGTGGGAGACCCGCCCACCGAGCTGCGGACGGTGACCGCAGGGCCGCTGTGCGCGGTGGTCAGCGACGCTCCGGAGGATCTCCGTCCCAAGCGCAGGGACGTCGGCGCGCACCAGGAGGTGCAGCAGCGTCTCATGGCCGGTGGCAGTGTGCTTCCCATGAGATTCGGCTACGTGGCCGAGGACGACGACACCATCCGGGCCATCCTGGAGGAGCGCGCCGACGACTTCCGGGCGCGGCTCGGGGCGCTGGAGGGCTGCACCGAATACCACCTGAAGGCGTCGCTGGACGAAGACGCCATGCTGCGGCAGATCCTCTCGGATTCACCCGAGGCCCGGCAGCTCAACGACGAGATCAGAAGTGGTTCCGCCAGCCCCCAGGCGAGTCTCGAACTCGGTGAGATGGTCGCCCGGGAGGTGCAGGAACGCGAGGAGGCGCTGGCCTCGCACGTACTGGAGACGCTCCGCCCGTCCGCCCGGGAGACGGACTCCTCCCCGGCGACCGGTGAGGACTTCATCAGTGTCTCGTTCCTGGTGACACGCGAGCAGGAGGAGCCCTTCCTCACGGCGGCCCTGGACGTGGCCAAGCAGCTGGGCGACGACTTCGACTTCCGGCTCAACGGCCCCCTGCCGCCGTACAGCTTCGTATGAAGGAGTCGCCATGGGTCTGTTCACACAGCTCGCCACGCTTCCGCTGGCGCCCGTACGCGGTGTCGTGTGGGTCATGGACCAGGTACTGGCGGCGGCCGAGAACGAGTACTACGACCCCGCTCCCGTGCAGCAGGAACTGGCCGAGCTCGAGAGGCGGCTCCTCGCCGGCGAGATCGACGAGGAGACGTTCGACCGGCGCGAGGACGAACTGCTCGACCGGCTCGAGGAGATCAGAGCGTTCCGGTCCGGCGGATAGCCCCTGATCTGCTGCGAGAGAACACGAGGCCACCGTGACTGAACCGCTGTCCAACAGGCTCGGCGCCTACCCGTCCAGAGCGGCACCGCCGTACGGACAGGGGTCGTCCGCCAATCTCGCGGACATCCTGGAGCGGGTACTCGACAAGGGCATCGTCATCGCGGGAGACATCCAGATCAACCTGCTCGACATCGAGCTCCTGACGATCAAACTCCGGCTCCTGGTCGCTTCCGTCGACAAGGCCAAGGAGATGGGGATCGACTGGTGGGAGCACGACCCCGCGCTGTCGTCCCGGGCACACGAACACCGGTCGCTGACCGAGGAGAACGAACGCCTGCGCGCCGAGATCGAGGCGCTCCGGCGCGGCACATCCGATCAGGAGCCGGAGGTGGAGCCCAGGCGTGCCACCAGGCGGAGGAGTGCTCGCGATGAGTGACCTCGTCACCTACGTGTACGCCGTGGCGCGCGGCGCGGAAGGCCTGGAGCAGTTCGTGGCGGCCCTCGACGGAGTGGCGGACGCCCCGGTCCACCTCGTGTCCGCCACCGGCGACGACGACGTCGTGCTCGTGGCGAGCCGGGTGCCCGCCGAGGACTTCCACGAGGAAGCCCTCAGACGGCATCTCGAGGACCTGGGGTGGCTGGAGGCCGTCGCCCGCGCCCACAACGCCGTCGTCGAAGCGGTGGCCGGGCGTACGACGGCGCTCCCGCTGCGTCTGGCCACCGTCTACCTCGACGACGCCAGGGCCCGGGACGTGCTGGACACGGGACGGGCCCGGTTCGCGGAGCATCTGGCCCGGCTGGACGATCACGTCGAATGGGGGGTCAAGATCTATGTCGAGCCGTCCACAGCGCCCGCCCCGTCCGGCGCGCCTCCCGCACCGGGTCTCTCGCCGGGGCGTGCCTATCTCCGCGGCCGCAAGCAGCAGCAGCACGCCCGTGACGCCGTGTACGGGGCGGCAGAGCAGGCCGCCGCGCGTGTCGAGGAGGCGGGGCGCAGGTACGCGGCCGACCGGGCCCGTCACCGCGTTCAGCAGGGGGTGCTCGCCGGCGGTCCTGCCGAGAACGTGGTCAATGACGCGTATCTCGTGCCCCGGGAGCGCGGCGAGGACTTCCGCGCCGCCGTGGCGAATGCGGCGGACGGGCTGGACGGGGTGCGCGTGGAGGTCACCGGCCCCTGGGCGCCGTACTCCTTCGCCGTGGCGCAGCCCGGGGCCGACGGTACGGCGGAGGGCGCGACCCCATGACCACACCGAACCACCCGGCCGCGGTCGAGCCGCTGCCCGACCGGCAGGTCGCCCTGATCGACCTGCTGGACCGCCTGCTCAGCGGCGGGGTCGTGCTCACCGGTGACGTGGTGCTGTCCATCGCCGACATCGACCTCGTACGGATCTCACTGCGTGCGCTGATCGTCTCCATCAGTGCGCAGAATCCGTCGCCGTGGCCGGCCGCGTCTCCCCTGCGAGGCGACGGTGACGGCTGACGAGGCGGACGGACGGACCCGGCGCCTCGAAGAAGTCGCGGAGGCAGCCGCGCGCGCCTTCCGACTGCTGCCCGCCGCGCCCGACGACCTTCCCGGGGCAGGAGAGCGCTCGCGCCTTCCGGCGCGCCGGATCAGCTCCGACCCCGACACGGTGGAGCGGGATCTCATCCGACTGGTGCTCACGCTCGTGGAACTGCTGCGCCAGCTCATGGAGCGGCAGGCGCTGCACCGGGTCGACCAGGGAGACCTCAGTGAGGAGCAGGAGGAACGCCTCGGCTCCACGCTCATGATCCTCCATGACCGGATGGCCGAGCTCTGCGCGCAGTACGGCCTGACCATGGACGACCTCAACCTGGACCTCGGCCCCTTGGGGACGCTGCTGCCGCCGCCCGACCGACCGGCCGACCGGACGTGACGAGGGCCCGGGCCGGTGCCTGCCGAGGCACCGGCCCGGGCCTGGCACACGAGCGCCTCGGCGGCCGATGGGCGGGCCGGGCAACCGAGTTGGACCGGCTCGACCGGCCTCATGGCCACGGCGGCCGGCACGTCACATGTTCTTGCGGGCCTTGCCCTTCACTTCCTGTGCTTTGCCCTTCACTTCCTCGGCCGTTCCGCGAACGGTCTGGCCGGTCTTGCCCGCGGCCTGCTTGGTCTTGCCCTCGATACGGTCACCGGTGCCCTTGAGGCTCAGCTCCTCGTCGCCCGTGACGCGTCCGAGCTCTTCCTTGGCCTTTCCGACCGTCTCCTGGGTCTTGCCGCGGATCTTCTTGCCCTGATCGCCCACTTGGATCAGCTCCTCGGTGGAGTCGGGCCCCCCTTCGGTCACCGACTACCGCGCCAGACACCCGCCAAACCCCCTCGACCGCGACTCTCGGACCCGCGCGCCACGTCACGTGGCGTGATCCGTCGGCCACGGGCTCCTGATTCACGCCCGGGATCCGCCGCCGGTCACCATGGCGAAGCGTCCGGGCCGGCGGATCTGACGCTGCGGCAGAAGCTCGGGTCGACAGCCGGGGCGCGCCGCCGGAGCATGGAGGGGATGGCACACCGGTTCCGATGTGCGGTGCAGGCCCTCGGCGGGCGGTGCCGCACACGCGACCGGACCGGGCGACCCGGCCGTCGGCGCGGGCTCCGCGGTTCCGCCTGCCGGTCCGGTCGTAACGTCGTGGACGAACCGGCAGTGATTCCCCGAGCCCGGAGCGTATGCGACGGTTGCCCGCCCGCGAGAAGGGCTTCGACGCCGGAGCGGCACGGGGGCCAAGACCTTCTGCTGGTAGGGCGACCCGTGTTCGCCCCCGTGCCTGTGGGAGGACGTGTCCACACGCACCCTCCCACCGGTCCGTGCCGGGGGTGGGCGTGCGAGCGGTCGTGGACACGGCGCGCACCTGCATGCCGCGCTCCGCAGGGCATGGCCGACGGAGCGCATGTCGGGGTGACCTGGCGTTTTCGGGGCAGGCGCCGGATGTGGCCACACGGATCGGCACGGAGGACGCCATGGCGCAGCCGCCCAGCGAGGAGCAGGACCCCCGCCAGGAAGCGGGCCGGCGTACCGGAGAGCGGGCGCAGGCCGTTGCGCGCGTGTTCCTGGAGAGGATCGCGACGGCCGGACCGGAGACGGATGCCGTCCTGCTCGTGGTCGAAGAGCTCGTCACCAACGCCGTACGGCACGGCGGGGGCGTCACGGGCTTCCAGCTCGAGGCGGACGCAGGGACGGTGACCGTCACGGTCGAGGACGCCGCCCCGCAGCCTCCGCTCTTCCACGACGTCGACGCGAGCGAGCCCAGCGGTTACGGCTGGCAGTTGGTGCACGAGCTGGCCATCGACGTGCGTGTCCGCCTGCGGTCCGACGGCAAGACGGTCCGCGTCACCCTGCCCCTGGGACCATGAGACCCCGAGCCCGGCCGCCCCGGTGGTCACCGGGGCGACCGGGTGGCCCGGCGACACCGCGCCCGGCCACCCGGCACGAGGTCAGCGGCCGAGCAGCGCGAAGACACCCCAGCCGAGGTACTCGCGCTCGTACCGGACGTAGCGGCCGGGATCGGTGGAGAGTTCGGCACGCAGCTCGGGGGCCAGCTCGTCGTGGGGGTTGGCGTCGAGCCAGCGACGGACGTTCAGCCACTGTGCTGCCCTGTACCGGTCCCAGCTGTCCTGGTCGGCGAGCACCATCTCCACGACGTCGTAGCCCAGGTCCCCGAACCGTTCGACGAGCCCGGGCAGCGGCAGGAAGTCGTGCTTGCGCCGGGCGTGGCAGGCCTCGACGGTCTGCTGGTCCGGCGGTTCCCGGCGCCAGTACGGTTCGCCGATCAGCATCATGCCGCCCTGCCGCAGGCTGCGCTCCAGCAGTCGTACGGTGCCGGCCAGTCCGCCACCGATCCAGGTGGCGCCGATGCAGGAGGCCAGATCCACGGGCGCGTCGGCCACATGGCCCGACGCGTCCGCGTGAACGAAGGTGACCTGGCCGGTGACACCCAGCTCGACGGCGCGGGCGCGGGCCTGCTCGGTGAACACCGTGCTGATGTCCACCCCGGTTCCGGTGATCCGGTGGTCGCGGGCCCAGGTGCACAGCATTTCGCCCGACCCGCTGGCCAGATCGAGCGCACGGGTCCCCGGCGCCAGCTGCAACGCCTGCCCCAGCGTGGCCAACTTCTCGCCGGTGAACGGGTTGTGGATGCGGTGGGTGCTTTCCTTGATGACGAAGCTACGTGGGAGGTCCACTGGTGGGGCTCCTCGGGTCGTATGAGGTCAGGACGGTTCCGGACGGCGGCCGACCGTTGTCGGCCGCGCTAACCTGAGCCCTCATCAGAAGCACCTCGTCGCACAGTTGGAGTTTCGGCGTCGGTGCACGGTAGGGCGCCGCAGACGCCCGCGTCCACGCATTTTGGTGGGCGGGCCCGGCCGCCCGAACTCACCTGTCCTCGTGGAGGGACGGGCGGGACGCCCGGCTGAGTTCGACCGCGAACTGTGCGCCGGCCAGCAGGGACAGGTGGGACAGCCACAGCCAGATGAGGAACACCACGATGCCGGCCAGCGAGCCGTAGAGCTTGCCGTAGGCCCCCACCGTGGAGGCGTACAGCGAGAAACCGGCGGAGGAGACCAGCCACAGGAGTGCGGCCGCCGCGCCTCCGGGCAGGGCGTGGCGGCGCTGCCGCGCCGCCGGCGGCCCACTGCGGAAGAGCACGAGCACCAGCAGCACCACCAGGCATCCCAGTACGGGCCAGCGCAGCAGGGACCAGGTTGCCGTGACGGTGCCGCCCACTCCGGTCCGCCTGCCCAGGGCCTCCGCGAGCGGACCGGTCATCAGCAGGACGAAGGCGCTCGCGACCAACAGGGCCAGCAGGCTCAGTGCCGTCAGTACGATGCGGTGCAGCCGGTACCACAGGGGACGCTGGTCCGGAATGCCGTGCATGGTGTGCAGGGCACGCCGGAACACCGCGAGATAGCTGGAGGCCGACCACAGCGCGGCGATGCCTCCCGCCACGGCCACGGTCAGGGCCGCGGAGCGCGCTTTGGCCATGTCCTGAAGGCCCTTGTGGAGTTCGGGTCCCGACTCTGCGGGGACCCAGGCCGTGACATGCTCGATGAGCCGGTGGGTGAGGTCCGGGCTGACCAGGCCGATGAGGGAGACGGTGACGAGGAGGGCGGGTACCAGCGCGAGGACCGCGTAGTAGGTCAGCGCGGCCGCCCAGTCCGAGACGTTGTCGTTCCACATCGACACGGGGACCCGCCGCATGGCCGTCGGCCAGACCGACCGGCCGCGAGCCAGGGCCGGCATGCGCGCCGAGATGGTGCGCAGAGTCACGAGTCCTCCGGTGGTGTGTGCGAAGTGCCAGGGCCGTGGACCCTCGTCCGGCGACAACCGTAGCGGTGCCGATGGGGGGCAAGGGCCTCGCTACCCGTGCGCCGTCGATACGAACGCAATGACGGATGGTCGTGCACGGAGCCCAAGCACGCGCCCTGTGGGTGTACCGGTGCCGGAGCACGGGGGCCGCACGACCGGTGGGCGGCGGAGGACCGCCGGGGCCGGCGCACAGCCGATGCGGTCGTGGCCGTGTTTCCTGCCCGCCGATTATTCCACCGCGGCCCCGGTGGCACGCTCCGGCGGCTCGGCCCCTCAGACCCGGCGCCAGCGCGCCACCGCGAAGGAGAACAGCCCGAACAGGGCGAGCCCGACGGCCACCGCCACGAGGAGCGACGGTCCTGCCGGTGTGTCCGCGAAGGAGCGCAGGGTGTCGTCGAACCCCTTCGCCCGGTCGGGGTCGTACGTCACCGCGGCGCGCACCGCGAAGCCTCCGGCCGCTGCGAACACCGCGCCACGCGCCACGCCCCCGGACACACCGAGCACGTCGACGATCCTCCGGGAGCGTACGGGCATCTCCCCCACCTTCAGATCCTCCCGGTACGAGCGCAGCATCGCCCGTCCCGCGATCCACAGTCCGGCGCAGACGACGCCGGCGCCGGCCGCTCCGACCAGCCACTGCCCGGCGGGCAGCGACAGCGCCGTGGCCGTGACGTCGTGGGACTGTTTGTCACTGGAGCCGCTGCCGCTTCCCCGGTCACCGGCCGCGAACAGGGTCACGGACCAGGCGACGAAGCCGTAGAACACGCATCGCGCCGCTGACAGGGCTCTCCCGGACGCCTTGTCCCCCTGCGCCCCGGTGGCTCCCAGCACCGCTTCGGACAGTCGCCACACCGCCATCCCCCACAGTCCGACGGCCAGACACCAGAGCACGACCAGGCCGAAGGGCTGCCCGGCGATCTCGGCCAGGGCTCCGCCCCGGTCGGCCTGCTTCCCGTGGCCGTCGCCCCGGGCCACCTCGACGGCGAGGATCCCGACCAGGACGTAGATCACCCCTCGGGCGGCGAAGCCCGACCTGGCCGCCCACTTGATCCACGAGCTGCGTCTCGCGCGCCACGCCTTGGACTTGAAGCCACCCGCCATCGCCTGCGCATTCATCGTTGCCTCCCCAGTCCGGATGCCCCGGCTCACCGCGGTCAATCGGGCGCCTGCGCACCCACGCGGCCCGGCCGGGCCGCGTGGGGTGGTGTGCGGGTGCGGGCCGGGTCACGGATGCCGGGTCAGTGTGATGGCGAGGAGTGCCAGGTCGTCCTTGTCCAGGTCCGCCGACCAGTCCTCCACGTCCGCCCGGAGGTAGGACACCACCGTCTCGGGCTCCGGCGGGCCGTGGCCCCCGAACCGCTCGGCGAGACGGTCCAGGAGTGGATAGAAGACGCCGTCCGCGTCACGGGCCTCGCTCAGCCCGTCGGTGTGCACGACGAGCACCTCACCGGGACGCAGACCGTGGATTGTGGGCTCGGCACCGTCCGGGGACAGCGCTCCCAGCCCCAGGGGCAGGGAGGGCGAGGTGGTCAGTTGTCTGGCTCCTTTGGGGCCGACGACGACCGGGGGCGGATGTCCGCGGTCGACGATGCGGATCTCGTCACCCGTTTCGGGGATCTCCAGCACCAGGGCGGTCACGAACAGCTCCGGGTCTCCGGCCCGGCCGGACGGACTGTTGCGGGTGATGCTCAGTTCCAGCCGCTCGGCAAGACGGCTGAGGCTCTGCCACTCGTGCGCGGACACCCGGAAACTGCCGAGCACCGCGGCCACCGTCTGCACCGCGTCCAGGCCCTTGCCCCGTACGTCGCCGACGATCACGCGTACACCGAACGGTGTCGCGGCCACGTCGTACAGATCCCCGCCTACGAGGGTTCCGCCCTCCCCTGCCGCGTAGAAACCGGCCGCCCGCACCCGTCCGAGCCGGCTCGGCACGGGTCGCAGGAGGGCCTGCTGCATGGCCTCGGCCACCGAGTGGGCCAGGATCAGATTGCGTTGCGTCCGCTCCCGCTGCCACGCCTGCACCGTGCTGGCGATACCGATGAGCAGCGTGGACACGTACAGCACGACATGGTGCTGCTCGGCGAAATGGCCGGGACGCCGGGAGGCCATCCACAGCTGCAGCCCCAGGCACAGCACCGTCCACCGCGCCGTGCTCCGGGGGCCACGTGTGGCGGCGGCCAGCGGCGGCACGGCGATCAGCAGAAAGCTCAGGGGCTCCTTGCCGTGGATGACCAGGTCCGCCACGACGTCCGCGACCACCGCCACCACCGGCAGCCACCACACCCACCCCTGGCGCAGGGCTTCGCGCCACCACGCTTCGCCCTCCTGCGGGGCCGTACGCCCCCCGGCGGGGCGAGTGCTTCTGTGAGGCATAGCCGCACCCTAAGAGCCGGGCCCACCCGGACCGGTCGCACGGCGTGCCGTGTCACTGCGCCGGAGTGCGTCCAGCGGCTCCCGTGCCGTGGCGCCGCTGCGTACGAGCGGCTGCGGCGGCTGCCGGACGCATTCGGGCTCCTCCCGGGTGCCGCCCTGCCCGGTGTCCGCCATTCGGCCCAGGCGCCCGTACGGTCGCCGGTGGTTTCGCGACAAGGTCTCCCCATAGGGAATCCGCAGCGGCGCGGCGGCCGCGGAAAGGCAGTCGCCCGTGCGCAGTGTGGGTGTCGAGGAAGAGCTCCTTCTGGTGGATACGGGGACCGGCGAGCCGCGTGCCCTGTCGGCGGCCGTGCTCGCCCTGGCCTCGCGGGAGTCCACCGGGGGCGACGACGCCTTCGAGGCGGAGCTCCAGCGCCAGCAACTGGAGTTCGCCACCCGCCCGCGGGTGGCGATGGACGAGCTCGCGGAGGAGATCGCCCGGTGCCGGGCGGAGGCCGCGCGTCTCGCCGGGGAGGTGGGTGCCTCCGCGGTGGCGCTTGCCACCTCCCCGCTCCCGGTGAGCCCTGCGGTGGGCTTCGGGAAGAGGTACCGGTGGCTGGGCGAGCACTTCGGCACCACCGTGCAGGAGGCGCTGACCGGCGGCTGCCATGTGCATGTGTCGGTGGAGTCGGCCGAGGAGGGGACAGCCGTCCTGGACCGGATCAGGATCTGGCTGCCGGTCCTGCTCGCGCTCAGCGCGAACTCCCCGTTCTGGCAGGGCCAGGACACCGACTACAGCAGCTACCGGAGTCAGGTCTGGAACCGCTGGCCGTCGGCCGGCCCGACGGAGCTCTTCGGATCCGCCGACCGGTACCGGGAACGGGTGCGCGACATGATCGGCACCGGAGTGATCCGCGACGAGGGGATGGTCTACTTCGACGCGCGCCTCTCGCACCGCTATCCGACCGTCGAGGTACGGGCTGCGGATGTGTGCCTCACCCCGTCCACGACCGTGCTGCTGGCCACCCTGGTGCGGGCGCTCGTCGGCACGGCGGCCAGGCAGTGGCAGGCCGGGCTACCGCCTCCCCCGACGAGCGTGAGCATCCTGCGGCTCGCCTCGTGGCGCGCGGGCCGGTACGGCCTGGAGGATCGTCTGGTGGACCCACGGACCATGCGCCCCGCGCCCGCGGAGGACGTGGTGCGGGCGCTCTTCGACCACGTACGGGACGCGCTGGACGACAGCGGGGACACCGGGACGGCCCGGACGGCACTGGACGCTCTGCTCAGGGAGGGCACCGGCGCGCGGGTGCAGCGGGAACTGCTGCGGAGCACGGGAAGTCTGCGGGACCTGGTGGCCGAGTGCGTGAGGCGGACGCGTGGATAGCTCCCCCTCCGGAGCGGCCGGCCACGGCCAGGGCGGCCACCCCGCAGACCTCCTGGCGCGGTCGCGGCCGGGAAGCGGCTCGGCGCGGACGACGGGTGACCTCGCCGGGGCCTCGCTCGCGTCCGGCCCGGCCGCCCCGTGGCCGGCGCGGAGTCCGACGGTGTGCGGGGGTCGGTCGGGCACGTCACGATGCGCGCGCGTGACGCCTCGCCGTCGAACGTGAGGACAGCAGACTGCGGCGCTCGCGTTCGGTCAGGCCGCCCCACACGCCGTACATCTCACGTGCCTTCAGGGCGTGTTCCAGGCACTGGACGCGCACCGGGCACCCGAGGCATATGCGTTTGGCCCGCTGTACCCGCTGGGCGTGATCCTCGCCGCGTTCGTCCGCCGGGTGGAAGAACAGGGTGCTGTCCAGGCCCCGGCAGCTGGCGTGCATCTGCCAGTTCCAGTAGTGGTCGAAGGGGCCCGGCAACCGGCTCACGTCAGCCATGAAGGCTGCTCCTCTCGTCGGTTCCGCCGGCATCGCGCGCCCGTGTGCGCGTGATCGGGGCTCGCGGTGCCGGCGTAGTTTCACTGCCTCAGGCAGAGCCGGGTACCCGGGGAGCCGCCGTCCCATGTGCACTCCGGGCCCGGAGAACGTCCGCCGGTGGCCGGGCCGGTCCTTCGAGGGCCGGACCCGACGCACCGGACACGGCCCGGGCAAGGCAACGGCCCGCCGCGGTCGGCGACGGGCCGTCACGATTCCCGAGGGTGGCCTTGTCCGACGAAGCGCCAGTGCTGCGGCGGCCGCAGGGGCGTCCTCGCTCCCCGCGCGCCGAGGGCGCGCACGGAGCGGTCCTGCGCTCCGGCGCACCGCTCGACGGGAGCGGGGAACGGTGTCAGCGGGTCACGAGGGGGGGTGGGACTCAGCCGGGCAGGATGCCGCGGGCGGTGAAGATCTTCGTCACCTTGTCGGCGGCGGACCGGCCGTAGAGGGCCCGGGCGGTGTGGACGACGTCCTGGGCGGCCTGGGTGAAGCTGGTGTCGGGCCGGTAGTAGAACTGCGACTCCAGGATGGTCCGGTCGGCCTTGGTCCGGCCCAGGGCGAGGTTGATCTGCCAGAGCGCCGCCGACCAGATCTCGCCGTCGTCGTGGACCTCTCCGGTCTTGTCGGCGACGGTCTTCTTGGTGTCCGTGCGCCGCAGGCAGTGCGGCGCGTCCGTGTAGGCAGTGGCGTCCCAGTCCATCACGCAGGCCGGGTCGTAGTGCCGGCCGGTGGGAAGCGACATGGTGACGGCGAGGTAGTCGCCGAATCCCTCACCGATGGCCCCGGCCTCCTCGGTGGCGCCGAAGCCCGGGGACTGGTCGTCCTGGACGGCGTGGCCGTACTCGTGCCACACGACCTCGAGGTCCTCGGCGTCGTCGACACCACCGGTACCGAAGGAGATCTGGTCGGTCTCGGGGTCGTAGAAGGAGTTGTCGTCGGGGATGGCGTCGGCGGCGTACTTCTGCGGCTCGGCGTTGGCGTCCTTGATCCCCAGGTCCCGGAAGTAGCGCTGGGCCTTGGTGATCGCGTAGTAGGCGGACACCTGCTCGAAGCCGGCCTTGTCACGGTGGAAGGAGAAGGTGTGCCGGCGGTTGGAGACCGGGTCGAGGCTCAGGTTGCGGGCCCACTTGCCCTCCAGGACCCCCTTCTCCGTGAAGTCGGTCAGTCGCACCTTGCGGTACGCCTTGGCGAGTGCGCGGTAGTCCTTGTCGTCCCGGTCGGCAAGGGTCTGGTCGCCGAGGGCCACGACGGGGTTGGGGTCGAAGACCAGTCCGGTCCCGCGCGAGTTCACCGCGTGCGCGTGGTCCGCGAGCTGCTTCACCGCGACGGTGCCGCCGGCGCGCGCGTCCACCAGGGTGCGGACGCTGCCCGCCGCGCCGCGGGTGACGACCTGCCACACCAGCTTCGGTGAGGCACCGCCCTGCACGGCGAGCCGGGTGCTGGTCACCGTGATGCCGCGCGTGTCCTGACCGGCCGCGCGCTTGCCGCGGCCACCGCTGTCCGGCGCGAGCCTGGCGGCGGCGCGCACGCCCTGCGAGCGGGCCTGGGCCGCGGTCACCCGCGCGGTGGTCGACAGGGTGGCGGGCACCTTCCTGCGGCCGTCGTCGACCGAGACCTTGCCGGTCGGGGAGGCGTGGCGCGCCACGTAGCCGTCCACGACGGGAAGTCCACGATAGGTCTGCTGGTACCACGTGTGCGTGCCCGTCAGGGACGTACGGACACGGACCTGCCGGAGGCCGTCGGCGCTGCTGGCCGCCGATGCCGGTGCGGATCCGGAAGCGGCCATGGCCGCTGAAGGGAGTAGAGCCGTTATCAGGGCGAGGCTGCTGACGGCGGTGGCCGTTCTGACGGTCGCGGGGATCATCGCGGGGCGTCGGTCCTTTCCGTGCCGGGGACGCCCGGGTCTGTTGGATTTCGACCCAGGACCGGACAAGGCAATCACCCTGGTCACTGACGGCTCATCATCCTCAGGAAGGAACAGGCCTACTACTTGAGGGTGAACATGACAGAACGATCAACTATCCGCCGTGAGGAGTCCGTTGACCGTTGCGCCTCGCTCCGCTTCCGGTGAGCCGCGATGATCCCGCCGAAGGCCGACCGGTCAGGCCCTCCGTTCGCCGCCGCCACGACAGGACTTCCCGCCGGGCCGGTGGGCGCGGCACAGTGCCCGCCGGGTCCACTCCGCCGGCACCACCGCGGCTGAGACCCACTCGACTCCGCGCCGGGTACGCCAGGAACGGCCGCCGGGCACAGCACTGCTGGGCACGCCCCCGGGGGACAAGGGCGTGCCCAGCGGTCCGGTGCGGCTCAGTGGCCCGAGCCGTAGTGGCCGCCCAACTGGTCGCGGTAGGCCGGGTCGCCGAGGTGTGTTTCCTTGTCGAACTCCGGAGCGGCCTTGATCTCGTCCTTCGTGCGCGCGACGAAGATCAACCGGTTTTCGTGGTCGATGCTGGTGACGGTGCCGGCCGGCAGCATCACCTCCTTGCCGAAGATCCACACACCGGTGTCGACGACGATGTACTGCGAGCCGACTTCGCTGGAGTGCTTGTCGACCTTGCCGATGTGACCGTCCGTCGCCTCGACGCCGTAACCGGTCAGATCGTCGTCCGGGGTATGGCCACTGGTCGGTATGTAGGCCCACATGTACTCGGACATCAGTCCTCCTCGAAGAAAGGGTTGTTGCGCGACGGCTTGCGCGGATGCGGGGTCATCGGTGGTGCGGCAGGAACCGGCGCAATTCCGGTACTCGGAGAAAGGCGCCGGCTCGGCAGAGCCGACTCGACAGAAGGGCAGGGCGCGTATTCCCGAATTTCCCTCGACCGCCCCGGATCACCGACGCGTGCGTGGCCGTCGTCGCCGCCACGCCGCTCGCGGCCATCGCGCCTCGTATGCCGCGCACGCACCGTGCCGCGATTCACAAGCGGCATCGTTGCGCGGGTACCCGCGCCAGCCGGCGGACGGAATGCACCTGCGCAGCCCGGGGCCGCCTGCGCGTGTGTGCGCGTTCCCGCCGTGTGGGTGAAAGCACTTCCGGGTGCGCCGGGAAGGCCCGGAAAACGGCCCCGGCCGGGGCGCCATGGGCCGTGGTCACCAGCGGTACCAGCGACCGCGGGTCCGGCCCGGACTTGCGGGGCGCACGACGAAGCCGACCAGCCACACCACCAGGACGATGGCGGCTATCCACCACAGGGCCTTGAGCGCGAAGCCGGCGCCGAAAAGGAGAAGGGCGAGGAGCAGAACGACAAGCAGGGGAACCATAGTTATCAACCTCCGATCCGCCGTGTGCCCCCGCCTTCTGCCGTCACACCTCCGATGGCGAGATCGAACCGAATGGACCCGCCCGCGCGGATCCATGTGTTTATGAGGGGGTGTTGCGGTTATCCGGGTCGGCACACCGGTTGTCGATTTCCCGGAGGCGAGCGTCATGAACAGCGAACAGAAGGCACAGGCCAAGATGGAGCAGGCCGAGGGCAAGCTCAAGGAGACCGCCGGCCGCGCCGTGGGCAACGAACGGCTGACCGCCGAGGGTCGTGCCGAACAGGCCAAGGGCGATCTGCGGCAGGCGAAGGAGAAGGCCAAGGACGCCTTTCACCGCTGAGGCCGCGGCACATCGCGCAGAAGGCCCCGTACCCCGCTGAGGGGGGTACGGGGCCTTCGTCCGCAGGTGCGCCCCATGACGGTCGCGGAGCGCCGGAAGCCGGCGGGTCCCAGCGCAGCCGCGGACTCCGATCAGCCGATGTGGCCCATGCCGCCCGGAACTCGGGCGTCCGGCGTGGCCCACTGCCGCCCGGGCCGCGGGAGCCCGTCCTGCCTGCCGGCTGCCGGGGCTCGGGCAACCCGAAGGGCCCTACCGCTGCCGGGACTCGGGCAACCGTAGAGCGCTACCGCTGCCGGGACCCGGAGGACTCGTGCGGCTCATGCCTCGCGGGGCCTTTTGACTGCGGATCGGATGTTCCAGCCGGCCACGCCGAGGCACAGCAGGCCGGTACCACCCGGCACCAGCCAGCCGCCGGCGTCGTCCTGCACGGCGGTGGTCGACGACGGTCCGTCCACCCGTACGGCGACCGGACCGGTGGGCCGCTTGTCGAACACCGTGTCCACCTCGACGCGGGCAATACGGAAGCCGTCGCCGTCGGCCCGGAAGGTGCCGCTGCACATCCAGCCGTCGTCCCCGTGCCGGGACTTCGAGACCTCGCAGTGCTCGGCGCGGAACTCGCCTGCCACGCCGGTCAGCTGGGTGTCCGCCCGCAGTGCGCTCGCACCCACGAGGAAGATCCCCCCGCCGAGCCCCAGCACCGTGGTCCACAGCCGTCTCGGCCCCATGCGCGCCATGCGCGTCCCCCGGATTCCGTTGTGTACGTCCCCGCCCGATGATCGGGCGCAGCGTATGTGATCACAGTCGGTGACGCCAAGGCCTTTATCCTGCGCGGGGGTAGGACGGTCGACGCCCCCCCCGGGGCGACGCGACGCCCACGGCTCACCCTTGTGCTGACGCGCTCACCGGGCGAGGGCGGCGCCCGCGCGGGCGTACTTCTCGTCGAGGTCACCACTCGGCGCGCCCGCGACGCCGATGCCCGCGACGGGTGCCCCCTCGGCCGTGACGGGTGTTCCGCCGGCGAGGAAGAGGGTGCCGGGGATGTCCTTCAGGTTCGGGGTCCGGGCCAGATGCACGGCCAACTCGGAGGTGGGGGCGTTCCAGGAGACCGCGGTGAACGCCTTCCTCTCTGCGGACGTGTACGACTGCGGCCCCGCGCCGTCACCGCGCAGCGTCACCACGGTGGTGCCGTCACGGTCGACCACCGCGACCGACACATGCTGGTGCTCCTTCGCCGCGGCGGCGAGCGCGGCCTGCGCGGCCCTGGTCGCGGCCGCGACGGTCAGATGCGTGGACCGGCGCAGGTCGTGGCCGCCGGCGTCCGGTGCGGCGGAACCCGCCGCGGACGTGGCGTGAGCGGCGGGCGTGACGTCGGCGCTCGCGGAGACGGCGTCGAAGGTGCCCGCGGCCACCGCGGCGAGGACGGCCCCGCCGGCCACGAGGCGGGTCCTGCGCGACAGGGACGTCGTACGGCGCGACTGGGACTTCATGATCATGGCTCCCGGGAGAGTTGTGGTGGGTCGTGACGTGGTCGTCCGACGCTTGCCTCATCGATCCTCCGGCCGGTGCCGGGTCCTCCTCGTCGCCGTACCGGCTGCGTCCGCCGCGCGGTCCGGGTGACGGCGGGGTCAACCGATCGGATGACCGCGCCCCCGCCCCACCGGGCCACAATGAAGGTGTTCTCACAGCTCACAAGCGCCCGGAAGTGGAGGTCGTCTGCCGTGACGGACGTAGCGCAGTCCGCCGGTCCGGACCCGGATCCGGACGCACGTCGGCTCGGCGCCGTCATGCATGCGGCCTTCGTCCTGCTGCTCGCCGCGTCGCTGGCGCGGTTCCTGCTGAGGCACCCCGGCGAGCCGCGCACCCCCTGGATCGTGGCCCTGTCCGTCGTGCTGGCGCTGCTGTACGCCCTCGGCACACGGCCCACCGCCCGGCGGCCGCTGTGGCTGGGGACCGTCGTGACGGTGTGGATCGTGCTCGTGGTGCTCGCGCCGAGTTTTGCGTGGTGTGCGGTACCCCTCTTCTACCGGGGGCTGCGGACGCTTCCCGAGCGGGCGGCGCTGGTGCTCGTCGCACTGCTCACCGCGTTCGTCGTCGCCGCGCAGCTGGAGCTGGCGGGACGCTTCGACCCGACGCTGCTGCTCGCGCCGCCCGCCGTGGCCGCCGTCGCGACGGCGGTCTTCCTCCATATGGAGCGACAGGCCGCCCGGCAGCGCACCCTGATCGCGGACCTGCTGCGCACCCGCCGCGAGCTCGCCGCCACGGAGCGCCGCGAGGGCACGCTGGCCGAGCGGCAGCGGCTGTCCATGGAGATCCACGACACCCTCGCCCAGGGCCTGTCGAGTCAGCAGATGCTGCTCCAGGCCGCAGAGCGGACCTGGGACACGGACCCCGGGACGGCGCGCACCCATGTGCGGACGGCGGAGGCCGTGACGGAGCGCAATCTCGCCGAGGCCCGCCGCTTCGTGCACGACCTGACGCCCGCCGATCTGGCCGACGGCGGCGGTCTTCCGGCGGCCCTGCGGGCTCTGGCCGCGCGGGAGTCCGGGCAGGACCTCACCGTGCGCTTCCATGCGGAAGGTGTCCCGATGGCGCTCCCGGGCCGGACCGAGTCCGCGCTGCTGCGGATCGCCCAGAGCGCTCTTGCCAATGTGCGCGAGCACGCCGACGCGACCACGGCCGTGCTCACGCTGACCTGCCTGGACGACCGGGTCGTGCTGGACGTCGCCGACGACGGCCGCGGCTTCCGGCCGGAGGCGCTGCCCGCACCGGAGCAGGGGCTGCGCGGCCACGGCCTGCCCGCGATCCGCGCCCGCCTCCAGGCCCTCGGCGGCACGCTGACCGTCGAGTCGGCACCGGGCGAGGGCACCGTCCTGTCGGCCGCGCTTCCCCTGGAGGACCGGTGACCGAAACGCCCGTGCGGCTCGTGCTGTGCGACGACCACGCCGTCGTACGGGCCGGACTGCGCGCCCTGCTCAGCAGTGCACCCGGCATCGAGGTCGTCGGCGAGGCCGGCAGCGGCGAGGAAGCCGTCGCGCTGGCCGCGAAGCACACACCGGATGTGGTGCTGATGGATCTGCAGCTCGGCGAGGGCATCGACGGCGTCGAGGCGACCCGGCGGATCTCCCGTTCCGGAACGGCACATGTACTCGTCCTCACCACCTATGACACCGACGCCGACATCACCCGCGCCATCGAGGCCGGCGCCACCGGATATCTGCTGAAGGCGGAGCGGCCGGAGGAGCTCTTCGCCGCGATCCGGGACGCGGCGCGCGGTCGCACGGCGCTCTCGGCTCCGGTCGCCGGACGTGTCATGGCCCGTATGCGCAGTCCTCGGCCGACGCTGACGGACCGCGAGCGCGACATCCTCGGCCAGCTCGCCCGCGGACTCGGCAACCGCGACATCGCCCGGGCCCTGTTCATCAGCGAGGCCACCGTCAAGACCCATCTCGGCCGCATCTACCCCAAGCTCGACGTCGACACACGGGCGGGCGCGGTCGCGGTGGCGAAGGAACAGCGTCTGCTCTCCTGAGCCGTCGATTCTCCTGAGCCGTCTGCTCTCTGAGCAGCCGGTCCTCCTGAGCCGTCTGCTCTCCCGACCGCCCGTACTCCTGGCCGCCTGCCTGCCTGCCCGGCGTCGGCTCTCCCGACCGCAGTCCCGCCCAGCCGCTTGCTCTCCTGACCGCAAGCTTGCCCGGCCGTCTGCCTGCCCGGCCCCCACTCCGCGGCGCGATCCTCCGTGGCGCCGCGGTACGGGGGCTCACCGAGACTGTGGCGGGCGCGCCGCTTCCTGCCGGCCGCCCGCCGCCCCGGTCCACGCTCCGCCGACACGCGGGAGCGCCACCGGCGGCCATGGGAACGATCCCCACTCCTCCATCGTCTACAGTGCTGTAGACCGTCTACACATCTGTAGTCAGCCGGGCCGCCACTGCGGCGCGACCGTGAGTTCCGACGAAAGGGGGCCGGCGGCGATGGCCGCACACTTCGTGTCGCGCACGGGATTCGCCGCCCGGGCCTGCGGCGCCGGACTCGCTGCCGCGGCGGTGTTCGGTCTGCTGGCCGTTGTGATCGCGAGCGGCGGCGGGGCCCCGGCGGGCCTGGACCAGGGCGTTCTTGCCTGGTCCGTCGGACACCGGCCGGGCGCGGCGGTGGCTCTGACACGCGCGCTCACCGCCACTGGCACCGGTGTCGTTCCGTATGCGCTGGTGGCGTCGGCCGGGATCGTCGCCGGGCGCAGCGCACGGCAGCGGCTGACCGCCGCCGTACTCGCTGTCGTCTGCCTCGCGGTGGGTCAGGCCCTCAGGCAGGGCGTGATGGAACTCGTCGCCCGGCATCGGCCTCCCCCGGCGGACTGGCAGACACATGCCTCGGGGTGGGCATTCCCCTCGGGCCACACCACCACGGCAGCCGTGACCGCCGGACTGCTGATCACCGCGATATGCCTGCGGGCCCCACGCGCAAGGGGCGTGCTCTGCGTCGCCGTCGGCTGCTGGGCCGCGGCGGTCGGACTCACCCGCGCCTACCTGGGGGTGCACTGGGCCACCGATGTCATCGGCGGCTGGCTGTTCGCCCTGGGATGGCTGGGACTGTGCCTGAGTGCCGTGTCCCGGTGGGTGCCCCACGGGTTCGGCTCGGGAACGACCCACACGGTCGGAAGGACGGGGTAGCGCCATGCACCACAAGATCCTCGTGGTCGAGGACGACCACGCCCTGCGCGACGTGCTGCTGCGCGGACTGCGGGACGAGGGCTACGACACCGTGCCGGCGCCGGACGGGGCCAGTGCCCTGCGTCTGGCCGGTGACGGCTTCTCCGCCGCCGTGCTCGACATCGGGCTGCCCGACGCGGACGGGCGTGACGTATGCCAGGCGTTCAGGGCGAACGGCTTCCTCGCTCCGGTCATCTTCCTCACCGCCCATCACCGTCTGACCGACCGGCTGTCCGGATTCTCCGCCGGAGGCGACGACTATCTGCCCAAGCCGTTCCATCTGGCCGAACTCGCCGCACGGCTGCGGGCGGCGATCAAACGCGCCGGCCCCGGCCCCGCGGTGACGGCAGGGGACCTGGCCCTCGACGCCGTGCAGCACACTGTCAGCGTCCACGGCACGCGTGTCGACCTGACCCCGACGGAGTTCCGGCTGTTGGCCGTGCTCATGTCGGCATCCGGGGAGATCGTACGGAGACGGGAACTGGTCCGGGCGGGCTGGCCCGAGGGCGCCCAGGTCAGCGACAACACCCTCGACCAGTACCTGACCAGGCTGCGCCGCAAGCTGCGCGAGGCGGGCAGCCGGCGGACGATCGGCACCGCCCGCGGAGTCGGGCACCGGCTGTCGTGAACCTCCTGCCGAGCCGGCTGGCGCCGCGCACCCTCCGTGGCCGGCTGTCCCTGGTGGCGCTGACCGCCGCGACACTGGTGGTGGTGCTGCTGACGGTGGTGTTCAACACCGTCGTCCGGCAGCACCTGGAGCGTGAGGCGGACAACGAACTGCGTTCGCGCGCGGCCGCCGTCGCCACCACCGTCGACACCAGCGGACCCCGGGTGCGCGTACTGGAGACCTCCAACGACGCACTCCTCGACGCGAACGTGTGGATCTACGCAGGGACGCGGCTGCTCGAGCATCCGTCGTCCGCCCCCGACGCGAGCCCTCTGACCCGGGCCGCCGACGCCCTCGTCGCGCGCGGCAGGCCCCACTGCACGACCGCCACGGGCCACGGCCCGGTCCGGCTGTGCGGGCGGCCGGTGCCCGACCACCGGGGCGCGGCGTTCGTGGTCACCGCGCTGGACCTCGCCCCGTACCGCAGTTCGGCCGACACACTGCTCCTGGGCTCGCTCGCCCTGGACGCCGCGATGCTCGTCTGCACCTACGTCCTGACGCGCCTCGCCGTCCGGCGTGCACTGCATCCGGTGCGCACCATGACCGACCAGGCCACCCGGTGGAGCGCCGTCGCGTCCGAGGCCCGCTTCGGACGCACCGGGCGTCCGGAGGAACTCGCGCGTCTCGGCGCGTCGTTGGACGAGCTCCTGGACCGCATACACGCCGTGCTGCGCCATGAGCAGCAGCTGACCGGGGAGTTGTCGCACGAGCTGCGCACCCCACTCAGCCGGATCATCGCCGAACTGGACTGGTGGCGGGCCCGGCCGCGCTCGGAGGCCGAGACCGTCGCCGGCCATGAGGTGATGGCCGAGGCCGCCCGGTCCATGCGCACCATCTGCGACACACTGCTGGACGACGCGCGCACCAGGACGAGCCCCGTGCCGGGCACGACCGATGTGCTGCCCACCGTGCGTGCGCTGGCCGGAAGGCTGACCGTCCCACCCCATGTGACGGTCCGGATCGGCGCGGGCGACCGCGACGAGCACCTCGAAGCCGGTGTCACACCCGCCCTCCTCGAACGCATCGTCAGCCCGCTTCTCACCAACGCCCTGCGCTACGCCCACGCGGGCGTGACCGTTCGTGCGCACCGCGCACCCGGTGGGGTGACGGTCGGCATCACCGACGACGGCCCGGGTGTACCGGCGGAGTTCGTCGAGCAGCTCTTCCAGCCGGGCCGGCGCGCCGATCCGGACGACGGGCACGAAGGAGCGGGCCTCGGACTGCCGCTGGCGCGACGCCTGGCCCGCTCCGCCGGGGGTGAGGTGTCCTACGACCGCGGGCACGGGCCCGGGGCGAGGTTCGTGGTCACACTGCCTGCCGGCTGACCCGCTCCGGCTCGGTGACGTCCTTGCGGGTCACCGACAGGTACACGACGAGGCCGAGGATGACCGCGAGGAACAGCACGCTGGTCACCACGGTGCCGAGCCCCAGACCGCCGTCACCGGTCGGCTGGGACAGGTAGTCACCCACCGAGGCACCGAGCGGGCGGGTGAGGATGTACGCGATCCAGAAGCTCCACACCGCGTCCAGACCGAGCGCGAAGCGCGCCACCGCGATCGCCGCGATCGCCAGGGCGAACAGGACCGCGGAGACCCAGTACCCCAGGTTCATGCGCTCGGCGACCAGGTCGCCGGCCGCCGTGCCGAGGGCGAAGGTGAACAGGACCGCGAGCCAGTAGAAGGTCTCCCGGCTCGTGGTGTCGATGCTGTGGATGGAGAGGGTCCGCTCCTTGCGGTACCAGACGACGAACACGACCGCGAGGACGATCGCGAACACCGTGGTGCTCGTCTCCAGCGGCACACCCATGTTGTCGGTGAGGTTGTCGCTGATCAGGGTGCCGACGACGCTGATCAGGGCCACCGCGAGCCAGTACACGCCCGGCCGGTAGGCGTCGGTGCGGAACTGGACGACGAGCACCACGGCCAGCAGCACGCTCATCAGGAGCGACACTCCGGTCAGGCCGAGCCCCAGATTCTCGTTGAGCATGTCGGCGGCGGTCTCGCCCACCGTCGTGCACAGCACCTTGATCACCCAGAAGTACACGGTGACTTCGGGCACCTTGTTCCAGCGCAGAGGGTGGCGGCGCGGGGCCTCCGGGGATGTCTGGGCCGGGTGCGTGCGACCCGGCGCGGTCTGAGGGGTCTCGTATGTCATGGGCCCGACGCTGCCATCGGAAGTCTGAACGCATCCTGACCGTCTCGCCCGGCACACCCGCACCGGTCGTCCCGCACGAGCGCCGTGTTTCGCGGGCCCCGCACCGGCGCGGGGCCCGCGAACGCGGGGATCAGGAGCCGGTCAGGAGCTCGGGCACTCCTTCCAGGCCAGGTGGTAGACGGTGCTGATGTCGCCGTCCGTGGAGTCCATGGTCATGAAGCTGGTGCTGCCGGGGGCGGACCTGCCGGCGTTGACGCGGAGCTCGGTGTTGATGTTGAAGTTCCGCTCGACACCGCAGGGCGCCCAGACCAGCTGGGCCCAGTCCGTGTTGTCCGTGGCCTGCCAGTTGTCGTTGTACGGGCCGTTGAAGTTGTGCGAGATCGCGGCCGTGCTGGGCGAGCCCTGGAAGTAGTACGAGGCCTTCTCGGTGCTGCCGGCGCCGGGCTGGAGGGAGGCGAAGCCGCGGTAGTCCGCGCTGGCGATGGCGTAGGTGAAGCCCTGCGGCACGTGCACGATCAGGTTGAGCTGGCAGTTCTTGCGGAACGCGGTGGGGTCGGCGTTGCCGCCCACCTGGGCGAGGTAGTCGCTGTAGGTCACGGTGAACGCGGTGTTGTCCGGGGAGACCGCGACAGCGGTGCTGCCCTGCGGACAACCGGAGCCGTTGACCGTGGCGACCTTGATGACGATCTTGTCCGGCGGCGGGTCGTCGAAACCGGAGGACGGGTCGTGCGCGGGAAGTGCGGTGGCGAACAGTGCGGCGAGCACACCGCCGTACAACAGCCCACCTGCCATGGTTCTCCCATCCGTTGCGTCGGTCTTCCGGCGGCGTGCACAGATGTGTGTGCCGCCGTGAAGTGGGGGGTGCGGCTTCCGCTCGACACGGAGAGCCGTCGCGTACCAGGTGCGTTGGATCGGGTGCAGACATGCGCATGCCAAACCAACCGGCACACCTCTCCATGACTGTGAAGGAGTGGTGAAGGCCGGGTGGCATGACGCATCGTAGGGATCCGGACCGAGGGTGGACAGAGCCAACTCCAGCCATTCGCCACCCACCCGTCTCCGCCACTGCGGGCGCGGGCGGGAGCCGCCGCACCCCCATGGATCACGGCGCACCGGAACGCGGCACGGGCGGGCGCGACAGGACCGGAGATCCGTCCGGAGGGGATCCCTGCGGGTGAGCGGGGGCAGCCCCGCCCCGAAGGGGGGATGTGGGGCGAGGCTGCGGCGCGCCACGTAAGGCCGGTCCACACCTCGGGGGAATGGGTGCGTGACCAGGGCCATGGGTCACGACGGCGGGCCACGCAGGACATTACCGAAGGTAAGTTTACTCTTCAACTCTCACCGTTTCCGGCGTCCCCACCGCGGTGCGCGGCCGGGGGCCGGGGGCCGCACCTCGGCCCGTCATACAGATGGGCCCGGCCGGTGGCCGGGCCCATCTGTCGTCCGAGGTTCACCTCCCCGCGAGCGTCGTCAGCAACGACGGCTCGCATCTGGAGGGCTGCTCACGGCCGAGGTCATCGCGTCCTGACCGGCAGGATGCGGTGGTTTCTCAGTGACCGCCCTCGTCCACGACCGTCACTTCCTCGATGTTCTGGTTGATCGCGGCGGCCGGAAGGGCGCTGGAACGTGCCCAGAAGTAGATGCCCAGGGCGAACGCGCTGACCAGGGCCATGTCGATCCAGAGGGGAATGTGGCCCTGTCCGCCGAAGCCGCCCTGCCAGGCGATGATGCCCATGCCGATCAGGTACACGGGAAGCCACTGGGCGGCCTTCCAGTCCAGTCGCGGCGCGTTGGGCAGCTGCTTCTTCGTCGCGTACCAGGCGTAGCTGCCGAGCAGGACGTACCCGATCACGATCGCCCAGCCGAGCCGCTGGAGGGTGGTCCAGCCGGACCAGTAGATGATCAGGCTCGCCACCACGAAGGAGAGCGGCGAGAGCACGCCGGCGGCGGGCAGACGGTACGGCCGCTCGTGCTCGGGCAGGCGGTTGCGGAACACCCCGAACGCCAGCGGCGCACCGGCGTACATCAGCACGCTCGCCGAGGTGATGAACGAGACCAGCTCCTGCCAGCTCGGGAAGGGCAGGAAGCAGACCACGCCGGTCACGAACGAGATGATCAGGCCGAACCACGGCACGCCGCGGGCGTCGGTCTTCTCGAACAGCCTCGGGGCGTAGCCGTTCTTGCTCAGCCCGTAGGAGATGCGCGAGGTGGAGGTGGTGTAGATCAGGCCGGTGCCACCCGGGGACACGATCGCGTCCGCGTACAGGACCCAGCCCAGCCAGCCCAGACCGATCACGGTGGCGAGGCCGGCCCAGGGGCCGCTGATGCCCGCGTAGTCCAGCTTGGCCCACCCGTGGGCGAAGGACGCCAGCGGAAGCGCACCGATGTAGACGACCTGGAGCAGGGTGTAGATGATCGCACCGATCAGGACCGACCCGATCGTCGCGCGCGGCAGGTCACGCTTGGGGTTGCGGCTCTCGCCCGCGAGCTGGATCGCCTGCTCGAAGCCGAGCAGCGCGAAGATGATGCCGCTGGTGCTGATGGCGCTGAGCACGCCCTTGGCGCCGAAGGGCGCGAAACCCTGGGCCGTGAAGTTGTGCGGGTGGAAGTTGGTCGCCGCGATGACGAAGATCGCCCCGAGGGGTACGGCGATCTTCCACCAGGTGGCGGCGCTGTTGGTGTGCGCCAGCACCTTCACTCCGAGGAAGTTCACCGCGACGAACACCGCCATGAGGAACACGGCGACGATGAAGCCGGACGTCGTGAGGGTGCCGTTCGCGTGGAGGAACCCCTGGGCCCACTTCCAGTGACCGGCGTATCCGATCATGGCTTCGACCTCGATGGGGGCCACGGTCGCCGCCTGCAGCCAGGAGAACCAGCCGAAGGACATGCCCGCGAGGCCGCCGAAGGCGTAGTGCGGGTAGCGCGCCGTGCCGCCGGACACCGGGAAGAGGCCACCCAGCTCGGCGTGTACCAGTGCGAGGAGGACGATGGCGACCGCGCCGATGATCCAGGAGATCATTGCGGCCGGGCCTGCCACCACGACGGCCTTCTGGGCTCCGTACAGCCATCCGGATCCGATGATGGAACCGACGGAGGCCCACATCAGGCCTATCAGCCCCACGTCCCTGCGGAGGGATCCGGATCCGGATGCCTTCGGGGGTGCGAGCTCGTCAACGCTTACCATAGGGGGCCTTTCAAGGCGCGGCTTGCTGAAAAGTCGCATCAGGCTAAGGAGAATGGGGAGTTACAACAAAGGTTCGTGACTGAATAGTTGCATTCCTTTAGACTTTCATTGCCAAATCTGCGGCCTGCGGACCAAAATGTCGACCGGCCGTTCCAGTCCGGTGACCCAATGTCACGATCCAGCGGCCCGTCGATCCCGTGCGGCCTCATCGATCCCCCGGTGTGAGGCACGGCCGGATCCCCTCGTCGCCCGGGGCCGCCACGGCAGGGCCGCCCGACGAGCACGTTTCCCCCTACACCTATGTGGCGCGCGCCTGCGGAGGCGCCGGAGGGGGCGTCGGCCAGGGGTCCGGCGCGGCACCGATTCCGACTACGGAGAGTTGCGGTTACCGGACGGTTCGCGGGGTGCCCGGACCTTGATCCCGTGTCATCCGACCTTCCGAATTCCTTTACCTTCCCGTTCTTCACTGAAGGGCGCATAGGACGCATGCTGGACCACCGCCATCGCACAGGAACGCCGGTGGCAGGCACCATTCCGCTGTTCGAAGGACCGAAGGCCCTGTGCCCGCACCCCTCGTTCTCACCGGCCGCACCGCGCGGCTGGAGCCGCTCACCACGCACCATGCCGAGGCCCTGGCCGAGGCCGGCGCCGAGGACCGTACGACCTACGCTTTCACCCCCGTCCCCCACGGGCTGGAGGCGGCCCACAGCTATATCGACCATGCCCTCGCCGAACAGGCGGCGGGCCGGATCCTGCCCTTCGCGGTGATCAACGCCGCGGACGGGCGGGTGGTGGGCTCCACCCGCTTCCTGGAACTCGACTACTGGCAGGGCCCGATGGTCTGGCCCTCCGTACCGGGTGTCCCGTACGGCGATCCGGTCACCGCGGTGCCCGATGCCGCCGAGATCGGCAACACCTGGCTCGCCCCCCGCGCCCAGGGCACCGGCATCAACACCGAGGCGAAGCTGCTGATGCTGCGTCATGCCTTCGAGGCCTGGGGCGTCCGCAGAATCTCGTTCCGCGCGGACGCCCGCAATCTGCGGTCACGCGCGGCCATCGAGCGGCTCGGCGCCACCTGCGAGGGCATCCGCCGGGCCCACTCGCGCGGTCTCGACGGCGCCGTCCGCAGCACCGCGTTCTACTCGATCCTGGACGAGGAGTGGCCCGCCGTCCGCGACATCATCGAGTTGCGCATCGCCGCCACCGTGTCGCCCGCCGTGCTGGACCCGGCTCGGGGCAACCCCTGTCCCGCGCAGGCCGACGTGCGTACGGGGCACGCCGCGGTAGGCGGTCGGCTCATCCGGGCGTAGCCGGCCCGGTGCTCCCCGTCGGCCGAGGGCTTGCCCGACACCACTGCGCGGGGAGGGAGCCCGCCCCGAGCCCGCTCGGGCGAGCCGGCGGGCGCCCCGCCCGACGATCCGGACGCCGCGCGGAGCCGAGGGAGCCGGGGCTCTGCCGGGTTCACGCACCGGTCTCCTGGACGACGGGTGTGCGGGCGCGGAGCACGAACGGCCGGGAGACGACGGTGAGCGTCACCGACACGGCGGCGACGAGGGCGATCGCGCTGCCCGGGTCGAGCTGCTGGGCGAGACCGCCGGCGATGGCGGCGCCGATGCCCTGCCAGGTCATCCGTCCCGCGGACTCCACGCCTTGGACCTGTCCGCGTGCCGAGTCGGGTGTCAGCTCCAGGAGCTGCTCCTGCAGGGGCAGGGTGGCGGCGAATCCTGCACTGGCGGCGGACACCGCGACCGCTCCTGCCCACAGGGGCGGGTGGAACGCGAACAGCAGGTAGGGAGCGGCGAGCAGCAGTCGCAGGCCGAACGCGCAGCGACGGCGTCGGGCGGCGGTGAGGAGCCGGCCGACGGTAAGGTCCCCGAGCAGCATGCCCGCCGATCCCGCGGCCAGGAAGGTTCCGGCCTGCTCGGGGTCGTAGGAGATGAACAGGGCCTCGCAGCCGACCACCAGACCGTTCGGGACCCACAGGTTCAGCAGCAGGGCACGCCGGCCGGCGTGCGAGAAGAGCTCGGTGTTCGTGGCCCAGGTCCGGCGCAGTCCCGGGCGGCGGGTGAGCCGGATCGAGTGTTCCCGGACGGTGGTCGCCACCACGGCCGAACCCAGGCCGGTCAGGGCTGCCGCGACGAGGAAGATCCCGTGCGGGTCGAGGTGGCGTTGCAGCACTGCGCCGACGGCGTAGCCGAGGATCGCCGTGCCGCCGGAGGTGATGTTCATCAGTGAGCGTGCCGACGCGTACGCGGAGGCGGGGACCACCTCGGTGAGCAGCCCCATCCGGGTGCCCGTCCCGAGGGACTGGAAGAAGCCCAGGCCCAGCAGCAGCCCGAACCGGGCGACGAGGGGCAGGCCCGGGACGGCCTGGGCGGCCGTGCCGAGCAGGGAGGCGAACTGGAGCACGACGAGGGTACGGCGAGGTCGGCGTCCGTCGGCGACCGACATCAGCGTCAACGCGCCGAGCACCGTCGCGAAGGTGGCGCCGTACATGCTCACCGCGGTAAGGAACGGCGAGTGGGTCCGGTGGTCGACAAGGGTTCCGAGGGCGAACCCCGACAGGGTGTTCGCGGCGACGGTCAGGGTGAAGCCGGCGTACAGTCCGGCGAATTCGCGGATGCTGAGGAGGGTGCTGTAGCCGGTGTTGGTGGCAGCGGGCTCGGTGGTGTCATGGCTGTCGGAAGGCATGAAAAAAGCCTCCGGGCGCATGAGATGAGTGCGCACGAAGGCCGACGAGCCCCATTTTAGCAGCCGTTGGGGGCCGCTCGCCGCAGGACGGTGATCTCCACCCTCTGCGCGGCGAGCGGCCCCTTCCCGGTTTCCCCGTCGTGCCGGCCGGGACCGCGTCACCGGCCGTCGGCACGGAACCGCTCAGTAGGCGCCGTTGACGTTGTCGATCGAGCCGTAGCGGGCGGCGGCGTAGTTGCACGCGGCCGTGATGTTGGCGACCGGGTCGAAGGGGTCCATCGACGTCCCCGGGACGTGGTAGGCCGTGAAGGTCGAGTCGATGACCTGGAGGAGGCCCTTCGAGGGGTGGCCGGCCGCCGCGTTGGAGTCCCAGTTGTTGATGGCGCGCGGGTTGCCGGAGGACTCACGCATGATGTTGCGGTGGATACCGTCGTACGACCCGGGGATGCCGTGCTTCGCCATGATGTCGAGCGACTCGCGGATCCATCCGTCCAGGTTGTTCGCGTACGTCTTCGCCGCCGCAGGAGACGCCTTGGGGGTCACCTTGGGGGTCACCTTGGGAGCCGCCTTGGGGGCGGTCCTGGGGGTCACCTTGGGAGCAGCCTTGGGTGCCGTCCTGGGGGCGGCGGCCTTGGGGAGCACCGTGCTGCGCCGGGAGCGGTCGGCGCGCAGGTCCGAAGCCGCCGCCCGGACCTGGCGGTTGACGGTGAGCTTGAGACCGGGGTGGATGAGTGACGGGTTGTCACCGACCGCGCTCCGGTTGTCGCGGTAGAGCCGCGGCCAGCCGCCCTTCAGCGCATACTTGCCGGCGATCTTGGAAAGGGAGTCGCCGGTGACCACGGAGTACCGCATGGGCACCATCTGGACGGCCCGCGGGAGTGCGGGTCTCTCGACCTTGACCGAAGGCGCGACGGCGGGTGCCGCCTTCGGCACCGCACTCGCGGTGGTCGCGGCGATCACGGGCAGGGCAACTGCCGCCCCGCCGGCGCCGACGGCCATGAATCCACGGCTCATTCGGGAGTTCTTCGGGCGGCGGTGTTTGCCTTTTCCGGCCATGGCACAGTCCTCTCCTATGCCTGCGAGGTCAGCTGTCGGATTCGGGCTGGAGTCGCCCGGCCGTGCCGGTGGGCACGGCTTCACCCCGAGCCGGCCCGTGGATCCGGGTCGGCGGCAAACCGTGGGTTCCCCGCTCCTGCCGTACGCGAATGGTGCTGGTTCGGAATTTCCGGGAAGCGGCAGGATTCGGCGTTCCACCCGGAATGAGCGAACCGTAAGCGACACCCTTCGAACGGAACAAGGCCCGAATTCACACGAGAAAAGGGACAGGCTCGTACATGCCGGTGAAAGGCATGAGATCAACGACTGCTCCGCCCCCAACTCGCCCGCCACGGAGCGGAACTGGCGGCGGACATGTCGACCACCCGGACATGCACACGTGACGCATGTCACCGCATTTCCGGGCAACCGATGCAGCAAAAACCCGTCTCAGCTCCGGACAAATACCGGAGACAAGTACCGGAAGTTTCATAAATCCTGAAATGCAAATAAACAATGACAAGCAATGTTATATCCGTTTTGCCCACTTCTGGCGGCGGAGGTTCGACGTCGTGGTGCGTGTGTCCGCTGTCCGTCTCCGCGGGTCCCGGCGCCCGGGGACGCGCGCTTCGGCTCCGGGCGCGTCGGCTGCCCGGCGCCTCGCGCGGCGCCACCGGGCCGCGTCCCTGACGGTTTTGGCCGGTGTGGCCACGGCCGCACTCGCCGGCTGCACCCATCCCGTCGAGGGCACCCGGGCGGTGCGCCTGCCCCCGGTCCACAGGGACTTCGACTACCAGATCGGCGGTGCCTACCCCCCGTCGCCGGGCGTCGCGATCGTCGGTCGCGACCACACGGACTCACCGGCGCGCGGGCGGTACAACATCTGCTACGTGAATGCCTTCCAGGCGCAGCCGGACGCACAGGACCGGTGGCCGGCCGAGCTACTGCTGCGCGACACCGAGGGCCGGCCGGTCATCGACCGGGACTGGAACGAGGCCCTGCTGGACATCGGGACGGCTGCCAAGCGCGAGCGCATCGCCGCCCGGGTCGACCGCTGGATCGACAGCTGTGCGGACAAGGGGTTCGACGCGGTCGAACCCGACAACTACGACAGCTACAGCCGTTCCCACGGTCTGCTGACCGCGAACGACGCAAAGGCGTTCATCACGCGGATCGCCGCCCACGCGCATACGCGGGGCCTGGCCGTGGCCCAGAAGAACACCGCGGAACTCGCGGCCGCCAGGTCAAGGACACACGTCGACTTCGCCGTGGTCGAAGAATGCGCCGAATACGGCGAATGCGCCACCTACGCATCCGCATTCGACGACCACGTCCTCGTCGTCGAGTACACCGACGGCGGTCTGCGCAAGGCGTGTTCCGCTTTCGGAAAGCGGTTGAGCATCGTGCGCAGGGACAGGGATGTGACCACTCCGAAGAGCAGTCACCATGTCCGCAGGACGTGTTGAGCGGTTCTCTCCGGCACGGTGCCCCGCATGCGCCATGACTTGCCTCGTTCCGCCGGGCGTTGGCGTGCTCCTCGGAGAGCCGTGCTAGTCGGAGAGCAGGGCGTCGACGAGCCGGCCGAACACCAACCGGGCTACCCGGGCCGTCGGTACGTCGAACGCCCGGGACAGCTTCCACACCCGCACCTGCTCCCGCCACACCACCCGGGACCGGTCCCCGCCGTCGAGCGGGGACACCTCGATCTCGGCCCAGCCGGTGACGACGGAGCCGCGCTTCTCCAGACGGCAGAATCCGGGGCGAGCGCCGGTCGGCGGCTCCCAGCGCACGACCTCCATGGGGTCGTCGAACCCGGCACGTCCGACGCCGGTCCGCACCACGACCACCGTGCCCGCCCGCGTCGGCCCTGCCGGTACGACGGTGACCGAGCTCAGGGGTACGTGGGCGCCGTGGCGCCTCCAGTCCGTCAGCCGTCGCCATGCCTCGTCGACGGGAAGCGCAGGCCTGCGCTCGACTCGGATGACAGCCACAACGGCATCGTAGGCGGCGGGCGCCGGGCGCTCCCCTCGACGCGGCTGTGCGCGTGCAGGACGCCGGCACCGCCGATGCCTTGTCGTCACTGGTCGGGGCCGCGCCAGATGTTCTCGAAGGCCGCGTCCTCGATGGCTTTCCGCTGGCGCACGGAGTCCAGTTCGACCACTGCCTCATCGACGGCGGCCAGCACCGTCGCCACCGCGTCATCGGCGACCTCCGGTGCGTCCGGGGTGCGGTTGCCGCGGACCCCCACGGCCTCCGCAAGGAGGCCGAGGACGGGCTCGCCCGCAGTCCAGCGCTCCGCCGCCTCGCGGCGGGCCGGCGAATCGACGAGCACCGCCTGGCCGGCCCCGGAGAGAAACCCGTGCCGGCGTTCCCGGGCGAGCTGCCCCTCTGCCTCGAGGGCGGCCGCGTAGGTGGCGGTCAGATCGCGGCCGCGGCGCCACAACCAGTCGCCCACCGTCTCGTACGGGGGTTCCCGCAACAGGGCGTCGGCCGCCTCGTCCAGCACGCGATCGGCCAGGGTCGGCCGGTAACCGGGCACGATCCGGTCGCCGTCCAGCGTGACGGCCCGGGCCTCCAGGAGATCGGCCATCTCGGCTCCCGCCAGCGCGAGCGCGAGGTTGCCCCGCTCCACGGGGCGACTGGACTCCATGTCCAGGGCGACGATGAACAGGTCCCGCGCTGTGGTCATGAAGGGCTCCACGTCCGATGCACCCGCAGCGAGGGGTCGCTGCGCCGGTCCGGCGGTCGGTGACGCCGGGAGGCGAGGCCGCCCGCCACGACCGGCGGCCGGCACGATTCCCGGACGGATGTCACCGACCCGTACGAGCTTACGGAGCGAAGGCTTCGGCTGCATCCGGTGACGGTGGGGCGGTGGGACCGTGCCCGCCGACCGTACGAGAGCCGGCCGCTTCGCCGTGCACCGGCGCCTCCGGGCGGCTGCGCCCAGCGCGCGGACACGCACGTCCGTCCCCGGACGCTCCGCCGCACCGCCGCACCGCCGCACCGCCGCACCGCCGCACCGCCGCACCGCCGCACCGCCGCACCGGAGCGTTGGGTCAGCCGGTGGTGAGCACCATCCGGAAGCGTGCGGCACCCTCCATCATCTTCCGGTACGCCGCGTCGGCCTGGTCCAGCGGCACGACCTCGATCATCGGGCGGATCCCGTGGAGGGCACTGAACGCCATGGTGTCCTGGATGTCCTGCGCGGTACCGGACGGGTGGCCGCGGATGACGGTGCCGCCCATGAGGAGCTGGGTCGGGCTGATCCCCAGGGGTTCGGCGGCCGCGCCGATGACCACCAGCTCGCCCCGGTGGGAGAGCCCGTCCACGGTCGCCGCGATCGCAGCCGAGTTGGACGCCGTGGCCAGGACGGCGTTCGCCCCGCCGAGGGACTGCAGCGCCTCCGCGACCGGAGTGTCCGCCGTGCTGTCGACGTAGTGGTGCGCGCCCAGTTGCTTGGCGAAGTCGGCCTTGGCCGCACCGCGGGCGATGGCCACGGTCTCGAAGCCCATGGCGACGGCGTACTGCACTCCCAGGTGACCGAGGCCACCGATGCCCAGCACGGCGACCAGGTCGCCCGGACGGGCGGAGCTGCTGCGCAGCCCGTTGAACGTGGTCACACCGGCGCAGGCCAGGGGAGCCGCATCATTCGCCGCCAGCGCTTCGGGAATCCGTGCCAGGGCCTGGGCCGGCGCGATCACCGATTGCGCGTATCCGCCGTCGTAGGCCCAGCCCGGGACCTTCAGGTTCGGGCAGACGACGAAGTCTCCCTGCCTGCAGGCCTTGCAGTAGCCGCAGCTGCCGCCGAACCAGCCCACGGCGACCCGGTCGCCGACCCGCCAGTCGCCCCGGACGCCGTCGCCGAGCTCCTCGATACGCCCGGCGATCTCGTGCCCCGGTACCAGCGGAAAGCCGACCCCGGGCAACAGCGCGTCGACGAAGAGGGAGTCGCTGTGGCAGATCCCGCACGCCTCCACGGCGATCCGCACCTCAGCGGTTCCCGGTCGCGCCACCTCACGTTCGACGACCTCGAAGGAGCCGCCCGCACCGGCGACCTGCGCGGCCCGATAGACGCTCATCAGCTCTCTCCCGTCATCGACCCGAAGAATCTCCCCCTCACCCAGCAGACCAGCTCGGGCACGATCACGCGCGCCGGACGCCCTCGTCGCGGTCGCTCGGCACGGCGTCCCCTGCCGCACCGGCCCGGCTCACCTGCCGCCGCCTCCGTCGGCCCGGCCCCAGCCGGGAGCGGGCGGCAGCGGCCACGCCGGCGGGACCGGCAGCGCCCCGGGGTGTCCCCCGACCGTGAGCCCGTCGATGGAGAGCCGGCCGCTCAACCAGCCGAGCAGGAGGTGTCCCGGGGCGGCGAGGGCGGGGCCGGCCGGCGAGACCTCCCATCGCCGGCCGAGATCGGTCGCCTTCACCACGCCGACCGGGAACCCCTCAGCCTTCAGCGCTGCCAGTGTCGTGTCGAGCCCCCAGACGACGTAGGGGGCCGGCCACCGATCGGTGCCGTATCCGATGCGCAAGTCGACGTGGTGGGTCTCCAGTTCGCGCAGACAGCGCCGGAGGGTGAACCAGGCAGGGTGGCGCCAGCCGGGCAGAGCCGTGACCAGGCGGCCCCAGGCCTCGGCGGGCATCGCCCCTGCCTCCGCGGCGAACCTCGCCAGGCGGCGGCGCACTTCGGAGACGAGCTCGGCTGCGGGGAGCGCGGCCATGGGGTCGACGGCCCCGGTCGGCGGTGCGGTGTCCGTCCTCGGACCGGGTTCGGCGCCCTCGCGCGCCAGGCGCAGCAGCCGCACATAGGCGTCGGCGCTCCGCGCGAGGTGTGCGAGCACCTGACCGCGCGTCCAGCGTGCGAGTCCCGACGGCGCCCGTACGTCGATGTCGCTCAACTCGGCTGCGGCTCGGGTGAGCCGGGCACTCGACCCGACCACATCCTCGATCAGGCCGCTGACGCCGCCCGTGTGGTCGACGGTGCCGCCCTCGTCCGCCATGACCTCGGCCATGTGCCCCTCCCCGTATCGACATGTCTTCCCCGGGTGGAGCGGCATCGGCCGTACGGTCCCGCCATCGCCCGGTGGCCCGTTGCCGCACCCGTCGGGTGCGCGCCACGAAACCCTATGCGGAGACCGGCGGCACGGGCCCGGCCGGGCGTGCGGAGCACGGTCACCGCAGGTACCGGGTGGCCGTCGCGTCCGGACGGGCCAGTCCCGGTCGCCCCGCCGCCCGCGCCGCCGTGAGGATCACTCCGACGGCATGCCGCGCACGCGACGTGCGTCGGCGCGTACGGGAGCGAGGCGATGGACGGCGACAGGGAGTGCGGCGCGGACCCGCGCGACGACGCCCCGGAAGGCGTGGAAGGTCGCGCCGTGCAGGGCGTCATGCACCGCAGGGCCTTCCTCCGCGCGGCAGGAGCCGCGAGCGTCGGCGTGGCGGCGGGCTGCGGCTTCCCGCCGCTCGACCGGAGGGCCCGGCCCACTCCGTCGAGCGCCGACCCGGAACGCGACCGGCCGGGCAACGCCGGCTGGCGGCTGGCCTCGAAGGGCCCGCCCGATGCGATCCAGGGCTACTGCGACGCGGTCAGCGTGCTGCCCGGGGAGGGGTTCGGGCTGTACGTCTCCACCACGTCCCCCGGCTTCCGCGTCTCGGCCTATCGGATCGGCTGGTACGGCGGCACGCAGGCCCGTCTGGTCTGGCACTCGGACCGGCTCGCCGGTCACGTGCAGAAGCCCCCTGCCTTCCTCGCCGCCACCCGTACGGTACGGGCGGACTGGGAGCGCAGCGTCGCCGTGCGCACCGACGGCTGGCCCGAAGGCGGCTACCTGCTGCGGCTCGACGCGGAGAACGGCCCGCAGCGCTATGTGCCGCTGGTCGTCCGCTCGGCGGACGTGAAGGGCCGGACGGTCCTGATGCACGCGCCGGCGACCTGGCAGGCGTACAACCGGTGGGGCGGATACAGCCTTTACGAAGGAAAGGACGGCGCGTACGCGTCGCGGTCGCTCGCCGTGAGCTTCGACCGTCCGTACGAGGGCGACGGCGCGGAGAAGTTCCTGGTGTACGAGCGTGCGCTGGTGGTCCTGGCGGAGCGGCTGGGCATTCCGCTGGCGTACACGACCGGGCTGGACGTGCACGGTGACCCGGCCGCGCTGCTCGGCGCCACCGCCCTGGTGTCGCTGGGCCACGACGAGTACTGGACCCAGGAGCAGCGCGAGCATGTCACGCGGGCGCGTGACGCCGGAACCAATCTGGCCTTCCTCGGCGCCAACACGTGTTTCCGCCGGGTCCGGATCCAGCAGCCGCCCGCGGACACCGGCCGTGCGGTGGTCTGTTACAAGACCGACTACCGCGACGACCCGTGCTACCCCGGCCGGCCCGCCCTCGTGACCACCGACTTCAGGCGGGGGCCGGCGCCGGAAGCGGAGTCCTCTCTGACGGGGGTGCTGTACGAGGGCTATCCCACCGACGCGCCGTACGTCGTCACCCGGCCCGGGCACTGGCTGTTCGCCGGCACGGGGGTACGGGAGGGCGACGGCTTCGCCCATCTGGTCGGTGTCGAGTACGACCGGGTCACGCCCGGTGACCCCACTCCGGCGCCCCTCGAGATCGTCGCCCACTCACCGCTGGTGTGCGGCGGCCGGCCCAGCCACTCCGACTCCGCCTACTACACGGCGCCCGGCGGTGCGGGTGTCTTCGCCTCCGGCACCATGCGCTGGGTCGAGGCACTCATGGCCGGCACCGCCGACAACGGCCGCGACCACGGTATGGACGCCCGCACGGCGGCCTTCGTCACGCGCACCACGGAGAACCTCCTCCGCGCCTTCGCCGCGGGACCCGCCGCGCACCATCTGCCGCCCCCGCAGGACAACGTCCGCACGGTGTACGCCGGGGCGGCCACGGGCTAGAGGTCCTGGACGACTGCGCGACGGGTGACCGGGTGGGTGACCAGTCGGGTGACCGGGTCCTCTGCCCGGGTCGGGTCCCCCTCGACGTCCTCCGGGCGGACCGCCGGAGGAGGTCCGTCAGGAGGCGCCGTGCTGGTTCACGTCCCGGTTGACGGCGCGGGCAGCGCGTTCGATGGTCGTGACGCCTTCGTCCATCGTGCGGTTGCCGTGGGAGAGCACGACCAGCCCGTAGTCGCGTCCTGCGCCGGTGAAGGCGCCGACGCTGTGCACGCGCCAGCCGTTGTCCTCCAGGGGCAGCCAGCCGTTCTTGACGTGCACGGTGACCTCGGCCGGTGCCCCGGCGGGTGCGCCCCAGCGCTGTTCGGGGACGACCCGGTTCATCAGGCGGAGCGCGTAGGCACGGGCTCGCGGTGTGAGGACGGAGTTGTCCGATGTGAGCAGTCGGATCAGCTTCAGCTGGTCGGCGGCGGTGATCCGGGTGCGCCCCCAGTGGCCCGACGGGCCCGGGACGGTGTCCCGCATGCCCGCCAGGGTCAGGAAGTGACGGATGCCGCCTTCTCCGACCTGGTGCCACAGGGCGTTGGTCGCGGCGTTGTCCGACTTGGTGATCATGTCGGTGGCCTGCTGCGCCTCGCGCGAGGTCAGGTGACGGTGCTCCTCGGCGACCTTGCGCAGCAACGCGCCCAGGACGGTGACCTTGACCACGCTCGCCGAGTCGAAGGCGGCGCCCGCGCGGAAGGTGCACGAGGTCGCCGTGGGCCGGTCGTACAGGGCGAGCGCGACGGCGCCGTGGCGGCCGTGGAGGGCGTCGGCGATGTCCTTGGACAGCCGGTCCGCCATCCCGGGGCGCTTCGAGGTGCAGGTCACCGGGGAGCCCCCGACGGTCGCTGTGCCCGTGGTCGCCCGGGCCGGGGCGGCCGTCGCGAGCGCCGCGAGCGCCGTCCCGGCGGCCAGGACCGTGGCCAGTCCGCGCCGCGTGCGGCGGGATATGTGTGTTGCCAGCATGAAGGTCTTCGTCCTGCTCTGTGTCGGCGGTCACATGGGCAGCCCGCGCGCGACCGGTGCGGCATCCGTGCGATGCCGGGGCCGGCGGGGTCCGGCCGTCGAATCGCGGCCGGAGCGGGCGCGAGTCCGAGGGCCGGTGAGTCACAACGACGGGCAGGGGTGCGGAACGAGCCGTCGCCGTGCGCATCGGCGCAACGGCTCGGGGCACTCCAGCCCGAATGCCGGCGACCATACCGGGAATCGAACGAGAGAAGGGCGAAGAAAATATGCGTATGTCCGAAATGGGGCTTCTTTGGGTGTGTGACATTCATCGACCCACTCGTCACCCCGGTCCATACCTCGGGGCGCCGCCCCTCACCACGTTCGTGACGACCACGCCGCGGGCAGCCTCACTGCGGATGACACCCCGTCCGGTCGCCGGACCCCTTTGACCGTCGGCTCCGGTATCGACCAGGGCCGCGGGTGGCCGCGGAACGGCTCGGATGCTCCGGCGGGCCGGCGCGGATGCAGCCTCACTCCCCCCTCGCGCCGGCGGGGGCCCGCATCAGACGGGGCACCACACGGACGTATACGACCATGCCGAGGATCTCGACGAGGGTCTGGGCGACCACGACGACCGCCGCTACGGCCAGGGCGTCCGGCAGGGCCAGGGCGAGGGGCAGGACGACGAGGGAGTTACGGGTCGCGCCGGTGAAGACGATCGCCCGCCCGGCTCCGGTGTCCAGGCGGAACAGACGGGCCACGGCCTTCCCGGCGAACGCCATCAGCAGCAGGAACAGGACGTAGAAGGGGATGACGGCGACGACGTCGGTGAGGCCGTCGCCGAGCCCGGGGATCTGGGAGGCGACCACGATCAGCAGGGTGGCGGCCATCAGCGGCACCATCATGCCGCTTGCCGCATCGGAGACCTTCCGCCCCGCCGGGCGGCGCGCGGCCCATGCCTGCAGGGCCCAGGCGAGCACGAGCGGAATGACGACCAGGAAGACGAACGCCTCGAGGAACGGGGCGACCTCGACGACGCCGGTCAGGTCGGAGCCCATGAACAGGTACAGGAACAGCGGCAGCAGCATCATCTGCGCGACCAGGAGGAGCGGGGTGGCGGCCAGCAGGCGGTGGCTGGAGCCGCCGGCCAGGCCGGTGAAGACGATCACGTAGTCCACGCACGGGCAGAGCAGCACCAGCAGCACCCCGACCCGCACGGCCCGGTCGGCGGGCAGGAAGGTGAACATCGCCGCGACGACCAGCGGCACCACCACGAAGTTCACCGTCAAGGCCGCGGAGAGGAACCGGCCGTCGCGCAGCGAGCGGACCAGTTCGGCGGCCGGCACCTGGAGGAAGGTGACGAACAGCAGGGCGCCGAGAACGGGGTTGATGGCGTCCTCCAGGACGGGGCCGGCGGCCGGTGCGAACCCGCCGAGCAGACCGCCCGCGGCCATCGCCGCCAGGTAGATCGCGACCTGGTGATCCTCCATGCGCTCGACCAGGACCTGTGATCCCCGCTGCGACACGCTGACCGCTCCCTCGTTCCCGTACCTGCTGCCCCGCGGCAGCCGCTCGCCCACGTTCGCAGGTCACGCCGGCGAACGGGAACACCGGCAGCGCCCTGCCTGGGTACGGCGGCGCACTGTCCTTCGGCGCGGGTCCGAGGGTTGGGCAGGTGGAGGAGGCCGTGCGGGTGCTTCGAACGGCTCGGCCGGCATCCCGGCGGCGCTTCGGCAGGCACACGCTCAGCAGTTGGGGGTCGGGGGGCAGGGCCGGGCATCGGGATGACGTCGCAGAACGGGCGGCATCCCGGCCTGCCACGCGTGGGCGGCGCCCCCTGGACCGGACCCCCCGCGGTGAGCGGGGCCGGTCGGTCGGCGCGGCATGACGACGCCCGGGTCCGTTCGCCGGGCCCGGGCGCCGGGTCGATCGTCGTCATGCGCCGCCGGGCGCGGTCTGCCCTCGGGTGAAGCGGTGCCACCAGTGCCGGCGCCGCGGGTGCACGGCACGGCCGAGCCGCCGTCCGAGCAGCAGGTAGGCAAGCAGTGCGCCCGTGCTGTTGAGGATGACGTCGTCGATGTCGAAGGCCCGTCCGGTGATCAGGGCGCCCTGGACCAGTTCGACCAGCAGCATCACCAGCGCCGTGGTCAGGACGACCCGCAGGGTCCCACGGGCACGGGGGGCCAGTACCGGCAGAACCAGGCCGAACGGCATGCCCAGCAGGATGTTCCCCCCGACCTGTTCGACGGCGACCCGGAAGGCCGGCTGGTCGAGGTACCCGCGAATGGAGTCGCCGGGCCGCAGGTTCGAGTGCGTCAACGGCGCCGAGGCAGCCGAGGGCTCCAGCGTCAACCGGGCCAGTACCACGCCGAACAGGACCATGCCCACGAAGGCCACCGCCGTGATCACGACCCTGGCCCACGGCGACACCCGTGACGCGCTCGCGCCCGGCCGGTCACGGGAGTTCCGTCGAGCCTTGTCCCTCAGAACCGTCCAGGCCATCGCACGCCTCCAGGTCGCATTTTGTGTGTTGTCGGCGCCGTCGCCGGGCCGCGTCGCGGCTCACCGGCGCGCTCCGCGTCAGGAAACCGCGTACGGCACCACGGCATGCACCGTCTTCCCGGTCGCCCGGGTCGACACCTTCACGAACGACGCCAGCCGGCACACCAGCGGCCAGCCGAAGCCGCCACCGCCGGAGTAGTCGGGCTCACGTGCCCGGGGTGGGGACGGATCGCCGTCGGAGACGGCGATCTCGACGCCGTCCCCCAGGTCCGCCAGTTCCATCAGGCAGTGACGGCTCATGGCGTGCCGCACCACGTTCGTCACCAGCTCCGCAACGACGAGCTCCACCACGTCCGCCGCCTCGGCCGGCGCCTGCGGTGCGTTGTGGTCCAGAAATCCCCTCGCCATGCGCCGCGCATGTGCGGCGGCGTCGGGACGGGTTCCGAACTCACCGCTGGCGACGGCGGCGGTCGTGTCACGCCTCTCTGCAGTCGTCATCGCGACTCGCCTCCCTCCGCGCCTCGTGTTCTGCCGGATTCGGTTCGCCCGGTGAGGTGGAAAGTGAAGTACCGGGCGGCTTTCGCTCCTTGTGCCCTGACCCCCGCCGCGGTATGTATCCCGCCTCGCTTCCGCCGGCCGGGGGGCTCCGTCCGGCGCGTCACGACGGTCCGCCAGTCGGGCAATGAGTTTCCATCCGACAATTGACGCTGAGGTTCTGTGCATGACCGTGTGTAAGGGGGGTACGCGCACGGCAGCCGCAAGCCGCGGTGCGTATGTCCGTGACCGGACCGAGAAGGGGAGAGTGGCATGTCGACTGTGACGGCGGCGAAGGTGGCAGTCCGAGTTCGGAGGAGCGAGGCGCAAACGGTGGGCCACGTCAACGACCGCCCGGAGCACCGGACGGACGAACTGCCCCTGGTCGAAGACCCGCGTTCGGTCGAGCCCAAGGACGCCCGGGTGCTGTCCCGCCAGTTCTTCGTCCGTCTGGCGGAGCTCGAGGAGGGCACCCACGCGTACCAGTACGCGCGCAACACCCTCATCGAGATGAACCTCTCCCTGGTGCGCTACGCGGCCTCCCGTTTCCGCGGCCGCGGCAGCGAGATGGAGGACATCATCCAGGTCGGCACGATCGGCCTGATCAAGGCGATCGACCGGTTCGAGCTGTCCCGCGAGGTCGAGTTCACCTCCTTCGCGGTCCCGTACATCGTCGGTGAGATCAAGCGCTTCTTCCGGGACACCTGCTGGGCCGTCCACGTGCCCCGGCGCCTCCAGGAGGCGCGTGTCGAACTCGCCAAGGCCACCGAGGAGTTGAGCACGCGCCTGGGGCGGCTGCCCACCGTCGCGGAGCTGTCCGCGCTGATGAGCCTGTCCGAGGAGGAAGTGATCGAGGCCCGCAAGGCGGCCAACGGCTACAACTCGTCCTCGCTCGACGCCACTCTCACCGGTGAGGCCGGCCACGAGGCGGAGGCCGTCCTGGCGGACTTCGTCGGGCAGGAGGAACCCCGCCTGGAACTCGTGGAGAACCTGCACTCCCTCGCCCCGCTGATCGAGCAGCTCGACGAGCGCGACCGCACGCTGCTGCACCTGCGCTTCGTCGAAGAGGCGACCCAGGCGCAGATCGGCGAGCAGCTGGGCATTTCGCAGATGCACGTGTCGCGACTGCTCAAGCGCCTCATCGACCGGCTGCGGGCGGGGCTGCTGACCAACGCCTGAAGCCGGCCGGCCCGGACCGCCGCCCGCCGACAAGGTGCCCGACTCACCGGATTCCCGGCCCGCGCGCCGGGAATCCGGCCGAGTGGGTGGGTGACGAGTGTCGATCCGCCGGGGCCGCCGCGGGGGCGTGGGACGCTCGCTGCACGCCTGCCGTGTGCGCGCGTGTCCCGTCCAGGAGGCCCGATGGATGTCAGCACGTTCTACGCCCTCTTCTCGGCCACCTGCTTCACTCTGGTCGGCCTCTGGTGGAACGTGGTACAGGGTCACACCGACTGGCTGAGCGAACCGCGTCTGCGACGGACCGTCGGCGGTATCTATCTCTCCTTTCTGCTTCCCGCGGTGATGGGGTTGTTCGCACAGGTCGGCGGTGTCGGAACCACCGGGGTGTGGCGCGCCAGCTTCATCGTGATCGCCGTGATCGGATGCGCGTCGACCCTCCGCCTGCTCAGCCGCGGCCGCCGCGACGACACCTCGCCGGCCCTGATGCGGCCCCGCCTGCTGGCCGCCGTGCTGTACGCCCTCATCGCGGTCATGGGGGCGGTGCCCGAGCTGGCCGAGGTCACCGGCCTCCGGGCGATCCAGGTCGAGGCGATCCTGCTGATTCTGCTGGTCGTCGTGGGGCACGGCCTCGTCTGGCGGTTCATGGCGGGCGAAGGCCGGCCCGCCGACGCCGATTGAGCGCGGGCGCAGACCTCGGAACGGCCGCGACCCCTACGGATGTCGGATTTGTGCTGTTTCAACCTCCAAGCGCTGGGAACCCGCCGGGCACAGCAGTCATGTGAGGAGATCGGCTCATGTCAACAGGGACAATTCTGGCCATTGTGATAGCCGTGGTGGTGGTCCTGGCCGCCATTGCCGTGGTGACGGCCCTGGTCGTACGCCGCAGGCGGCTGCGTGAGCGCTTCGGTCCGGAGTACGAGCACGCGGTGGAGAACGCCGACAGCCGTAGCGCAGGCGAGCGCGAGCTCAAGGCTCGGGAGAAGCGGCATGAATCGCTCGACATCAAGCCGCTGGACACCGGTGTCCGGGACCGCTATTCGAGGGACTGGAGCAGCGTGCAGTCGGAGTTCGTGGACCATCCGGAGGACGCCGTTCATGACGCGGACCGCCTGGTGACCTCCCTGATGCAGGAGCGCGGCTATCCCACCGAGAACTTCGAGCAGCGGCTCAAGGATCTGTCCGTGGAACACGGCCGGACGCTCGAGCACTACCGCGATGCCCACGAGGTGGAGGCGCTGAGTACCCGTCACCAGGCCTCGACCGAGGACCTGCGGGGTGCCATGGTCCATTACCGGGCCCTGTTCGACGAGCTGCTCTCCGACGGCGGCCGTCCTCATCACGCCCCGGCCTGACCGGCTCACGGAGCACGCCCCGGCCGGACCGGTTCGCCATGCACGTCACGGCCGGGAGCGGTTCACGATGCACGACGCGGGCCCGCGGATCGCCTGTACGCATCCCTTCACCATCCGGGCCCGCGAGAGGCAGGGGGGATGGAGGAGACGACATGGAACGCGACAACCCGACGCACCGCGCTCGCCTTTCCACCGACGAGTTCGCCCGCACCCCCGAGGAACGCAAGGGCGAGGCTTCGGACGGGAACGGCTCAGCTCCCACCCCTCCCGGTGCACCCGCCCCAGCGGCCGGCGAACCCACGCGCTCCGGCGCTCGGGGTACTGCCGCCCGGCGTACGGAGGAACCTCCCGGCGATCCCGCTCCGCACACGTCACCGCATGCGGACGCGGAGGACGAGGAGAGCCAACGGCTCCTCACGCCGGACGACGAGGACGGGTTCCGTGCACGCTGGCGGGAGATCCAGAACCGGTTCGTGGACGATCCGCCCCAGGCAGTGGATGCCGCGGACGGGCTGGTCGCCGATGTCATGCAACGGCTGGCGGAGACGTTCGCCGACCACAAGCACGGACTGGAAGAACAGTGGAAGCGCGGCGAGCAGGCGGACACGGAGGAGCTGCGTCTCGCACTGCGCCACTACCGGTCCTTCTTCAACCGATTGCTCGTCACCTGACGGTCGGCCGCATCCATGCAGGGCCATCCGGCCGACACGCATCAATCCGATGCACAAGCGACGCAAGTGGCGTCGCACGATCTCCCGGACCAGTCTGGAGGAACGGTGTCGTGCAGCGCCATTGAGCACGGGCTCCGGCACGACATCCGCCACGACCGGGTCCCGCGGACCGGCGCCCGGGCGGGTGCACGCATTCCCGGCGCGAGGAGCTGGATCGGATCATGGTGTGTGTCGGTTCACGGCCGTCCGGGCCATCGAACGCGGCTGCCGGGCGGTTCCCCTCCGCGCCGGCCGCTCCGGCGGCCGGCGCGGAGGAATCGGGGCGGGTCGCTCCCGATGACGGTTCCGAGGAACGACTCGCAGCCGGCTTCGTCGCGGGTGACGAGAGCTGCCTGGAAGCGGTTCACCACCGCTGTGCCTCCCTCGTCCACGCCCTGGCAAGGAGGGCTCTGGGCGACGGCTGGGAGGCCGAGGACGTGACCCAGCAGGTCTTCATCGCCGCGTGGCGGGGCCGGCACGGGTACCGGCCCGGCCGCGGCGGGCTCACCGGCTGGCTCGTCGGCATCACCCGCCACAAGATCGCCGACGCCCTCGCGGCACGCACCCGCCGGTCCGAACTGTTCGCCGCGGCGTGCGCGGAGTACACGGCGTCGCTCACCGCACGGTCCCCCGACGGGCCCGAGGACGCGCTGGACCGGCTGCTGCTCCAGGGCGAGCTCGCGAGGCTGCCCGCCGCGCAGCAACGCGTGCTGCGGCTCGCGTTCTACGGTGCCCTCACCCAGACCCAGATCGCCGAGCGCACGGGGCTGCCTCTGGGCACCGTCAAGAGTCACACGCGTCGCGGCCTGTGCTCGCTTCGCCGCTCCGTTCCGGTCGAGCTCGCCCCTTCGTGACCCGGGGCGGGGACGACCAGCGCGGCGACCGTGTCCAGCGCGGAGCGCAGATCGTGCGGGCGTGCCGTCCCGGGGATGTGGGGCGTTCCGGCCCACCCCGGGCCCGCGAGCAGGAGTGCCGGACGGATCCTGGCACCCCGCGGTCCCCAGGCGATTCCCGCGATGAACGGGATCAGGGCGCGATCCGCGGTCGACCTCGACTGGGCCCACAGCACGACGGCCGAAGGGCCGACCCTGCGCACCGCCTCGTACAGGGCCTCGGCGGGCAGTGCGGGGCCGAACATCCGGACGGGGACGCCGTGTTCCCCCAGGGCGGCTGTCAGCGCCTCGACGGGGAGGCTGTGCTGTTCGCCGGGGACGCAGGCGAGCAGTGCGGGCGGGGTGTCCCCCGAGGGGCCGACGGGGCGTACACGGCGCAGCGCCGAGGAGACATGCCAGGAGAGCAGGTGTTCGACCTCGACGTAGCGCTCGCCCGATGTCGCCCACTTGCGTCCGACGGCATGCAGGACGGGTGCGACGACCTCCTGCCACGCGGTGACGAGCCCGTGTGCGTCCAGCGTCTCGTCGAGCAGGGCTTCGACGGCCGGTGCGTCGAGGCGCTCCGCCGCGCGGGCCAGGCCGCGGCGCGCGTCCCCGAGCGGCAGCGTCGTGCGGTGGCCGGGTGACGGGGGGCCGTCGGGTCCGGGAGCCGGGGGTGGGCCCCCCGGCCGGGGCTCCTGCTCGTGCAGGACTGCGCGGGCGGCCTCCCCAGGTGGCACGCCCCGCGCGGTGAGCCGGCACATCCGCTCCAGCCGGGCGATGTCCTCGGCCGTCCAGCGACGGTGTCTGCCGTCCTCGCGGCTCGCGGGGCCGATCGCATAGCGGCGTTCCCATGAGCGGAGGGTGGTGGGCGCGACCCCGAGTCTGCGGGCGACGACGCCCGTGCTGACGGGAGCCGTCCCCGAGGCCTCCGCCGGCGCCTCGACGGGCCTGTCCGGCTTCACGTGCGCCATGGTACGACGCGAAATCGATGCGGCATGCACAAAAACCCGTGGGCCCGGGCTCCGGAATGGACGCGGGTGGCGCCACCCCGGAGTGGTGAGCGCCCGCGATTCCGGGGCGCTCCCGGGGCCCGTGCGGCACCCCCGGTCCTACGACGGTCAGTCGATGCCGCGGCCATGCCTGAACCGTGCGAGCCCGTCGGCGAGAGCGACGACCGGGTCGGGATAGTCGTAGCGGGCCCGCTCGACCGCGGGAAGCCTCCACGGCTCGTGGACCGCTGCGCCGTCGATCCCTTCGAGCTCGGGCACCCAACGCCGCACGTACGCACCGTCGGGGTCGTACCTGTGGGCCTGCCGGACGGGGTTGAGGACGCGGTTGGGCCGGGTGTCCGTGCCGGTTCCGGCCACCCACTGCCAGTTCAGCTGGTTGTTGGCCAGGTCGCCGTCGACCAGCAGGTGCAGGAAGTGACGTGCGCCGACCCGCCAGTCCACGTAGAGCGTCTTCGTCAGGAAACTCGCGGCCACGAGCCTGCCCCGGTTGTGCATCCAGCCCTCGTGCCGCAACTGCCGCATCGCCGCGTCGACCAGCGGGTATCCGGTGCGCCCGTCCCGCCATGCCTGGATCTCCTCCTCGGCTTCCCGTTCCGAACGCCATCTGTCGTCCCTGGTGCGGTAGTCCGCCGTGGCCGCCCCGGGCCGCGCGGCGAGCACCTGGTGGTGGAAGTCCCGCCAGCACACCTGCCGGACGAACGCCTCGGCGCCCGGGCCGTCCACGGAGCGTGCGCGGTGGACGAGTTCGGCCGGGGACAGCGTGCCGAAGTGCAGGTGCGGCGAGAGCTTCGACGTGGCGTCGCCCGCGAGATCGTCGTGCGTGTCCTGGTACGTCCGGATCCCGCCGTGCAGCCACGCACTCAGCAGTCCGCGGGCTTCGCTCTCCCCTCCCCGGGCCAGCCCGCGGGACGCCCCGCCGACGTCCTTGCGGGACGGGACCTCCTCGGAGCGCAGCCCCATGGGGACCCGTACCGTGCGGGGCGGGCCGAGCGCGCCCCGGACGTCCTGCTGCGACCAGCGGCGGTGGTACGCCGTGAACACCGCGTAGTGGTCCGAGCCGGCCGGGGCGAGGGCACCGGGGGCGGCCACCGTGACGACGCCGTCGTGGACGTGCAGCTTGCGGCCGTCCTGCTCCAGAGCGGTGCGCAGGCGCTCCTCCCGGGTGCGGGCGTACGCGCTGACTCCCGCCGCCATGTGGACCTCGTCGGCGTCCGCCTCGTGCGCGAGCGCACGGGCCTCGTCCACGACATCGCCCGATCTGACGACGAGGCGGCCGCCGCGCTTCCGCAGCCGCTCGTCCAGGTCCCCCAGGCAGTCGGCGAGGAACGCCTGCCGGTTGGGGGCGGGGAATCCCGCGGCGGCGATGCCGTCGTCCAGCACGAAGAGCGGCACGACATGCTCGGCGCGGGCCAGAGCGGCACGCAGCGGCGGGTGGTCGTGCAGGCGCAGGTCGGAGGTGAACAGGACGACCGCGGCGTGCATGGCATCACTCCAGTGGGGTCGGACGAGGACTGTCGGCGACGGAGGATTCGCGAGATGTACCGGCCGCGGATGCAGCTTCGGCGGCCCGGGAACGGGCGTGCTCCGGGGCCTCCCCGTCGCCCGGGACCCGGGAGCGGGCGTGCGCGGCGTCGGCGCGCAGGGCCGCCTGGGTGATGTTGCGCGCCATGCCGCCGAAGACGATGGCGTGGAAGGGCGAGACGCTCCACCAGTAGAGGTGCCCGAGCAGGCCGTGCGGATGGAACAGTGCCCGCTGCCGGAACCGGGTGCGGCCGTGCTCGTCCTCGTCCGCCCGCATTTCCAGCCAGGCGAGTCCCGGAAGGCGCATTTCGGCACGCAGCCTCAGCAGCCGCCCCGGTTGGACCTCCTCCACTCGCCAGAAGTCGAGCGAGTCGCCCACCCGCAGCCGTGCCGCGTCCCGGCGGCCGCGGCGCAGCCCCACACCGCCGACCAGCCGGTCGAACCAGCCGCGTACCGCCCAGGCGAGGGGGAAGGAGTACCAGCCGTTGTCCCCGCCGATTCCCTCGATGACCTCCCACAGGGCCTGCTTCGAGGCGTCGACCACGCGGCTGCGCCGGTCCGTGTAGAGGCTGCCGCCCGCCCAGTCCGGGTCGGTGGGCAGCGGGTCGCTGGGGGCGCCCGGCGGGGAGGCGGAGGACCAGCGGGTCGTGACCTGGGCGTCGCGTACGCGCTGGAGCGCCAGGGTCAGGGCCCGGTCGAGGCCGATGGGCGTGTCCGGAGGGTCGGGAACGTACCGGGCGATGTCGTGCTCCCGGCAGACGACCTCGTGGCGCAGCGACTCGGCGAGGGGCCGGGCGATGGACCGGGGCACGGGGGTGACGAGGCCGACCCAGTGGCTGGAGAGGCGGGGGGTGAGCACCGGGACGCGGAGGATCAGGCGCCGGGGCAGTCCGGCGACCGCCGCGTACCGGTGCATCATCTCCTCGTACGTGACGATGTCGGGCCCGCCGATGTCGAAGGCGCGGCTCACGTCGTCGGGCATACGGGCGCTGCCCACCAGATAGCGGAGGACGTCCCGCACTGCGACCGGCTGGATGCGGGTGCCGACCCAGCTGGGGGTGACCATGACCGGCAGGCGTTCGGTGAGGTAGCGCAGCATCTCGAACGACGCGGAGCCCGATCCGATGATGACGGCGGCGCGCAGCACGGTCACGGGGATCCCCGACCGCAGGAAGATGTCCGCCACCTCGGCGCGCGAGCGCAGATGCGGTGAGAGCCGGTCCTCCGGGACGTCGGCCGGTGTCAGGCCGCCCAGGTAGACGATGCGGCGCACGCCGGCGGCGCGGGCCCGGTCCGCGAAGGTACGGGCGGACCGGCGGTCGGTGTCCTCGAAGCCGCGCCCCGTGTCCAGGGCGTGCACGAGGTAGTACGCGACGTCGATGCCGTGCAGGGCCTTGCCGACCGACCCCGGATCGGTCATGTCGCCGCGCATCACCTCGACGCGCCCCGCCCACGGATGGCCGCGGAGCTTGTCCGGCGAGCGTGCGAGGCACCGGACGCGGTGGCCCGCGTCGAGCAGCTCGGGCACGAGGCGGCCGCCGATGTACCCGGTGGCGCCCGTCACCAGGCACCTGGTCTGCCGTACGTCCGCCGCGTCTTCTCTGTCCATGGGTGCCTCGGTCCGACGTGGGTGGCCTCTTGTCATCTGCCTCTGCACAGTGATTCCTCGTGGCGGGCCGGTTCGGATGCATGCATGCGCCGTACGGGTGCGGTGGCGTGGTCCGGGAGGCGCACGGACACGCCACCGGTCCGGTGAATGCGGCGGGATTCCGTGCTCGGAGGAGTGTGATCGTGGCCTGACATCCCGCTGTATCCCGGAGGAAAACATGCGCATGCGAATTGCTTCTGCCGTGGCCGCTCTGGCCGTGACCGGCGTTCTCGCCGGTGCCGGTGCCGCTGCCGCTGACACGGGTGCCGAGGGGACGGCCACGGGCAGCCCCGGCGTCCTCTCCGGGAACGTCATCCAGATCCCGCTGGACCTGGGCCTCAACCTCTGCGGCAACTCGATCGGCGTCGCCTCCCTGCTGAACCCGGCCTCCGGCAACAGCTGCGTCAACGGCTGAGCCGAGCGCACGACCGCCCGCCGCCACCCTGCCGACCGCGGGGTGGCGGCGGTGCGTTCACCCGTCGCATCCACCGCCCGGAGCAAGCCGGTTCCTCCACCCGGTCGTCCGATCGACGGATCCTGCCGCGGCGGACCCGGTGGGAGTCTGGAGATCCAATACGGCGATTCGAGGAATCACCTTCCAGGGAGTTCCTCTCGGCCACCGGCCGTACGTCCACGGAGGGCGGAGATTCCATATGTATGCGATGAGCGGGAGAACCGTCGTCACCGTGGGTCCCACACTCAGCCGTGGGGAAGTGCTTGCACACCTGCCGCACGCAGAGGTGCGCCCGCCCGTGGCCGCCGGCGAAGTACTGGGCTGGGGTCTGGGCCCGGGAGACGAACTCCTCGTCATCGACGGGGTGTTCCCGCACACCCGCTCCGTGCGGTTCGAGGAGCTGCTGGCCCTGCTCGACCGCGGGGTGCGGGTCCTCGGAGCGGCCGCGCTGGGTGCCCTGCGGGCCGCCGAGCTGGAGCCCTTCGGCATGCGGGGCGTGGGCCGGGTGTTCGCCGACTACCGTGACGGCGTGCTCGTCGGCGACGACGAGGTGGCCCTGGCCCACGCGGATGCCGACCTCGGCCACAGGCCTCTGACCTGGGCTCTGGTCGACCTGCGGCACTCCGTGCGGGTCGCCGTCGAGCGTGGCGTCCTCGACCGGCACACGGCGACGGCCGTCGTGCGGGCCGCGAAGGGGATGCCCTTCGCCGCGCGGCGCACGTCCACCGTGCTCGCGACCGCCGGTCGGCACGGTGCGGACGCCGCGAAGCTGTCGGCGTTCGCCGAGTTCTGCCGCAAGGAGCCGCGCAGCATCAGGCGACTGGATGCGGTGGCCGCCCTGAGGCTCATGGCTGCGGGCCCGCGTCCCCGCACCGAGGACGTCGGCCGCCGCGACACGGCCACCCGGACCCCGACGGCCGCCTCAGCGTGATGTCCGCTGGGCGTCCACGATCTGCCGGATCGTCCCCTCGGCGCCCGCCCGGCGCTGAACCCGCTCCGCGAAACCGGGGAACTGCCCGGCGATCGCGCTGAGGAGCCGCATCTCCGGCGGAGCGACGTTCACCTCGCACAGATCGCGCTCGACGGCGCGCAGCACACCCGCCGCCACCCGCTGCGGAGAGACCGTGCGCATGCCGCCCGGCGGCTTGGCACCGGTGGCCGCGAACATGCCCGCGTCCCGCACGAATCCGGGCTGCACCAACGACACCCCGACGCCGGTGCCGTGGAGATCCTGCCGGAAACCGAGCGCGAAGCCGCGGAGCCCGAACTTCGTCGCGTTGTAGAGGGACGACGAGCGGGTTGCGGCCTTGCCGGAGATGGACCCGACGAGGACGATGTGTCCCCGGCCCGCGTCCACCATGCCCGGCGCGAGGCGGCGGGCCAGTATGACGGGTGCGCGCAGATTGACCGCGAGGGCCCGGTCGATCTGTTCGGGTGTGTAGTCGAGGAGGTCACCGCTGGACGGCAGTGCGGCGTTCGCGATGAGGACGTCCACGTCGGCGCACGCGTCCGCGAGCCGCTCGACGTCATCGGCATCGGCCAGGTCGGCGGCCACGGCGCGTGCTCCGAACTCCGCGGCCACCTGCTCCAGGGCATCCGGGCGGCGCCCGGTGAACACCAACTTGGCACCTCTGTCGGCGAGTCCACGGGCGATTGCCCGTCCGATGCCACCCGTGACCCCGGTGAGCAGGACGGTCGATCCGGTGATGCGCATACGCGTTGCCCTCTCAGTTGTTCGTTCGAACGAACACTAGGGAGCGCAGGCGCCGCTGTCCACACCGGATCCGGACCGGCCGGGCAGCTCGGACCGGGGAACGGCACGGACCGGTGCGGACGGGGCGAAAAGGCGGAGCCGCCCCGGGGCGAGGGTGCACAGCGGCACCGATGGAACAATGATCCGCATGTCCAACCCCGTCGCCACCCGCCAGAACATCATCGACGCCGTGCTGCGCATCATCGGCCAGGACGGCATCGCCGCGGTCACCAACCGGCGGATCGCGAAGGAGGCAGGGGTCTCGCTCGGCTCGGTGACCTACCACTTCGCCAGCCAGCACGAACTCCTCAGGGAGAGTCTGCTGCACTTCGTCTCGGAGGAGACCCGTCGTTTCACCGAGCTGGCCGACCAGTGCAACGAGGAGGGCATCGACCTCGAGCGGGCCGCGTCGGCGGTCGGTCAGGTCGCCGGCGGAACGGAGTTCGACAGCCGCCACATCGCGCCGTTCGAGCTCTACGTCCAGGCCGGGCGCGACGTACGACTGCAGGCCGCGGCCGCCGACTGCTTCGCCGCCTACGACCGGCTGGCCGCCCGGATCCTGGCGGCGCTCGGGGTACCGGACGCGGAGCGACTGGCCGGCACGGCCGTCGCTCTGGTCTTCGGCCAGCAGCTGCGACGGCTCGCCACCGGCTCATCGGCGACCGAAGACCTGGTGGACGCGCTGCTCCTGCTGTCGCGCGCGGCGGGCCGATCCGACTGACGCAGCGCCCGGCGCAGCCACCGCCGCGGCCCCACCGGGCTCCGCTCAGCGCGTGGGCGCGCTGTCCTCCATCAGCTCCGCTGCCGTGAACCGTGCACTGTAGGACTGCCAGGCGCCGTCGATGACCAGCAGAAAGCCGTCACCGTCCTTGAACAGCCGACGGCGCTTGGGACTCCTCGGGTGCTCCGGGGTGTACCGGCGGGCACGTGCTTCGAGCTCCGCCAGGGCCGCATCGCGTGTGCCCTCCACATGCGCCATGACATAGGTCTCCGTGTGCTTGCGCTCCCCCGCACCCACCGTCGTCTCGACGATCAGTCCCCATGTCGCCATGCGCCACCCCCCGGTCCGCCACGATCACGACCCACACTAAGGGGCGGGCACAACGCCCCGGCCAACGGGGGCCGTTGAGGGAAGTCGTGTCACGCCGGCCCCGGTGGCCCACCCCTCCTTCGGCACCGCGGACCATGATGACGCAGCCCGCCACGGACACCCTCCATCAGCCGAAGGTCTCTCCTGACCGCTCGGGTCGCCGAGGGGTCTCCTGCCCTGCCCGCGCAGGCGCGTGGTCAGGAGGAGACCGCCGGAGTGAGTTCCCGTCCGGGTCCGCCGCTCAGTCGGCCCGACCGTTCCAGTGCGGCGACGCAACCGGCGCACACGGCGCCCGTCGCGGCAAGGGCGAGCCATGTCAGCTCCGGGTGCCCGAGGCGTTCGGCCGTGTCCCACAGCGCGCCCGTGGTCAGGTTCCCCAGCGTGATGCCCAGGCCGGAGACCGTGTTGTAGAGGCCGTAGTGGGTGGCCACCAGGCGGCCGCCGGACAGCGAGACGACGGTGTCCATCTCGAAGGGGTAGACCAGGGCCGTGCCGAGGCCCAGCATCGTGACAGTGGCGAACAGCGGTGCCAGCACCGTGCCCCAGGCCGGTGGGGCCGAGCCCGGGGCCACCGTCCCGGAGCCGATCAGCAGCGGCAGGAACGCCCCGCCCATGACGGCGATGCCGTGGAAGACGGCCCGCTGTGCGGTCCAGCGGGCCCGCGCCCATGCGGTGATCTTCAGTTGCCCGGCCACGGCCACCGCGGCGGAGACCGCGAACAGGCCCGTCGTCACCGCGTCACCGTTCCCCGGAGCCACCCGGTGTGCCTGAAGTGGCAGCGCGAGGTAGACCTGGAAGGACAGTACGGACGAGCCGATCATGGCGGCGGAGAAGAGGAGGAAGGGCCGGTTGGCGGCGACCGTGCGCCAGTCGGCCAGAACACCGCCGGCCTCGGCCGGCGCCGTGCCCCGGCGCCCGGGGAGCATCCTCAGCTGAATGACCGTCAGGGCCAGGAACAGGACGGCGGCCACCGTGCACACCAGACGGAAGTCGGATGTGAGCAGCGCGAGTCCGGCCAGCGGTCCGAGGAACATGCCCGCCTGGTAGAAGACGTTGAAGGCCGCAAACGCCTCGACTCTGCGCGAACCCGCCTCCAGCGCGAGATACGCACGGACCGCCGGGTTGAAAAGGGCCCCGGCGAACCCGGTGGCCGCCGACGCCACGACCAGGGCGGGCAGCGAGTCGACGAAACCGAGCAGACCGAATCCGATGGTACGGAGCACGCACCCGGCCATGATCACGGGCTTGTAGCCCAGCCGGTCGGCGAGCGTGCCACCGATGAGGAACATGCCCTGCTGGGCGAAGTTCCGCACCCCGAGGACCAGGCCGACCGCCCAGGCGGCCATGCCCAGACCGTCGGCCAGATGGACGGCCAGGTAGGGCATCAGCATGTAGAAGGCGGTGTTGATGGTGAACTGCTGGACCATCAGCAGGCGGATGCATCCGTTGAACGAGCGGAACTGCGCTGCGAGGGAGTTCAACGCCCTGCTCCTTCGGGTGCGGTGACCTCGGCGCAGCGGGGTCGGTGGTCGGGGCCAGTGCTGTCGGGGCACGGGGTCCAGCCCGCGGGCGTGGACACCTGGTCGCACCGGGTCCAGCGCTCGACGGTGCGCTCGCCGGGGTGTCCGATCTCGTCCGGCTCGGTGGCGGGGCGGTGGTGCAGGAGATCGTGGCGACGGCAGTAGTCGTCGCTGTAGACGGTGTTCCAGTAGCGGTGCACTGCGTCGGGGAAGACCGCCACGATATGGGTGGGCTCCGGTTCGGTCCTGGCCAGCCAGTTCGCGACGAGCGCGACCGCGCCCACGCTCCAGCCGCCACTGGTGCCGTGCCCGCGCGCCAGCTCGCGGCAGGCCCACACCGCCTCGGCCGGAGCCACCCAGTGGACCTCGTCGAACGCGGTGTGGTCGACGTTGCCGGGATGGATGCTGCTGCCGAGGCCGCGCATCAGGCGCGGGCCCGCGGGCTGGCCGAAGAGGGCCGAGTGCACGGAGTCGACGCCGACCAGTCTGAGTTCGGGGTGGAAGGCGCGCAGCGTGCGGGCGATGCCCGCGGAGTGGCCGCCGGTGCCGACGGCCGTGACGAGCACGTCGATCCGCCCCAGTTGCACGAGGAGTTCGAGGGCGAGCGGGACGTAGGCGGCGACGCTGTCGGGGTTGTGGTACTGGTCCGGGCACCAGGCGGACGGGAGCGCGTCGCGCACCGCGCGTACGCGCCGCCGTCGCGCCTCCTGCCAGCCGCCCACCGGGTGGGGCTCGGTCACGACATCCACATGCGCACCGAGCGCCCGGAGCTGATGCACCATCAGCGGTTCCGTCCCGGGGTCGGTGACCAGCGTGACCGGGTGGCCGTAGGTGATGCCGGCGAGCGCGAGGCCGAGGCCGAGGGTGCCGCTGGTGGATTCGACGACCGGGGCGCCCGGCACCAGGTCCCCGCGCCGGCGGGCGGCGGCGACCATGTGGAGTGCCGACCGGTCCTTGATGCCTCCGGGATTGGCGCCTTCGAGTTTGGCCCAGAAGCCGCGCCCGGGGCAGTTGAAGGGTTCGCCGATCCGCAGGAGGGGGGTGTTGCCGACCATGCCGGCCGGGGACCGGAGCGGTGCTCCGGTCGGTTCGGGGAGCTGGTGCGCCGCCAGGAGGGACCTGACGACGCGCGCGGGAAGGGTGTGCAAGGACGCGTTCATGTGGTGGTCCTTCCGCGGCCCGCTCTCGGGGGCCGCGTCCGTCTGCCGTACGGGGCGTGCGGAGCCCGGTGTCGCGCCGGGCGTGAATGCTCAGGTACGACTGACGCAGACCATGCGCAGGGTGCGGGGTCCGGTGGGAGCGGGCACCGCGGCCGTATCGGGATGTCCGCGGGGCACGGCGGCCACCGGCGGGTCGCCCGTGCGCCGCCACGACGGCGACAGGCCCAGCAGCAGGAGCGCGAGGAACAGAGCTCCGGCAGGTGACCGTGGTTCGGCCCGGCAGTCGGCAGGGCCGCAGCACTCCTCGCCATGTCCGGGGTGCTCGCCGCCCGCACCGCGCCCGGGCTGCCCCTCCCCCGCCACGCCCACCGCACGCGCTACGGCACCGGAGGCCGGTGCCCCGGAGGTGCCGCGCACCGAAAGCGCGACCGGGCCGGCGCGGTGGTGGCCGCCGTCGGCCATGTGCATCGCACAGGCCGTCACGTGGGCCAGCAGCGTCAGCGCCAGGCCCACGAGAAGGACGAGTCCCGGCATGCGTGAGCCTGCGCGCCCGGCGGCTTCCTGCGGCATGGAACCGATCGTAAGCACAACCCGCCACTATGACCGCATTCATCCTCACACAGGCGATCTGCGCAGGTTCGGTCGCCCTCGTCCACGTGGGCCGGTGCCGCGGTGTGCTCAGGCCACCCAGTCCGGCCGTCGCGCGGCGGACGGGAGCGGGCGGCCGTCGGCGAGCGCGGCGGCCATCCGGTGCACGGCCTCGCGCAGGGTGTCGGGTGACGTCGTGTAGGGAATGCGCAGACGCTGTTCGAAGACACCCGGGTCGGTGGCGAAGGTGGCACCGCCCTCGATCCGTACGCCGTACTCCAGTGCGCGTTCGGCCAGCGCGGCGGCGACGGGTTCACCCAGGTCGACCCAGAGGGCCAGGCCGCCGGGAGGCAGCTGCCAGGTCCACTGCGGCATGTGTTCGGTCAGGGCGGCGGCCAGGGCCGCGCGCTGCTCGCGCATCCCGTGCACGCGCGGCGGCAGCAGTTCCGCGTCCCGCGCCAGGAGGGTGAGGGCCATGAGCTGGTCCATCACCGAGCCGCCCAGGTCGGTGGCGATCCGCTGGCCGGCGAGTTCGGTGACCAGGCGTGCGGAGGCCCGCAGCCAGCCGATCCGCAGCCCGGCCCAGTGGGTCTTGCTCATCGAGCCGATGGTGATGACCTGTCCGCCCGCGGCGGGTGTGGCGTGGGACGCGAACGGCGGTGGGCAGGGGACGTCGAGGGCGAGTTCGGCGAGAGTCTCGTCGACGACCAGCCAGGTGCCGGAGCGCTGTGCGGCGTGCAGCACGCGGATGCGCTCGTCCCGCGGCATCAGCAGCCCGGTCGGGTTGTGGAAGTCGGGGATCAGATAGGCGAGTTGAGGGACGACCTGGCGCAGGGTCGATTCGATGATCTCGACGTCCCAGCCGCTGTCGGTGACCGGGACCGACACGGGGCGGAGCCGGGCGCGCCTCATGGCCTCCAGGGCGTTCGGGTAGGTCGGGTTCTCGACCATGACGCGGTCGCCGGGTCCCGCCAGGAGCCCGATGACCAGGGTGAGCGCGTGCTGGGCGCCGGAGGTCACCAGGATCTGCTCGGGCACGGTGGCCAGGCCCCGCCGGGTGAAGCGCTCGGCGACGGCGGCGCGCAGTTCCGGCAGCCCGTAGGGGTGGTAGCCGGGCGTGTGCGCATGCTCAGCGAGTGCGGGGGCGATCCGGTGGAGGGCGTCGACGAGCGTCCGCTCCGGCATTCCGGGAGCCGCCCTGGCCAGGTCGATGGCGGTGTCCGGAGGGGCGAGGGCCCGGCTGACCCCGCGGGGCGCAGTGCCCTCGGGCAGGGTCGTCCAGGTGCCGGAACCCTGGCGGCTGTGCGCATAGCCCGTCTCGCGCAGCAGGTCGTAGGCGGCGGTGACGGTGGCCCTGCTGGTCTTCACGGCGGCGGCGAGCTCCCGCTCGGCGGGAAGTCTGACGTGCAGCGCGATCCGCCCGTCGAGGATGAGCCCGCCGATCGCCCCGGCCAGGTGGCGGTAGACGGGCCGGGTACCGGCAGGGGCGGGCAGCATGGCGGCGAGCCGGTGGCTGCCCAGGGTCCGCTCGGCGCGGTCCGCCCGGTCCACCGGTCGGGACGAAGTCGAGGAAGCCATACCACTCTCCCGGAATTGGCCATGCTGTCGTGGCCAATCACAGTACAGACTCGCCGCAAGTGGCCTGAAGCACGAGCACACCGGAGGCGAGCACATGAGGGCGGGCATGAGGGAGCGTCAGGGACGCGAGGGGCGGCAGCTCCCGGAGGGGCGTGCGGGGCACGTACGGGCTGCCGGCGTGCGCCCGCCCCTGACGCCCCTGACGTACGTCCGGCTCGGCGAGCGCCCGGGGCGGCGCCTGCCCCAACTGGTGGCCGGCCTCGCCCTCTACGGGCTCAGCCTCGCGGCGACGGTCCGCGCCTCACTCGGGGTCAGCCCCTGGGCGGTGCTCAACGAGGGGCTGGAACAGCACACCCCGCTGAGCTTCGGCATGGTCACCGCGGCCGTCGGGGTCGCCGTGCTCGTGCTGTGGATTCCCCTCCGGCAGAGGCCGACGCTCGGCACGGTCACCAACGTCGTCGTCGTGGCGTACGCGTCGGATCTCGGCCTGGCACTTCTTCCGCAGCACCTCGACCTCGCGGCGCGCCTGGGTCTGCTGGTCGGGGGTGTTCTCCTCAACGGGCTCTCCGTCGCCGTCTATGTCGGCGCCCGTCTCGGGCCGGGTCCGCGGGACGGGCTGATGACCGGCGCGTCCGCCGTGACCGGGCGTTCCATCCGGGCCGTCCGCACCCTGATCGAGATCACCGTGCTCGCCCTGGGCTGGCTCCTCGGGGGCACGGTGGGCGGCGGCACCGTGCTGTACGCGCTCGCGGTCGGCCCGACCACCCAGTTCTTCCTGCCCCGTTTCGTCTACCGGAGCATCGCCGAACGCGCCGCGACGGCAGCGCCGCGGGCGACGGCGCCCGTCACACGCTGAGCCGGTACGGCAGCAGGCACACCACCACGTCGGTGCGGGCCCTGAGGACGGTGGCCAGCAGCAGGCCGCGCTGGTTCTGCAGGATCTCGTAGCGGCGGTGGCGGGGCTCGACCTCGGGGATCAGCACGGCGATCTGCCGCCCGTCCTGCGCCGCGCGCTGCACGTAGTCGACGATCGGCTGCACCAGGGAGCGGTGCGGGCTGTCGATGACATCGAGCCGTACGCCCGGGTTCCACCTCTCCCAGGCCTCCCGCAGGACGGCGGTCCTGGACGGGTCGGCCTGGACGGTGACCGCGACGACTTCGTCTCCCAGGGAGAGTGCGGCGCTGACCGCGCGCTGGGCGAGCTTGCTGACGTCACCGAGCGGGACGATCACCATGCTTCCCGTGCGGCGGGCCGGCGGCCCCGGGATCCTGCCCAGCTCGAGTTCCTCACCGACGCTCGTGTAGTAGCGCTCGATACGGTGGAACAGCAGCATCATCAACGGGATGGCCACGACGACCACCCAGGCGCCCTCGAGGAACTTGGTCGTGAGCAGGATCAGCCCGGCCAGGGAGGTGAGGAGCGCTCCGGTGCCGTTGATCAGCGCCCGGCGCCGCCAGCCGTCCGGCTGTTGGGTGGCCCAGTGCCGTACGAGTCCGAGCTGGCTGAGGGTGAATCCGATGAACACGCCGATGGCGAAGAGCGGGATGAGCCGGTGGGTGTCGGCATCGACGGCGATGAGCAGGGCGGCGGCGAGCAGGGCCAGGGCCACCACGCCGTAGCGGTAGACGGGGCGTTCGGCGCGCAGCCCGAAGAGGTGGGGCAGCCGGTGGTCGCGGGCGAGCAGGCTCATCAGCACCGGCAGTCCGCCGAAGCTGGTGTTCGCAGCGAGCAGCAGGACAACGGTGACGACGATGTTGGTGGCGTAGTAGGCCCAGCCCGTGCCGAAGGAGCCTGCGGTCACCTGGGCCAGGACGGTGACACCTCCGCGCGGGGCCACGTGGTTGCGGCGGATCAGCACGGCGAGACCCACGAGCATCAGCCCGAGGAGCGCCCCGAGCATGAGTTCGGTGCGCTGGGCACGCTTGACCCGGGGGATACGGAAGGTCGGCACGGCGTTGGCGATGGCCTCGACACCCGTCAGCGCCGAACAGCCCGACGAGAACGCCTTGAGGATCAGCAGCACTCCCAGCGCCTCATGGGCCGGATACGCCTGTGCGGTGCCGACGACCGCCACCGGGTGGGAGCGGAGCAGACCGAGAACGATGACACCGATGATGGCCACGATGAACAGCACCGTGGGCAGCATCAGCACACGGGCGCTGTCCGCGATGCCGCGCAGGTTCACGGCCGTCAGCAGGGCCAGTCCGACGAGGCAGGCGAGGAGCTTGTCGTCCGCGAGGGCGGGGAAGGCGGACGCGAGGGCGTCGGCACCGGCGGCCAGGCTGACGGCGACGGTGAGCACGTAGTCGACGACGAGGCTGGCGGCGGCGAGGAGACCGGCGGGCCTCCCCAGGTCCTTCTTGGCCACCGCGTAGGCGCCCCCGCCGTCCGGGTGCACGGCGATCACCTGCCCGTACGACACCACGAGCGCCGCCAGCAGGAAGGTGATCGCCAGGGTGATGGGCAGCGTGGCGCTCAGCGCCCCGGTGCCGGCGGCGACCAGGACCAGCACGATCGCCTCCGGGCCGTACGCCACGGAGCTCAGCGCGTCCAACGACAGCGCGGCCAGGCCTTCCAGGCTCGTGAGGTGGTGCTTCTCCCCCTCGCCGGGGCGCAGGGGGACTCTCGGGCGCAGCTCACGGCGTGCCAGGCCATAGGCCATCGAGGGCCTCCCTCACGGCTGGGCGGACGGTCGCGACCAGTTTTCCTCCGCCCCGCCCCGGGCCGCCGGAGCGTGCGTGGGTGTCGCGGCCGGAGCGCGGGCCCGGCCGGGTCACGTCACCCGCCCGGAGGGGTACGGGCGCCCCGCGCGGGGCGATCGCAGGCTCAGAGGCCGACGTCTCGGCTGCGGATGTCGTCCAGGGACCCCCGGCGTACGAGCAGCCGGGCGTCACCCCGGTCCACGGCGACCACCGCCGGGCGGCCGACGAGGTTGCCGTCGGAGGCCATCGACAGGTGATAGGCGCCGGCCACGGGTACGGCGATCAGGTCTCCGGGGCGTACGTCGCCGGGCAGGCGTGCGTCCGCGGCGAGGACGTCCCCGGCCTCGCCGTCCATGCCGACCACGGTCACCGCGACCGCCTCCGCGGTGCTGTGACGGCCGATCAGGTGAGGTACGTGACGCACGTGGTACAGGCCGGGGCGAGGGTTGTCGCTCATACCGCCGTCCACGGCCACGAGCCTGTTCGCGCCGGTGTGCTCGACCGCGAGGACCCGGTGGACGGCGACCCCGGCGGGCCCGGCGACGGCGCGTCCGGGCTCGACGATCAGGCGGGGCACGGGCAGCCCGGCCGCCGCGCAGCTTCCGGTGAGCTCGGTACGGACCTTACGGGCCAGCTCCCTGATGTCCAGCGCCTCGTCGCCGGGCCGGTAGGCGATGCCGTGCCCGCCGCCCATGTCGAGTTCGGGCAGGACGGTGCCGTGCTGGTCGCGGATCCTGGCCATCAGCCCCACCATCCGGCGCACCGCTTCCAGATACGGCTTGACGCTGGTGATCTGCGACCCCAAGTGGCAGTGCAGTCCCGTGAGTTCCAAGCGGGGCTGGTCCAGGATCCGGGCGATCGCGTGCTGGGCGTAGCCGTCGGCGATGGACAGACCGGACCTCTGGCGGTCCGTGCCGGTGCGGAACTTCCCGTGGCTCCCGGCGCTGCTGCCCGTCACCACGCGCACCATGACCTTCTGGATGCCGCCGGGCCCGACAGCGGCGGCGAGCCGCGCGATCTCGGAGGGGCTGTCGATCACGATGCGTCCGACTCCCAGACGCAGTGCGGTCTCCAGGTCCTGGGGCGACTTGGCGTTGCCGTGCAGCACGATCCTCTCGGGTGGGACTCCGGCACTGACGGCGAGTTCCAGCTCGCCGGCCGAGCACACGTCGAGACCCAGGCCTTCGTCGGCCACCCAACGCGCCATGGCGCGGCAGAGGAACGCCTTGGCCGCGTAAAGGATTTCGGCTTCCGGGAAGGCCCGCCGATAGGCGCGGCAGCGCTCCCGGACCTCGCCCTCGTCCAGCACGTGGACCGGCGTTCCGAAGCGTGCGGCGAGTTCGGCGAGGGGTACGCCGCCCACGGCCGGATCGTGCCGCCGCCGCTCGGTCGTGGAGGCCGGCCACACTGTCAGGTAGTCGGCGGTGGGGAGCGGTGCGGGCTCGTACACAGTGGTCATCGTGTGGTCCGCCTCAGCCGATCCGCAGGGGCTGCGGGTCACCGGCGTGGACGGGCCGCAGCTGTGCAACCGGTGCGGGGCGGGCCTTGGACCCCGCGGCCCGCGACCGGGCGGTGGAGGGCGCGGTGAGTTGCGGATCCACCGTGACGGTGGTGACGCCGAGCGGCGCGGCGAGGGCGTGCAGGGCGGGCTCGGCGAGTCCGATCCACGCCTGGTCCGGGCCGAGAGTGGCGGTCAGCCGCCGCTCGGTGGTGAAGCCGACGGCGGTGCGGCCGCCGGGGGGTGTGCGGAACAGGCGGACCACGCACCCCGTGGGCCCCGGCCGGACGGGTACGCAGAGGAGTCCGGCCGGGTGGCGTTCGGAGGGTTCCGGGTCTTCTCCGCAGATGAGGTCTGTCATGGGATGCCTCCTGGAGGATCCGTGCGGTGCGGTACGGCGGTTGCCGTCCCGGTCCGGGACGGCGGACCGGGACGCCGCCGATGCTATTGCCGCGGACTCGGCACGCCGGGCACTCCATGACGCGATGCTGACGGCGAACGGGCTGTCACTGACACCTCTCTGACGGCGAACGGGCTGCCATTGCCCCCTCCTTGACGGCGAACGGCTGCCGCTGACGCCTCCCTGACGGCGAGCGTCGCTCGCCGATATGTGGCCGGTAACGGCTGTTGGCCGCACATCGGCGGCTTCGTGTACGCGCCCGCCGAACCGCGATGCGGAGCGCTCACGCGCGGCTGGATACCTCGCCGAACGGCGAGCAGGCGTACGGGGTTCGGGCCGGTTCCTCCGCGCGTGACGGATGTCGCCCCGTGCCGCTCAACCGGACTGCTGGTGCTTGTGCAGGGCCGTGGCGGCCCGGAACCGCAGACGCCCGCAGCGCTCCTTGTCCGCTTCAGAGGCATCGTCGGTGCAGCAGCAGTGGTCGGCAAGCCGGCGCAGGTCTTCCGGGTCGAGCCAGAGAGCGACACGGCCCTGCGCGGCCTCGGACTGCGGATCGGTGGGCCGTGGCGCGTTCATGGATCGACTGTACGGCCGGCTCAGGGCGTGTCCCGCAGAGGAGGTTGCGGGTTCGCGGAGGGCACGCACCTGGCCGCACCGCTCCGGCCGGCGCCGCAGGACACGTGCGGCGCGAACGGGCAACGATTCGGCGGCCGATCGGTACGACGAGCTCGGCGGAACGCCCGGGCACGCCCTTGCCACCAGCGGCGGTGAGCAGGCGAAGGGCGCCGGATTCGGCGGCCGGGGCGCCGTCCGCGTCAGCTGGTGGCACCGCTGGGAACCGGTCCCCCGGCGTCGACAAGCGATGGCGGCGCCGAGCGACGGCCCGCCTCCGTTTCGACGAGGCGGGCCGTCCTCACACGAGGTACCGCGCGGGCGCGGGACCGGAGTTGTCAGCCGATGCAGACGACTCCGAGCACACACACCGGCGTCGCTGAGGTCGAGCCGCTCGGAGGCGTCGCCTGCGACGGCTGCGCGGGCTGTGTCGGCTGGGCCGCGGGTGCCTGGCCCGACTGCGAGCTGCCGCTGTCCGACGAGCCACTGCCCGACGAGCCACTGTTGGACGAACCGCTGTTGGACGAACCGCCGGAGGCGGGCGCGGCCGGCCCGGATGACGCCGCGGCGCCGGTGCCGCCGGAATGCGTCGTCGTGGCGGAGTGCGCCGGCGCGCTGCGCGGCGCGGCGTCGGTGCTCGTGAGGGGGTGGTTCGTGGCGGTGGAGGCCGGCTGCCGGTAGGCCGTGGCGGGGGCACTGGCGTTCGCGTGCTGCTCCGTGGCGGCCTCGGTGGACCGGTGGGCACCGGTGTGCCGTGAGGCCCGTTCGTCGGACTGCTGCGTGCTCGCGTCGGTGTTCTCGGTCCGCGGGGTGGCCTCGACCCGCGGCTCCGGGGCCGCGGTGGCATGCGTGGCGTTGGCGGACGGCTTGTCCGGCAGCAGGGCGACGGTCAGCGCGCCGCCTGCGATCGCAAACGCCGTAGCGGCCGCCGCACGGCGCTTGTGCTTCTTCCAGCGCGCCAGCTGCCGGCGCCGGGCCGCCCGGCCCACTCCGGTGCCGGAGGCACCGTCGAAGCCGGTGTCCGCGCCGGAGTCCGGGGCATCCGCCGGCTCCTCGTCGAACGCGGCGGCGTCCGCGGCGGGCGGGGCGTCGAAGTCGTCGATGGCGTGACGGGGCTCCGCGGAGAAGGGCGTCTCCCGCGTCCACGGGTCCCAGGCCGTCGTGGCGGCGCCCCAGGTGTCGCCGTGGCGAGCGGGCGGGGCTATGTCGGGGGCGTACTCGCCGCATCCCGGACACACCAGTGCCCCGTTGAGGTTCCGGCGGCACGACGAGCAGTAGTCCATCTGCGATCTTTCTGTACTCACTGCGCCGCCAGGGGCGCCGGAAGGCGTGTCCATGTTTGCATGCGGGATCGTGCAGCCAGTCACGCTAACGGCATCACCCGCAGGCGAGGCGCAAACCTTGTGATGCTTGTGTGCAGATGGCCCGGCAACCGCTCGCACGGGTCGGACATAACCCTACTGATCAGGACATGGAAGCGAAGCGTTCCAGCCGCCGTCGACCGCCGGTCGACGGCGGCTGCGCAGCGCACCGCCCCCGAAGGCCGGAGGCGCACCGTCCTCGAAGGCCGGAGGCGCACCGCCGCGGACCGGCGGGGAAGCCTCCGGCCGAGCACCGGCGGCGCGTCCACCCCACCGGGCAGGCCGCACCGCCTCAGTCGAGCGCCGCCAGCAGCTGTGCGGCGAACTCCTCCGGGTGTTCGGTGCAGCCGAGGTGCCCGCCGGGAAACTCCGTGATCTCCAGGCCGAGCAGTTCGGCGAGCCGTACGGTCGGCCCGTGCAGCGCCTCCTGGTCGCGCGAGTCGCGCCCGACCGCCGGGACGAGCCGGTCAGCGGCACGCCGCAGGGCGGCGACGTCCGGCTCGGTCCCCGTGAACGGGCACAGGATGTGCTCCAGGAAGACCGGGAGGTTCGCGTGCATCCGGGGAGCCATCTCCCGGATCGAGTCCGGCAGTTCGGTCGCCTGCTCCGCCGGACGGCCGCCCAGCCCCTCGCTGAAGCGGGCCATGGCGGCGCCGGTCCCGTGCGCACGGAAGGTCTCGCGCACATCGGCGAACAGGGCACGGTGCGGCGCGGGATCATCGAGGAGCTCCACCAGCGGGGCCTCGTGCGCAACCACCCTGCGCAGCCGCTCGGGGTGGCGGGCGAGCAGATCGAGTGCCGTGATGGCGCCGGAACTGCTGCCGAAGACATGGGCCGGCTCGTGCGGCGACACCAGGTCGAGCAGCCGGAGCACGTCGTCGCTCCACACCTCCACCTGCTGGTCGGCGAGCGGTCCGTCGAACCTGCTGCGGGACAGGCAGCGCTGGTCGTAGGAGACCACGGTGTACCGGGTGGCGAGGTCGTCGGCCATGCCCTCGTAGAGTCCGGCGTCGGCGGCACCGCCGGGTATGAGAAGCAACACCGGGCCGCTGCCGCGCCGTTCGTGGTGGAGGGTGGCGCCGGGCACCGCAAGGGTGCCGGTCACGGGCTTGGTCATCGTGTGCTCCTGTCGTGTGCGGAAGGCCAGTTCTCCAGGAGCGCATGGAGCGCGTCCAGCGAACGCGACCAGGACTGCTCCACCTCGCGGGAGTGCCCGAAGGCTCCGCTGAGCTCCAGGTGGACATAGCCGTGGAAGGCGCTGCGCAGCAGACGGCCGGCGTCGGTGAGGTCCGGCTCGGTCAGTCCGTAGGCGCGCAGCATGCCGTAGGTCAGGTCGACGCTGCGGCGGAACCCGGCGGAGTCGGCGACCTCCTCGGGTTCGAAACGCATCTGCGTCGCCGCGTAGCGGCCAGGGTGTTCGAGGCCGTAGCGCCGGTAGGCGTCGGCGAAGGCGACGAGCGCGTCCTTGCCCGACCGGCCCGCGACGGCCGCGCCGATGCGATCGGTCATCTCCCCCGCGGCCAGCAGGGCGATCCGGACGCGCAGATCGCGCAGGTTCTTCACGTGCGAGTAGAGGCTCGCGTCCTTGACCCCGAAGCGCCGCGCCAGCGCGGACACCGTCACCTTCTCCAGACCGGCCTCGTCGGCCATCTCTGCGGCGGCCTCCGTCAGCCTGGCCGCGGTGAGACCTGCACGCACCATGCGCCACCTCCGGACAGCGTTTCCTAGAACCTCTAGGTTAGAACCTAACACATCTAGGTTCTGCGTCGTCTGCCGCGTGTCGGCCCGACGGGGCCCGCTGCACCGCCCGCGTGGCGGGCCCCACAGGCCCGCTCCGGGGCCGACTCCTGGATCTGTCCCTGGTGACAGGGGAGGGCGAACCCGTCGGGGTGGGGCCGGGCTCGGCCGTCGTGGGCGGGGCCGTGAACGCCACCGGGCTGCTACTCGTGCGGGCCACGGCGGTCGGCGCCGACACCCGGCCGGCCCGCATCACGCCCGGTCCTGTCCGTGGGCGGCGCCGACCTGTGGGTCCTGGCCCGTCTCCCGGAGATCCCGCTCTCCGTCAGGAGTCGGACCGAATTCCCGGTGAGTTCCGGGGCGTTGACGTGTCATGGGCCACATGCCCAGGATGGGGTCAGGAACCCGTCGGATGCACGTACCCGCCCGCGACGGCGTGGACGCGGATGCGAGGATGAGGCCGCCATGACTGCTGGGTGGTGTTCTCGCACGGTACGGGCCGCGGTGTTCGCGGCCGTCTGTGGGCTGCTCGCAGCTCTGGGGCACGTGATGATGTCGGGTGCCCCGGTGCCGTGGTGGGCGATGGCCGTGGGAGCCGTGGCCACGGGCGCCGCGGCTTGGGGTCTGGCCGGCCGGGAGCGCGGGCCGCTCCTCGTCGTCACGGTCGTGGTGGCCGCGCAGGCGCTGCTGCACTCGTCGTTCGCGCTCGCGCAGACGCTGGCAGGGCCGGATCCGTCCGACGGGGCGTCCTTCGCCGGCCAGTGGGCACGGTTCCTGCTGTGCGGGGCGCCGTCGGGGTCGGGCACGACCGCGCACGCCATGTCGATGTCGATGCCCGCCATGGGCCATGGGACGGGCGTCATGCACGCCGTCGCATCGACCGGGGCGTCGGCCTCCATGAACACGACGGAGGGCATGTCCCCGACGGGCATGCTCGCCGCCCACCTGCTCGCCGCACTGCTGTGCGGTCTGTGGCTCGCTCAGGGAGAGCGTGCCGCCTTCCGCATCCTGCGGGCGCTCGCCGGGTGGCTGGTCGCCCCGCTGCGGCTGCTGCTCCTGCTGCCGACGCCGCCCCACCGCCCGCGCATCCGCGCCCGCCGGGCCCGCTCGGACCGCGCTCCGCGCCGGCTCCCGCTGGTCCACACGATCACTTCACGGGGTCCGCCCGCCGCGCCCGCTGTCGTCTGAAAGACAGCCGGATCCCCGGCGCCGCCGTGCTCCCGCGCATGCGCCGACGAGCCCATGCGCTCGTGCACCCATGCGCGTCCAGCACTCCTGAAAGGCGGCCCGGGCACCGGCCGTGCGCTCGCGCACGGCCGCGCGTCAACACCGGACCCGCGGTGCCTCCCGGCACACCGGTCCGGCCCCCGGATTCCCGAGAAGGACACCAGGTGATCACTCCTGCCCTGCCCGCCTCGCACGACGAGTCGACGACCGCCCTGGCACTCGCCGCGCGCGGCGGCGACCCCGAGGCCGTCGAGCACTTCGTCCGTGCGCTGCACCGCGACGTCGTCCGTTACGTCGCCCATCTCAGCGCGGACCCACAGGCCGCCGACGACCTCGCCCAGGACACGTTCGTGCGAGCGCTCGGCAGCCTGCACCGGTTCGAGGGCCGTTCCTCGGCCCGTACGTGGCTGCTGTCCATCGCCCGCCGTGCGGTGATCGACAGCTTCCGGCACGCCGCCTCCCGGCCCCGTCTGTCGGACACGGACGACTGGCAGGCCGCGGTCGAGTGCGCCCAGCCCTGCGATCTGCCCGGCTTCGACGACGGTGTCGCCCTCTCGGAGCTGCTGGACGCCCTGCCCGCCGAGCGGCGTGAGGCCTTCGTCCTCACGCAGTTGATGGGGCTCCCCTACGCCGAGGCAGCGCTCGTCAGCGGCTGCCCGGTCGGCACGGTGCGCTCGCGGGTGGCCCGCGCGCGTACGTCACTCATCGAGCAACTGCACGATGCGGAGCGCTCGGCGGTGGTGGACGCGGCGGCCTGACGGGGCGTGGACAGAGCCCGGGGCCGGGCCCCTGCTGCGCAGGAGACCCGGCCCCGGGCTGCGGCCGTGCCGCATCGTGTCGTCGCGGCGCGACGGGCGTCAGCGCCTGACGTTCCCCTTCGGCCGCGCCGTGGCCGTGGGACGCGGCGCGGCCTGGCGGCGCCTGTGCACGGTTCGGCGGGGCGGTCGGGTGAGGGTGATCTGGCGGACGATCTGGTGGAAGCAGGCCAGGGACGCGACTGCGGGCAGTGCCGCTGCGGCGATGCCGGTGAACGTCCTCGGAGCCTGGGCCACGCACAGCAGCATCGCAACGCCGGAGAAGAGCAGTACGACGGCCCAGGAGTGGACGGCGTGACGCCGGTGCAGTGCCGCGCGCAGGACGCACAGCGAGGCGACCATCCAGGGTCCGTAGACCAGCAGGGGCCAGCACGCCGCGCCCCACGTGGTGTGGAGGTCGGCGATGTGGCGCAGCGGGTCGTACGTGGCCATGCCGCCGAAGACGCTGACCATCGCGACAATGACGGCGGCGACGGCGGCGAGGAAGAAGCTGACCCGTTGCAGCGGGTAGGGAGCGGGACGCCGCTGACGGACACGACGGTGCCCGGGTACGGGGCGCATCACCGGCAGTTCGGAGGTGATCTGCGAAAGGTCCGAGAGAGGGTCCCCGGCGGCCGCGCCCCCGTCGGCCTCGGCGGGATCGGCGGGCGGCGGGAAGGCGTTCTGGTCGGCGGACGCCTGGTCCGCCAGCAGCTCGGCGAGTTCCTCCGCCGGGTCCCACGCGGCGTCCGGAGCGAACGAGGTCAGAGGCTGTTGCGCGACAGGAGTATGCGGACAGTCGTATTCATGATGCGGGTGCTCGCAATCCGGGTGGGCGTACAGGTAGTTGGGATGGGCATAGGGATGGTCCGGTTGGGGCCATCCCTCCGAGGCGTGCGGCTCGTGCTGGGCGCCGGCATCGTTGTAGCGGCCGTGCGGCTCATACATGCCGGTTCCGCCCGCCCCATTCACCGTGCCCCGCCGCGACGGGGGTCGAATGACGGTCGAACTCCGCCTGGATGTCGATCATCTCCGCAAGGAACTCCGCGAAGTCGGCGGAGCAGTAGCGCAATTCCACATGGGCGCCGTCGCAGTGCAGCGAGCCGCCTGCTTCGGGGGTCGACGCGGAACCCGGTGTGAAGCTCCACCCTCCCCTCGAGACCTCTACGGCACCCGGGCGGGAGCCGTCACCGACCGAGAAGCGCGGGAACGCGGTAGGAGTTGTCGCTGATGCCATATCCCACCAACGCCGTGCCCGTTGGAGCAGATGCGTGGCAATCGGGTGATACCTCTACGCCATAGGGGTGGACTTCCGTGGACACGGGTTCGTGTCGCACACGGCGACGGGCGGCACGGTCGGCCGGCCCTGACTCCCGGCGGCGGGCCGGGAGCCATCGCGCCACGCCGGGACCGCCCGGCGTACGCCGTCGCCGGAGCGGGCCCCCGAGCCCCGCGCTGCCGCTCTCGCGCATGGGACGTCCCATTTTCTCCCAGAAACAGCTGGGACGGAATCTTTGTACCAGACGGCGGAAACGCTGGGCCCCACAGGGTCGCACTCGGCCGGTCCTGACCAACCTTCGTAGGAGAATCGCATGAATCGCAGGATGCAGCGCGGTCTGGTGGCCGCGTTCGCGACGCTGGCGATGTTCCCCGTCGCCGTCGTCTCCGCCGACGCCGCCTCCGCCGCGCCGCAGCGGACCGTGGCCGCGCACCAGTCCACGGCCGGCCGGTACGTGCCGCCGCCGCTGCTGTGGCGCCCCGCCCACCGCACCGGCCATGTCGACGGCCGTACGCAGACGCGTTGGGTGCCGCTCAACGTCCGCTCCGGTCCCGGAACCGGCTACCGCGTGATCGGCTGGGCGCACCCCGGCAGCACGCTGCACATCCGCTGCAAGACCAACGGGAGCCGGATCGCCGGCAACCGCCGCTGGTACCGGCTCACCCACCACGACGGCTACGTGGCCGCCCACTACGTCCACAACTTCAGCACGGTTCCCTGGTGCTGAACCGCTGACGGCCCGCCCGTCCCGCCGTGCGCGGGACGGGCGGCCTCGCTCCTGCGGACAGCCACCGGCGAACGGATCACTCGAGCAGGCTTGGAGATCCCCCCATGTCCCCTTCACTCCCCGGCAGTCCGAGCCGCAGGGCCGCGCTCGGGCTCACCGCCGCTGCCGCCCTGGCGGCCGCGCTGCCCGCCGGCCCGGCGGGCGCCCGGCAGCGGACGGAGCCGACCGGGCTCGCATCGACGGGCAGACCCTGGATCCAGGGCGCGCAACTCACCCACTCCACCGTGCTCCAGTCCTTCGGATGCGACGAACGGTACGGCCTGATGTACGCGTTGCAGGTGATGCAGGGCGGCGTCCGGCTGCCGGGCGAGGCGCGCGCGTTCACCCATGCCGAGCGCGGGGCCCGCGGCGACGTCTGCCTGAACCGGCTCACCATGGACGGCACGCTCACCGGCCATATGTACCTGCTGGGCTTCGGCCACGGTGGCGCCCTCGGCGTCGAGGAGACCCCCGGCCGGCCCGGCCTGCTCTGGACGGAGTGGGACGCACATCCCGCCTCCGGCTACGGCCGCGGCATCTGCCGCTTCCCCTTCATGCCGGGGCGGGTGGTCACGCGCGACGACCGGAGTCTGGCCACGTACCATCCGGTTCCGGGCTCGACGAGCAACTACGTGACGCTCGACCCCGCGCACGACCGGCTGCTGCTGCGGTACAAGAGGAGAGGCGTCCCGCGCTACCGGGTGTACGGGCTGCGGCGGTTCGTCGCCGGCGACGCCCGGCCGTTGTCCGACTTCCCGCAGCCCGGGGCCCGACGGGGGCTGCCCTTCCAGGGCATGGCCCTGTACGGCCGGTACGTCTATCAGCTGCTCGGCCACGGATACGGACCGGGCGACCCTCCCGGATCGGCCGGGGACGTACGGCTGTTCCGCATCGACGCGCACAACGGCCGTGTTCTGGAGGACGTGTTGGAGCCCACGGCACGCGGACTGTTCCCGCGCGAGCCCGAAGGCCTGGCCGTGCTGCGCCACGGAGGCCCCTGGCTGTGTCTGGGCTTCACCCAGGGACAGCCGTCGCACCGCGCCTTCTCCCTGTACTACAAGCCGATCGCCCGATGACTCGGGCCTTGCGTGTGGCCGCACCGCTCCCCTGGGTACACATCCCGCCATCCGAGACGAATCGGACGTCGTACGGAGGGATGGGAGCGGAATGACGGAGCGAAGTGCGGCCCGCTGGCAGCCACTGCCCGACTCGCTCAGCCCCGCCGCGCTGCTGCTCGTGCAACACCTGCGCGCCCTGAAGCAGCGCACGGGGCTCAGCCTGGCCGCGCTGGCCACGCGTACCGCCCACAGCAAGTCCGCCTGGCACCGCTATCTCAACGGCGTGAAGTTCCCGCCGCGCACCGCGGTGGAGGCACTCGGGCGGCTCGCGGGCGCGGAGCTGGCGTCGCTGCTGATGCTGTGGGAGGACGCGTGCCGGGCCGAGACCGCGCCGACGAACGCGGTTCCCGCGGGCGCGGCCCCGGCTGCCGCACCGCCTGTGAGCACCGCGCCGGCTGCCGCACCGCCGGTGCGCACCGTGCCGGTGGCCGCCTCGCCGCAGCCGCATCGCCCGGACGGCCGGGGGCGGCAGATGCGGCGCTCGGCAGCCGCCCTGGTGCTGTCGGCGACACTGGGTGCGGTCGCCTGCGCCATGACCGTTCCGGCCCTGCCGGACGGCGGTGCGGGGCGGCCGGGCTGCCACGGCCGGAGCTGTCAGGGGCAGGACGCGACGGACTCCCGCTGCGACCGGGACGCCCGTACCGAAAGCATGGTGGCCTTCGGGTCCCATGCCGTGCGGCTCCGGTTCAGCCCGTCCTGCGCCACCGTGTGGGCCGATGTGTCCACCGGTGGACACGACGGTGCGGCCGCGGCCTCCATCCGCTCCGCCAGCGACGAGCTGGTCACCGCTCGCCCCGGCGGGACGGCGCACAGCACCAGCAGCCCCATGCTGCCCGCCGCCAGCCCCAGGGGTGCCGAAGCCTGCGCCGAGATCGCGCGGCGGCTGACCTGCACGGGGGCCCTCCAGCTGTCCATGCAACTGCCGCAGCCGCGTTGACGGTCGCACCGCCGGCATACCCCGGATCCGGTGTGTGCCGCCGGGAGCTCACAGCGGTGCCAGTTCGGTCCTGCCGTCGAAGCGGCCGCCCACCTGTCGGGCGAGCCAGTGGACACGGGGCAGGTGGCGCTCGGACGGCACGTGCACATGGATGGAGTGATCGGCGGACGGCTCGCCCTGGTAGAGGTCACGGCAGTTGACCGAGAGCGTGAGGTACGCGTACTTCTGCGAGATCTCCTCGAGCCCGACGTCGGGAACCGCGGGCCAGGCTCCGAGGTCGAAGCGGACGGCCGCGCGATCCGGCCCCAGCGAGGCGATGAACGGCTCGGCCAGATCCAGCGGATGGCTCCAGTCGTGGATCCGGATCGGCAGGCACTGCGCCGGGTCGTCCCCGGCGTCCGAGCACCCGTGCTCGCTCCCGGCCTTCGCCCACCAGGTGAGGTCCGGGAGCAACCGGCATATCCGCGACAGCACGTCCGGCGACCGTATCTCCGCCTCGAAGTCCACCTCCGCGCCGGTGAGATCTGCCAGGTCCAGGAGTGTGCGTACGGCGTCCGTCGCGCAGGCCAGGTCGGGGGTCGTCAGCACAGCGGCTGCCAGGGAATTGCTCACGCAGGGACCTTAGGACAAGGAACCCGTCGTCCACCCGGATTAATCGGCGGCGGCCCTCATGGCGGCTGCCGGGCGGGCCAGCGGCGCCGGGCGGCCGACGGCCGGTGGATCGATGCCTGGGCGCGGTGTTCACACGGGCTCGGCTCCGCAGTTCGAAGCCGTCCGCCCCGTACGCAAACGAGTTGACCGGCGGCATCCCCCTGGAGTCGTATGGTCCTCGGCCCGGCAGCCGTCGGCCCGCTCCCCCACCGCCGTCGTCCCGCGCGTGCGGCCGGGGCGCCCCCTACGGAAGGGCCCGGATGGACACCGGCAGGAACGGCACGTCGCACGCCGACGAGCCGGACATCGATGTGCGCCTCGTGCGGCGGCTGATCGCCACGCAGTTTCCCCGGTGGGCGGAGCTCCGCGTCGAGCCGGTCGTGTCCGCGGGCACGTCGAACGCCGTGTACCGGCTGGGCCCGGACATGGTGGTGCGGCTCCCCCGGCGTGCAGGAGCGGCCGACGACGTGACGAAGGAGCACACGTGGCTGCCGCGGCTCGCACCGCCGCTCCCGGTCGCCGTCCCCGTGCCGCTGGGCATGGGCGCGCCCGCCGAGGGCTATCCCTGGCGCTGGTCGGTGCACCGATGGCTCGACGGCTCGCATCCCGTGGCCGGACGCATCCCCGAACCCCTGCGGCTCGCCGAGGACTTGGCGGGCTTCGTGGCCGCGTTGCACCGCGTCGACCCCACCGACGGGCCGCCCTCCTACCGCAGCGAGTCCCTGGCGTCGCGCGATGCCGTCACACGTGGGGCGATCTCGGAACTCACCGGACACGTCGACACCGATGCGGCCACCGCCGCCTGGAGCTGCGCGCTGCGGGCCCCTTCGTCAACCGGTCCGGCGGTCTGGATCCATGCGGATCTGCAACCGGGGAATCTGCTGCTCGCCGAGGGGCGGCTCAGCGCCGTCATCGACTTCGGGTGCCTGGGCCTGGGAGATCCCGCCGTCGACCTGATCGCCGCGTGGTACGTACTGCCGGCCGAGGCGCGGACCGTCTTCCGGGCCGCATCGGGTGCCGATGACGCGGCCTGGGCACGTGGGCGCGGCTGGACGCTGTCGATCGCGCTGCTGGAACTGCGGCACTACCGGGAGACCAACCCGGTCATGGCGCGTATCGCCGGGCACGTCATCCGGGAAGTGCTCGCCGAGCACGCCGCGCTGCGGGCCGCTCGCTGAACGCTGCGCATTTCGGCCACTGTTGGCGCGGGGTGGCCGACCACACCATGTTCCAGAGGATCCTCTGCAAAGAGCACTATGCAGAGGACTCTCTGCACCCTAGGGTCTCGGTGTGTCCCACGATTCCGAACCCGCACACGCCCCCGAAGTCACCGCCGACAGCGCACCGCGGCCCCGGCCCACCCGGCGCATCGATGTGCGCAGCCTGCGGGGCCTGGCCCATCCTCTGCGCATGCGCATCCTCGACATGCTCGGCCTCGACGGCCCCGCCACGGCCACCCAACTCTCCGAACGCCTGGGCGAGAACACCGGCACCGTCAGCTGGCATCTGCGCAACCTCGCGGAGCACGGCTTCATCGTGGAGGAGAAGGAACGCGGCACCCGGCGCGAGCGCTGGTGGAAGAGAGCGGGCGTCACCAATGAGCTGAACATCGCCGACTTCCGTGACGAGCCGGACAGCCAGGGGGCGCTGTCGGTGTACCTGAACGAACTGGTACGCCAGTACTTCGAGCGGACCCTGCGGTATCTCGGCGAGGACTGGCCGGACGAGTGGCGGGCCGCCGGCACCGTGTCGGAGTGGCGTGACCTGCGGCTGACGCCGCACCAGCTGGCGGCTCTCAACGCGGAACTGATGGCGGTCATCGCCCGCCACACGCCCCCCGCCGACACCGCACCGGATCCGGGGGCCCTGCCCGTCGTGGTGCAGTTGCAGTCCTACCCCCGCGGGGAGCGGGGGATCTCATGAGCGCGGGTGCGCGGGGTGGCCTGCTGTGCCGCCACCGGGACTTCCGGCTGCTGTGGAGCGGGGAGATCGCGGGCAAGTTCGGTGCCTCCGTCACCGGAGTCGCGATGCCGCTGATCGCCGTCTCCGACCTGGGGGCCGGCCCGTTCGAGGCCGGTCTGCTGAGCGCCTCGGCCTGGGCTCCGTGGCTGGTCGTCGGTCTGCCCGCCGGTGCCTGGGTGGACCGGCTGCGGCGCAGACCCGTCATGCTCGCGGCCGCCGCGGTCTCGCTCCTGCTGTTCTGCTGCATCCCCGTGGCCGCATGGTGCGGCCGGCTGAGCATCGGACTGCTGGTGGCCGTCGCCCTGCTCACGGGCACGGCCGCGGTGTTCTTCCAGACCGCCTACAGCGCCTATCTCCCGGCCATCCTCGAACCCGCCGACCAGCCCGAGGGCAACGCCAAACTGCACGGCAGCGCATCCGCCGCGCAGATCGCCGGTCTCGGCTCGGGGGGCCTGGCCGTACAGCTCGCGGGCGCGGTCAACGGGATGTTCGTCAACGCCGCCACCTTCCTCGTCTCCTTCCTGTGCCTGGCAGGCATACGGCACCGGGAGTCACCCGGCACGGGATCGGACGGCCGGCGCGCGGGGTCGGACGGCCGGCGCACGGGCCTGGTGGCCGAGGTCGTCGACGGTCTGCGCCTCATCGGCGGCGACCCGTGGCTGCGCACGCTCACGCTCTTCGCCGCCGCGTCCAACCTGGCCCTCATGGGCTACCAGTCCATCAGGGTGATCTTCCTGGTACGCACGGTCGGTCTGGCACCCGCCACCGTCGGTGCGCTCGTCGCGGCCGTCAGCGCCGGGGGCGTGGCCGGGGCCTTTCTGGCCCGCCGCGTCGCCGACCGGCTCGGAACGGCCCGCGCCACGTTGCTGTTCGAACTCGGTCTGGCCGTGTTCGCCCTGTTGATTCCGCTGACCGTCGACGGTGCCGGGACCCTGTTCTTCGTGGCGGGCGGCATCTGCGTCTCCGCGGGCGTCGTGGCCGGCAACGTGGTCAAGGCGAGCTTCCAGCAGCGCTACTGTCCGCCGGAGCTCCTGGGTCGCCTGACCGCGAGCACCTCCTTCCTCAGCTACGGGACGATTCCGGTCGGCTCTCTGCTAGGAGGGGCGCTCGGCAGTGCCCTCGGACTGCGTGCGGCCATGTGGATCACCACCGCGGGGATCCCGCTCGCGGGACTGGTTCTCTTCTTCTCCCCCATCCGCCGCTCCCGGGACCTGCCCACCGTCCCCCGTCGGGCGCTCCCCGCGTCCAATCCCGGCCAGGAGGCGGCCCTCCCCCGCCCATGACGACCACCGGGCCGAGGGCCCAGGGGGCGGGGATCCGGTGACCTGCGGGTCACGGTTCGCGGTGCTCGTGCGCCGCGGATTCCAACGCCTCGGCCTCGGCCTCGGCCAGGCGGGTCTCGGCCTCGACGTCGATGGACCGGCTGAGCACCCAGTACAGCAGCGCGGAGACGGGCAGCCCGATGAACAGGGAGATGTCCGCGCCGTCCAGCGCCTTGGCCACGGGGCCGACGTAGAGGGTGCCCACGGAGAAGAACGGCACCATGACGGCGAAGCCGACCAGGTACGCGATGATGCCGTGCCAGCCCCAGCGTCCGTAGATGCCACGGGGGTTGAAGATCTCGGCGACCGCGTAGTGGCCGCGGCGCACCACGTAGTAGTCCATGAGGTTCACCGCGGTCCACGGGATGAACAGGTAGAGCACCAGCAGCAGGAAGTCGTTGAAGTTCTCGAGGAAGTTGGAGGTGGCGGCCAGCGCACCCACCACGGAGAGCGCAGCGGTGAGACCGAGGGTCAGCAGGCGCACGCCGAGGGTCGGCCGCACCCTCTTGAACGAGTCGATCGCGCTGATGAGGGTGAGCGACCCTCCGTACATGTTCAGCGCGGTCACCGAGATCAGGCCCAGCGCGGCGAACAGCAGCACGATCGCGCCGAAGCCGCTGAAGACCTTGTCACCGGCGGCGTTGATCGAGCGGATCGTCTCGAAGCCCTTGCCCGCCCACGCGGCGAGGAGCGCACCCAGCGCCATGAGCCAGATGCCGCCGAGCGCCGATCCGAAGTAGGTCCAGTAGAAGGTCTTGCGTACCGTGACGTCCGGGGGAAGGTAGCGGGAGTAGTCGGAGACGTAGATGGCCCAGCTGATCTGGTAGCCGGCCACCACGCCGAACTGGGCGAGGAACGGCGTCCACTTGAAGTCACCGAGGTCGAAGGAGCCGGGGGGATAGTGCAGGGTGAGCAGGACGCCCACGGTGAACACCCCGAAGACGACCAGGAAGGTGTACGTCAGCACCCGCTCCGCACGGTGGATGATGTCGTAGCCCACGAGGGCGATGACGAGCGCGACGGCCGTGACCACCACGACCCACAGCTTCACACCGCCGTGCACGGTGGTGTGCAGGGCCTCACCGGCCAGGATCGTGTTGAAGACGTTGAAGCCCGCGTACTGCACATAGGCGAACAGCCACACCAGCAGGGCTCCGACGTAGCCGAACTGCGGTCGCGACTGGATCATCTGCGGCAGTCCCAGCTGCGGGCCCTGCGCGGAGTGGAAGGCCATGAAGAACGTGCCCACCAGGGTGCCCAGGACGATGGCGAGGAGCGACCAGACCAGGTTGCCGCCCTGGGTGATGCTGATCAGCCCCACGGCGAGCGTGGCGATCTGTGCGTTCGACATGAACCACAGCGGCCCGAGGTGCCACAGCTTGCCATGCCGCTCGTCCAGCGGGACGTAGTCGATCGAACGGACCTCGAGCCCCGACACGCGTGGCTCTGCGCTTGTCGTCACGGCGCCTCCTTGGTGAGCACCCACCACCTGAGGCCAGATTCATCCCACGGCACGGGGCCGGTCAAGCAGGACCGCCACCGCCGGACCAGGGCGGGACGTTTCGGCACGCGCACACGCCCGGTTCACCCCGCACACTTCAGGACCTGCGGCACGACGCTTCTCGGGCCCGTTCGTCGCGGCGGAACAGCGCCGTCCAGAGGAAGGGTTCGCCGAAGCACGGGGACTCCGGTGACTCCTCCCGCATACGGCGCAGTTCCACCTCCGTCAGATCGGAGAAGATCCGGCGCAGCGACTCCGGGGTGTAGGCCAGACCGCCGTGGAGGCGGCCCTGACGGTAGAAGTCGGCGTCGCCGAGTTCGGATCCCATCCCGCCGGCCGCGAAACAGGTGAGGCCCAGATGGCCGCCGGGTGCCAGAGCGTTGTCGAGGAGGGCGAGGTAGCTGATGCGGCGGTGCGGCGGCAGATGGTGGAAGCAGCCGGAGTCGTAGATCAGGTCGTAGGGGCCCTCGAGTTCGGTGCCCGCGAGGGTGAACGCGTCACCGCACAGGAACCTGACCTCGGCGCCCGTCTCGCGTGTGCGGTCCCGAGCCCAGGCGACGGCCGCCGGGGAGAGGTCCACGGCGTCCACGTCGAATCCCAGGGAGGCCAGATGGAGCGCGTTGCGTCCCGGCCCGCACCCCAGATCGAGCGCACGCCCGGGGGTGACGAGCCCGCGTTCGAGGTAGGAGACCAGGTTCTCGTCCGGCTTCGCCACGAAGAACGGCACCGGCTTTGAACGGTCCGCGTAGAAGCCGTCCCACCAGGATGCCCCGTGGGCCGACCAGCGGTCGGCCTCCGGTGCGAACAGGCCGTCCAGCAGCTTGAGTACGTCGTCCACGGTGCGGATGTTCCGGTCCATCCGGTCCCCCTTCCCTCCGCCGTGATCTTAGGAAGGGTCCCTACGAAAGACCAGGTCAGAGGGGATGGCCGGAAGTCCTGGACGGCCATGTGCCGGGTCGCGACGCACGGGGGGAGGGTGCCCGGTCCCCCACGGGGCGGCGCGCTGTCGAAGGCGCCGCGGACGGGCCGTACGGGGGTGATGTGCACGACGCCGAGCCCGGTTTCGCGAAGCATTCGACCGCACGCCCCGGGGTCCGCGGCCGCGCCCTGCAAGACGCGTCGCCCGGCGCCGTCGGGCCGCGTGCGCGGGTGCGGACGGGGTCTCCGCCGGCTCCGTTCCCCTCCGCGGACGGGGTCCACCTTCCCGGCGGCTCCGTGGGCTCTCGTGCTCCGGGCGGGGCCGCCGGGCCGCAGCGCCGTCAGTCCTCGGTGGGGGGCCAGGTCTTCCAGGCCAGGTCCAGGCGGTGGTACGCGTCGTCGAACCACTCGTCGGCCAGTGGGACGGTCACGGTCACCGTCGTCAGGGACATGGAGTGGTCCCTGATCGTCACATGGGCCCGCTCCTGCGCCGCGTCGCGCTCGATGACCAGCTCGGGCCCCCTGGTGTCCTCGCGCCACGCGATGTCCTGCCCGGCATCGAGGGCGTCCAGGGCCTCCTGCCAGTGCCGCAGGTCGTCCGGCACGACCCAGGTGTCGAGGCGTCCGCGTACGAACGGCGTCTCGACCAGGAACTCTCCGGCGAGCGCGGCGGCAGCGGCCGGATCCTGACGGGGTTGCTTCCCGGTCAGGCGGAGAACGACGGTGTTGCCCTCGCCCTCCAGGCGGATCAGGTCGATCGGTCCCTCGGTCATCATGCCCCTCCCGGCTCGCACATGCTCTCGAACACTATCCGCCGGCACTGACAAGCAGGGGGAGCATCGGTCGTACGTCCGCGAGGGAGCGGGCCCCCGGGTATGCCGTGACCGCCGCGAGGCGGAGAGCTCTACGGTGCGCCCGGGGTGTACGCCTGCTGAGGTGCGCCCTCGTCGGACTGCGAGCCGCCGGGCGCGGAAGCCGTGTGTGCGGGGCCCTCGGGCGTGGCACCGGCGGGGCCGGAACCCGCGTGGCCGGGGCTCGCGGGCGTGGGATGCGGGGCTGTCGCGCTTTCGTGCGTGGAGCTCCGGGTCCCCGCCTCGGGGGACGGCTGCCCGGACTTCGCCGGGTGCGGCGCGTCCGATGTCCGCGGCCCGTGCGGTGTCCGCCGCGCGGAGGACGGTTCGGGGGAGGGCCCCGACGGCGTCGGAGGCGCATCGTGCGACGGTGGCGACAGAGCGGTCGAGCCGGCCGGGGACGGCTCGGAGGGCTTGTCCGGGCTCGCAGAAGGACCGTCCTTCGCCGCCTTGCGGTGCTTCTCGTGTGCGGAGCGCTTGTGCGCCTCGGGCGAGTGACCGTCCTTCGCCGCCTTCCGCTCCCGGCCCTGCGGGGAGGGCCCGTCCGCACTCGGCGAGGGATCGTCCTTCGCCGCGCTCGGGGAGCTGCCGTGTCCGGAGGGCGACTCCTTGTCGGTCGGCACCGACGACTCCGCGGAATCCGTGGGCCTCGGCCTCTTGGCGGAGTGTCCCTTCGTCCCGTCCGACGCCTTCGACGTCGGCTTCGACTTCGGTGACGGACTCGAATGCGTCCTCGACTTCGGCTTGGACTCCGACTTCGGCTTCGGCTTCGACGACTCGGGCGCCGACGACTGCGACGGCTGAGCGGACGACGGCTTCGATGATTCCGCGGGCCGGGACTTCTTGGCCGAGGGATCCTTCGTCGTGTCGGACGGCGCCGGTGTCGACGACGGCTCGCCTCGTCCCGACGGCCGGGCGGAGCTCTCGTTCGTGCCCGTGGAGGAACTCGTCCCCGGGGACGTCGACGCACGGCCCGGTTCGGCCGGCCTGATCACCGGTGGTGCGGTCCTCTCGTCGTGCACGCCCTTGTCGTCGCCGCGCCGCCGTACGAACCAGTCACCGCTGTGCGGGTCGACCATGACGAACCTCTTCGTCTCCCGGCGTACGGGTGCGACCACGACGACGTCGGAGGGCCGGTAGTGGGGCCAGGCGTTGCCCACGCGCTTCGGGGTGGCCTTCTGGGCGACCGGCGGTGTCAGCGGGTTGCCGCAGGCACAGCGCACGCGGGGCACGCCCCGGGAATCGACCAGGACCGCCGTCCCCGCCTGC
>NZ_JBSFDP010000020.1:0-89656 GCF_053593975.1 Streptomyces sp. NPDC002004
TGGTGGAGGTCATGAACCACTGCGCGGCCGCGCTGCATCGGGAGGCTGCTGTGCCGGGCGCGTTCGGGCCTGCTGGGCCCGGCCCTCGTCACGGGCCTTCGCCCCGGCCCGGGCCGTGTCGTTCCGGCCGCGGCCCCCACTTCGGGAGCAGGGCCCCCGCCCCGGGCTACGACCCCCGCCCCGGACCACGGCTTCCGCTGAGGGCCGTGCCCAACGCCGGAGCCGCGCCGTGCCGGTGACGCCGGGACGGCTTCGATGCGCTGATCGAACATACGGACGGAAGCCGCTATGATCTCCGGCGGCAAGGCTGTAGCGCAGAGGTCGTCGCGCCCTAGCATCGAGCTGGAGGACGTCGGTTCGAATCCGACCAGCCTTGCCACCCTTGTCGTGGAGGAAAGTCGATTGGTGTCGGTCCGTCCTGGGCGGGCGGGGGGCGATGCCGCCCTCGGCGAGCGGGACACCGGCGACGAACCGGTGGAGTGGTGATGACGCAGCCGACACCCGTGCGCTGCCCCGCGATCGAGCACCCGGACATCCCGCTCGGCGATCCCGCCGGCCTGGATCCGCTGCTGGACCGGCTGCGGTCGGCGCGCCGCGTCGAGGCCGACGAGGCCTTCCCCGTCGGCACCCTGCGCGCGGACGGGCGGATCGACCTGTGCAAGCAGGGCCTCGGGCCGGCCGGCGCCGCCCGTCTGATGCCCGTCGCGGCGGCGTCGCCGCACGCCACGCACGTCCTGCTGGGCACCAACTCCATCGGCGACGACGGCGCCGCCACGGTCGCCGCTGCACTCGTCGAGGGACACGGCCTGCGCACCCTCTACCTCGGCTGCAACCGCATCGGCGGCGCGGGCGTCACCGCGCTCGCCGACGCGCTGTCGACGGACGACACGGTCCGAGCCCTGTGGCTCAAGCGCAATCCGGTGGGCGACGACGGCGTCCGCGCCCTCGCCGCGATGCTCCGCCGCAACACCTCGCTGCGCACGCTCGATCTGGTCAACAGCGGCCTCACCGTCGACGGCCTGCGCACCCTGCTCGGCGCCCTCACGGGGCGGCCGCGCCCGGTGGAACGCCTCTTCCTCGGCGGCAACGGCCTCACCGCCGACGCGGCCCCACTGCTGGCGGCCCTGATCCGCGAGGCGGGCGTACGCGAGCTCTATCTGCCCGCCAACCGGCTCGGCGACGAAGGCGCCGCCGTACTCGCGGCCGCGGCCGACGCCGCACGGCCGGTGCGCCTCGGCCTCGGCGGCAACGGGATCGGCCCCACCGGCGCACGGGCCCTCGCGGACGCCCTGCCCGGGATCGAGGCGCTCGACCTGGGCCGGCCGCTGTCGGAGCGGAGCCTCGGTGCCCCCGCCAACGCCACCGGCGACGAGGGCGCACGCGCGCTCGCCGCCGCACTGCCGGGCAGCCCGCTGCGCCGGCTGGAGCTTCGGCACACCGGGCTCACCGGCCGGGGTGCGAAGTCCCTCCTGGCTGCCGTGCCCGACGGCTCGCCCCTGGAGTACGTCGGTCTGGGGCCCGGCCTGCCCCGCAAGGTCAAGCGGTCCTTCGCCGGGCGTCTGCGGCCGGCGGGCGGGGCCCACCCCGACCTGCGCGCGATAGGGAGTGTCTACCGTTGAGCTCCCCTGCCGAACGTGACTGCCTCCCGCCGGACGAGGCGGCGAGCCGACGACGGATCCGCCGCTACGCGGTGCCGCGGTGGATGATCGAGCGCGCGACCGAATGCCGTCTGGCGGGCGACTGGCGTGGCGCGTGCGCGGCGGCCCGCGTGGACGTCATCTTCGATCCGGCGGACGTCGCCGAGCGCTGCGGCCACGACGTCGCCGCGGCCCTGGCGGAGGACCTCCGCCACCTCGCCCCGGACCTGCTGCGCTGGCATCTGCCGCGGGTGCTGGGCGGCCGGACCACGCTCGACACCGGCAGGACCGTCGTCCTCGCGCGCTACCGCCGGACGGGCTCCGACGAGAGCCCGCGCGCGACGTCGTATCTGCACGTCACCACGCCCCCGATGCTCGAGGGCCCGCAGCGGATCGCCCTGCGTTTCAGGACGGTCCCCGACGAGGGGAGCGACAGCGCCCTCGAACTCTCCAGGGCGGACTGGAGCCACGCGCGGCACCTCTGGGACGCACGGCACACCGCCGAACTGCGGGAGCGCTGCGGCGGCGGCGCGGACCGGCCGCCGTTCTTCCACGCCGACGCCACCCCGCTCGGTACGGACGAACTGCCCGCGTGCGACCCCGGCGACGGTGACCCGGCGGCACGCGCCGAGTGGGTCACCCTCCTGCACCAACGGGGTGAGATCCAGGCCGCCTTCGCCGCGGCCGGGATCGAGCTCGACCCGACGCCGCCGACGGCCCCGGCCTGGTACCGGGCGGATCCGGAACGGCTCGTCGGCGGGCTCCCGCTCAATCTCACACGCCTGGAACCGGAGGTCCGGCGGCTGGCGGCCGCGGGGACCGGCGAGCGGTTCCTCATCGCGTGCGACTGGCGGGCCTCCCTTCTCCTCGAACCGACGGGCTCCGGCCCCGGCGGCGGGCTGAGGGCGAGGCTCGTCGGCCGGGACGAGGCCAAGGACGAGCCCCACCTCGCCGATGCCCTCTGGCGCAGGCTTCCGGACCTCGATCTGCTGCGCCTCGGCGGAGTCCGGCCCGAACACCTCCATCCACTCGTCCGGGAGGCGCTGTTCCCGGGGCTCGGGGCCGACGGCGGCCAGGCCGGCCCGCCCGGGCCCGAGGCTCCCGCACCCGTGCGGGTGCGGTGCCGGGGCGCCTGGCACGAGGTGTCCTTCCGCCCGGGCGGCCTGCTGCGGATGCCGCACAGCGACGAGGAGCAGCAGCGCGAACGCGCCCTGCGCGCCTTCGGCGGCGCCGTCACCGGCTGCTTCGCCGTGGAACAGACCTGGGCCTCGGGGTCCGGCCGGCTACCGAAGGCACTGCGCGCCCAGCGGCGGGACCTGTTCCTGCGGGCCCAGCACGGCGACCTGCCCGGAGTCCTCGAGCTCCTCGACGCGGGCGTCGACCCCCGGGTACGGGACGCCGGCGGGCGCAGCCTGCTGCATGTCCTGCACCTCATCGACCACGAGCAGCTGCTGCCGCGGCTGCTGTCGGAGGGGCTGGACCTCGAGGCCCGCGACCGCCGGGACCGTACACCGCTGTTCGTGGCGGTCAACGACGGCGGCTCGAAGGCTCTCGTGGAAGCGCTGCTCGCCGCCGGGGCGCGGATCGACGTGACCGACGAGTCGACGCTGTCGCTCGCCCAGGTCGTCCGCCGGTACAAGCGCACCGACCTCGCCTTCCTCCGCGAGCGCGTGGAGGAGGAACATCCGGACATCGGCTCCGACTGGTGGGACGAGTGGATGGACGAGAAGGACGAGTACGACCAGGACGACGACACCGCCGGCGAGGACGAGGACTCTTGAGCGCGACCCGCACCACCCGCACCGCGCCGGGCCCGCTGGCCGCGGCGGACGACCTGAACGGCAGGCTCCGCACCCGGCGGACCGAGCCCGCCGAGAACCCCCAGCTGGAGGCGCTCGCGCTCGCCGTGACGGCCAATCAGCCCGTGCTTCTGTGGGGCGAACCGGGTATCGGCAAGTCCGCCGGCCTGGAACAGCTCGCCACGGGGCTCGGCCTGCCGCTGGAGACGGTCATCGCCAGCGTTCACGAGCCGTCCGACTTCGCCGGCCTGCCGATCGTCGGTGACGACCCGGCGGTGACCGGTGTGCCGATGGCCCCGCCCGACTGGGCGGTCCGGCTGGCCCGCGCCGGAGAGGGCCTGCTCTTCTTCGACGAGCTGTCCTCCGCACCGCCCGCCGTGCAGGCGGCGCTGCTGCGGGTCGTACTCGAACGCCGGGTCGGCAGCCTGGTCCTGCCCGAAGCGATCCGTGTCGTCGCCGCCGCCAACCCTCCGTCGAGTGCGGCGGACGGCTGGCATCTCAGCCCGCCGCTCGCCAACCGCTTCGTCCACCTCGACTGGACCCACGATCCCCGCACCGTAGCCCGCGGCATGGCCGGCACCTGGCCGGAGGTGACCGTCCCGGTGGTCGATCCCGCCAGGGTGCCCGGTGCGGTCGCGCGCGCCCGGGGCGCCGTCTCCGGTTTCCTCACCGCCCGGCCGGGACTCGTCCACCACATCCCCGCCGACGCCGAGAGCCGGGGCCGGTCGTGGCCGTCCCCACGGACATGGGAGATGGCGCTGCGGCTCCTCGCGGCCGGGTACGCCACCGGGGCCGGCCGCGAGGCGGTCGCCGCCGCGCTCACCGGTGCCGTCGGCGACGGCGCGGGCATCGAACTGCTGTCGTACCTGGAACACCTCGATCTGCCGGACCCCGACCGGGTGCTCGCCGACCCCGACGCGTTCGCCCTGCCCGAACGCGGCGACCGTCAGCTGGCGTTCCTCATCGCTGTCGTCGCCGCCGTCCAGAGCGACCTCACCCGGTCCCGCTGGGAGGCCGGATGGGCGGTGCTGGCCAAGGCCGTGGACGCGGGTGTGCCGGACGTGGCCGCCCGGGCCGCCACGGACCTCGCGGCGATGCGCCAGGCGGACTGGCCGGTTCCGCCGGGCATCGACGCGTTCCTGGGCCTGCTCCAGTTGTCCGGGGCCCTGCCCGGCAGCCGGTGAGGCGTGCGGGCATGGCGGAATCCGCAGGTCCGCTCGACCGGACCAAACTGCTCGCCGCCCGCTACCGGGCGGCGGGCGAACGGCCGTATCTCGCCTCGGCGCTGTACGCCCTGACCATCGTGGAGTGCGCCGACGTGCCGACGATGGGAGTGGACCGGCACTGGCGCTGCTACGCCTCGCCCACCTTCGTCGACGCGACACCCGTGCCCGAACTCGCGGGGGTCTGGGTGCACGAGGTGGCGCACCTGCTGCGCGACCACCACGGCCGCGCCGGGCGGCTCCCCGCGGCCGCTCAGCGCGACTGGCACCGTGTGAACGTCGCCCAGGACTGCGAGATCAACGACGACCTCCTCTCCGACGGGTTGCGGCTGCCCGCCGGGCGGGTCGAGCCCCGCCTCTTCGGGCTGCCCGACGGGCAGTTCTTCGAGGTCTACCTGGACCGGCTGCCGCCCGAGGTGCGGTCACCGGACTGCGGATCGGGCGCGCACGGCCGGCCCGCCCCCTGGGAGCTGCCGGGATCCACCGGTCCTGCCCGGCTGGGCGAGGTCGAGGCACAGGCGCTGCGTCGGCAGACCGCCGAGGCCATGCGCGCGCACCGGCGCGGTCGCGGCACCCTGCCCGCCGGCTGGCAGCGCTGGGCCGAGGAGATCCTGGAACCCACGGTCGACTGGCGGCAGGCGCTCTCCGGTGCGGTGCGGGAAGCGGCCGCATGGGCCGGCGGGGCGGTCGACTACACCTACCGCCGGCCGTCGCGCCGCACCCCCGCGCTGCGCGGGGTCGTCCTGCCCAGCCTGCGGCGTCCGCTGCCCCGGGTGGCCGTCGTGATCGACACCTCCGGCTCCATGGGCGACGCCGAACTCGCCGCCGCCCTAGCAGAGGTGACGGGTGTCCTTCGTGAGGTCGGCGTCCGGGGCAACCGGGTCACCGTGCTGGCGTGCGACGCAGATGTGCACGCCGTGTCCCGGGTGACGGCCGCCGAGCAGATCACCCTCGGCGGCGGTGGCGGCACGGACATGCGCGTCGGCATCTCCTCCGCTCTCGCGGCGCCGGACCGCCCGAACGTCGTGATCGTCCTCACCGACGGTTTCACGCCCTGGCCCGACGAGGTCCCCTCCTGTCGTCTCGTCGCGGCTCTGATCGGCCAGGGCGCCCCCGAGCCGCCCGGCTGGGTGGAGACGGTACGCGTCGGCACCTGACGGCCGAGCGGCCGTACGGTCACGCGAGCGGGACGGCCGTACCGCTCCATCAGCCGGGGCACCGGAGGTGCGCTCGGAGTTCACCGGCGGAGGTGAGTCGGGTGAACTCGTCCTTGCCGACGCCGCCGAACTCCCGTCCGGCGGACCGGGGCCGTGTCGTCGGGCCCGGGCGGGACCGTGCAGTCGGGACGGGCCCGGTACGAGGGCTGTGCGGGAGGAGACACCACGGGGCGCCCAGCGCCCTGAACTGCGGGGACTTCGTGGAGGGTGCTGCACGGGCGGGACGCTGTCCGTAGCGTGGAGCGGGACAGGCCTGTGGCACACGCCGTCCGGCGGGCGGGCCTGACGGGAAGGGGGGCCGATGAGCCGCAGGCCGCCGTTGCCGGGCGAATTGCCCGTCCAGGTACGCCGATTCGTCGAGGAGTTACGGCTCCACAAGGACCGGTCGGGGCTGAGCCTTGCCGCGCTCGCCGCCAAGACCGCGTACAGCAGAGCCTCCTGGCACCGGTGCCTGAACGGGCGCGCTCTTCCGCCGTGGCCGCCCGTCGACACACTCGGCCGGCTCGTGGATGCGGACCGGGCACGGCTGCGGGTGCTGTGGGAGTCGGCGGCGGAGACCTGGAAGGCCGCGGAGCAGGACACCAAGTGCCGCACAGGCGGGGCGGGTCGGGGGACGGACGGTGCGGAGGACCGCAGCGGTCGAGGGGCGGCCGACGGCGGGCCGTCCGGCTTCGTCGGTCCGGCGCGCGGCGGGCGCGGCCCGCGCAGGGTGCGGGTGGCCGCCGTCGGCGCCGTCGTCGCCGCGGCGGCACTCGCGGTCGTGATGGTCGTACGTCCCTGGCAGGACGAATCGCGCACCGCTGCCGGGCCGCCGGGGGCACCGGCGGGCGATCCTCCGTGGCCGTGGGCGCTGCGGCCGGCCGGGACGAGGCCGGAAGGCGCCGACTGCCGCGGCCGGGCGTGCCGGGGGCGTGATCCGTTCCGGGAGGGCTGCGACCGCGACGGCACGACGGTGCACACGCTCACCGCGTTCGGCAGAACGCTGTCCTTGCACTACAGCCCGGCCTGCCGGGCGGTGTGGGCCGAGGTCAGTCCCGCCCGGGGGACGACGCGGCTGCTGGTCACCGGGTCGGGGTCCGGCGTCACGGTACGGACCGCGCACGACGGGCAGTCGCACACCGCGATGGCGGACGCCGGCCCGGACGCGGCGCGGGCCAGCGTGGGAGTGGCGGGCCATCAGCTCGGCGTGACCGCGCACGACAGCTGGGCCGATCCCGTCAACGACGGCAGCGGGCGAGCGTGACCGTGTCCGTGCGCAGCGGGTGGAAGCGGCCCACGTCCCACACCTCGTACACGCCGTCCCGGTCCCGGCGCAGCGGCAGGTCGTACCGCTCGCCGCGGTAGACCGTCCAGCCCGGGGTCGCGGTCAGGCGTCGTCCGGCGAACCCGTAGGTGGTGGGTCCGACGACGCCGTCGGCCGACAGCCCGTGGTTGCTCTGCCAGACCCGGGTGGCCGCGCGGGTGGCGGCGTCGTAGGTGCAGGTGATCGCCGACTGCGGAAGATAGCCGTCCGCCCAGAGCACGGCCTGCCACAGTCCGGGCAGGTCGCTGCGCACCTCCCGCCGGTCGCCGAGCCGGTCCAGGGTTCGCCAGTCGTCGGCGAGCGTGCCCGAGCCGGTGATGTAGGGCGCAGGGTGCGGCTGCGGCGCCGCAGCGGGTTCGCCGGCCGTGCAGGCAGCCGCACACAGCAGCGCGCACGCCATGGCCCTCACTGCCGTCCGGCCGCCCGCCCCGGTCCTCACGTCACCGTCATACCGCCGTGGTCCGGCCGGGGTGCCGCCGTGGCGCAAAAACCTCGCTTCCGCGACGTATATGGGCCTTTGGGGGACGACTACGGCCTCGGGTCGGGGAAACTGACAGGGCCACACATCATTCGGGGGACTGAGATGGCCGACCGGAAGTCGTTACCAGAGGGACTCGATCCGGATGTGGTCGACCTCGTCGAGCAACTGAGGCGGTTGAAGGACCGCAGCGGGATGAGCCTCGCGGCGCTGGCGGAACGCACGCTGCACAGCAAGTCGTCCTGGGAGCGGTACCTCAACGGCAAGGCACTCCCGCCGCGCCGGGCGGTGGCGGCACTGGCCTCGGTCACGGGCGCCGACGCGGCACGGCTGGACGCCCTGTGGGACCTGGCGGAACGGGCCTGGAGCGGCCGGGACGCACCGGAGGGCCCACGGCCGGCCGAGCCGGACCGAGGGGCCCCGGAACCCCACCGGCCGACGCAGCAGCCCGACCCGCAGACACCGGGACCCGGCCGAGGGGACCCGGGGTCGGAGCGGCAGGCGCCCCGGCGGGGCCATCGGCCGCCGGAGGGCGGCCGGCGCTCACCCGCTCCGCTCCTCGGAGCCCTGCACAAGCCGTCGAGGGCGGCCGTCCGCTGGAGCGCCGCCCTGGCCGTCGCACTGCTCCTGACCGTGGGCACCGTCGCGCTCGTGACCCGGTCGTCCTCCGACCGCTCCCCGTCGCGCTCCGTCGCGGACCACGGCGCCATGTCCCAGCCGACGACACAGCAGCTCGATACGCGCTGTTTCGCCGACAGCTGCACCGGCCAGGACCCCTCGGACGCGGGCTGTGCCGGGGATGCCTGGACCGCGGCCCTCACGCGCGCCGACGGCGTGTACGTCGAACTGCGCTACAGCGACTCGTGCAAGGCCGCCTGGGCCCGGATCAGTTGGGGCGACGTCGGCGACGTCGCCCGCGTGGTCGCGGCGAAAGGCGCAACCCGCCAGAACAAGGTGCACTACGACACCGACGTCTACAGTCCCATGGTCGCGGCGGACGCCCCGTCCGACGCCAGGGCCTGCACGCTGCTCGTGTCCGGGGCGCGCGGCTGTACGGGGCCGGGCGGCACCCAGCGGCTCACGGAGCCACCGGAGCCACCGGTTTCCGCGACACCGCCGCGCCGCGGCCGCTGACGCGACGGTCGTGTCGGCGCACGGCCGGGAGCGGGACCCGGCGCGTTCGTGTGCGCCGGGCGCGATGCCCGTGTGCCGGGCGCGACGCGCGTGCATCGTCAGGGCGGGAGCCGTCGTCCGACGGTCGGCCGTAGGCCGCGAGGGGTTCCGACCACGTGACGCGGTCCCCACGGCCTGCCCGTCCCCACCGCGTGACATGTCCCCGCGGCTCGGCCTGCCCCCACCGCTCGGCATGTCCTGGCCGTCCGGCATCTCTCGCCGGGGGCGAGCCCGCTGGAGAGCGGGTGAGGAGGCGGCCCGTAGGCGGCGAGCGCCCGTGGCCGGACCGTCGGCGCTCACAGAGCTCACGGGCCCCCCTGGGGTCGGCCGGTGGGAGGGGACGGCGACGGTGGGTCGACTGTGCCGATGGTGGGCAGCGGTGCCCGCACGGCCGAGCGCGGGGCGGCGGCGCCACGCCGCACCTCACGGAGCGTTTCCCGGCGCGACGAACGGTGACGACCTCACCTTGACACCTTCCGGCATACCGGGATACATGGGGATGCATGGGTCGGCGTGGGTCGACGGAGCATGCCGGGCGACGGGTCGCCGGTGACCGGCCGGTGAGTCACGACCTGCTCTCCGCCGCAGTGGCCGGTGCGGTCCGGGGGACCGACGCGCACGCCGCGAGCCTCTTCCTGCGCTCACGCGACCGCAGCTCGATCGTGCTCGTGGCGGTCTGCGGGACGCCCCCGTCCCTCCTCGGCGACTGGCGGCTCATCCCCGTGAGCAGCGGTATCCCGGTAGCGGTGGCCTACCGCTCGGGGCGCACCGTGCATCTGGCCGACGCGGCCGAGACCGCCCAACGGTTCCCGCAGCTGGCGATGGCGCTGCCGTACGCGTTCGGCTCGGCCTCGGTGCCCGTCCGTGCGGGCCCCGACGTCTTCGGCGCGCTGGCCGTCGTATGGCCCGCACCGCCCGGGACCACGGGGCTGCCGAGGACCCAGCTCCGGTATCTGCGCCGGATGGCCAACCGTCTCGGCGCGGCGCTCGCCGTGCTCGAAGCCCACGGCGAGCTCCCCGACCCGGACGGGCGGACGGTCGCCGTCGAGGTTCCGGCTCCGTCCCCGACAGGTGTGCGGGTCGGGCTGTTCGACTGGCATCTCGACAGCGGCGCGCTGGTGTGCGACGACGAGCTCTGCGCGATCTTCGGCCTCGCACCGGGCGAGTTCGACGGGCGGGCCGCCACGCTTGCGTCCCGGGTCCACCCAGCGGACCTCGGCGCCTTCCGCGGCGCGGCAAGGCAGGCGGCGCACGAGGGCCAGGTACTCGCGCAGCGCATCCGGGTCCGGGGGCGGGACGGCCGGGTGCGCCACGTGCAGTTGTGGGGCCGCGTACCGGCGACCGCGGACGAGGAGGCACGTAGGCACCTCATCGGCGCCGTCCTCGACCCCGGGGCCGGCGACCGGGCAGTCGCCGCCGTGGAGAGGCTCGGGGACGGCATGGGCTCGCTCGACCCGGACGGCAGGCTCATCTATGCCAACCGCGGCCTGGAACAGCTCCTCGGGGTCCACCGCGAGGACCTCCTCGGGCAGCGCCTGTGGGACGTCCTGCCGTGGCTGTCGGATCCCGCCTACGAGGACCGGCACCGGGCCGCCATGGTGTCGCAGCAGCCCGTCTCCTTCCTGGCCTGCTGCCCGCCCGACCACTGGCTCTCCTTCACGCTCCACCCGGCCGCGGACGGCGTGACCGTGAAGCTCGTCGGCACGGGACGTCCCTCCGCGGCCGGGGCGCGCCCCGGCGCACCGGTCCGGAACACGGTCCCCGCCCCGGCGGGGAACGCGGCACCGCCCTCCCCCACTCCCCCCGCCTCGGCCAGGCCCGCCCGCCTGGGCGCGATCTACCACGTCCTGCAGCTGAGCAGCGCGCTGACCGAGGCGGTGACCTCCCAGGAGGTCTGCACGGTCGTCGCGGATCAGCTGCTGCCGGCCTTCGGCGGCCAGCACCTGGCGATCTACGCGGTCCGGGAGGGGCGGATGCACCTGGTCCCCCACTCCGTCCGCCGGCCGGGTTTCCTGGACTGGCTGGAAGGGACACCGCTCTACGCCCACCTGCCCGGGACGGAGACACTGACCTCCGGCGTCCCGCTGTTCATCGAGTCGCAGCGAGACCTCTGCACCGACTATCCGGGGACGCCCGCGGACGGGGTGCAGTCCTGGGCGTACATCCCGCTGATCGCCTCCAGCCGGCCCGTCGGCACCTGTGCGCTGGGGTTCGACGACACCCACCAGTTCACCGCCGACGAACGGGGCATGCTCAGCGCACTCGGCAGCCTGATCGCCCAGGCACTGGAGCGGGCCCGGCTCTACGACGAGGAGTTCGCCGTCGCCCGCGGTCTCCAGCACGCCCTCCTCCCGCACCGGCTGCCCGCCGTACCGGGCGTCCGCATCACCGGCCGCTACCTGCCGGGCACCGGCGGCATGGACATCGGCGGCGACTGGTACGACGTGATCAGGACCCCGCAGGGGACGGCCCTCGTCATCGGGGACGTCGAGGGGCACAGCGTTGCCGCCGCCGCGACGATGGGACAACTGCGCAGCGCGGTACGGGCCTTCGCCATGGCGGGGCAGCGTCCCGGCGAGGTGGTCTCGGGCACCAACCGGCTGCTCGGCGACCTCGACGCCGAACTCCTCGCGAGCTGCTGCTACATCGAGCTCGACTCCGGCACCGGGACCGCTGTCGCGGTCCGCGCGGGGCACTGTCCGCCGCTCCTGCGCCGCACCGACGGAAGGACGCGGGTGCTCGGCCTGGAGGGCGGACCGCTGCTGGGCATCGACCCCACCGCCGACTACCCGGAAACCCGACTGCGCCTGGCGCCGGGCTCGGTGCTCGCCCTCTACACCGACGGCCTGGTCGAGGAACCCGGCATCGACGTCGACGTGGGAATCGACCGCCTCCGCACCAGCCTGGCCCACGGCCGCGCGGACACGCTCGACGAGCTCGCCGACCGCCTGCTCGGCGAGGCCCGCCACTCCACCCACCGCGCGGACGACATCGCCCTGCTGCTCACGGAGTACACACCCGGGGACGCCCCGCCGGGGACGTTGGGCCACCGGCACTGACGGTCATGGCACCGACTCCAGCCGCCGGCCTGCCCGTCCGTCGGCCGACTCCAGCCGCCGGCCTGCCCGTCCGTCGGCCGACTCCGGCCGCCCGCCTGCCCGTCCGTCGACCCGTCCACGAGAAACTTCGCCTCGAAAAAAGGGGACAAAATACCGCAGGACGCACATCTCAACCCGCACAGCGCCGCATCCTGCGCCCCGTCACAGCCGTGAGGTGACACCGACTGCATGATCGAAGTGACAGGGGTTTAGCATATGAGCACCGCCTAGCTCGAAAGATAATCCTGTGACTGTCAACGACGACTCGTTCACCAACTGGAAGAACCGCGAGGAGATCACGGAGTCGATGATCCCGCTCATCGGGAAGCTGCACCGGGAGCGGGACGTCACGGTCCTGCTGCACAGCCGCTCCTTGGTGAACAAGTCGGTGGTCAGCATCCTCAAGACCCACCGCTTCGCCCGGCAGATCGCCGGTGAGGAACTCTCGGTCACCGAGACGATGCCCTTCCTGCAGGCCCTCACCACGCTCGACCTCGGCCCCTCCCAGATCGACATCGGCATGCTCGCCGCGATGCACCGCAGCGACGACCGCGGCCTGTCGGTTGAGGAGTTCACCGCCGAGGCCGTCGTCGGAGCCACGGGCACCAACAAGATCGAGCGACGCGAGCCGCGCGACGTCGTCCTGTACGGCTTCGGCCGCATCGGCCGCCTCGTCGCCCGCCTGCTCATCGAGAAGGCCGGCTCGGGCAACGGTCTGCGGCTGCGTGCCATCGTCGTCCGCCAGGGCGGTGACCAGGACATCGTCAAGCGCGCCTCGCTGCTGCGCCGCGACTCCATCCACGGCCAGTTCCAGGGCACGATCACCGTCGACGAGGCGACGAACACGATCGTCGCCAACGGCAACGAGATCAAGGTGATCTACGCCAACGACCCCTCCGAGGTCGACTACACGGCGTACGGCATCCAGGACGCCATCCTGATCGACAACACGGGCAAGTGGCGCGACCGCGAGGGCCTGTCGAAGCACCTGCGCCCCGGCATCGACAAGGTCGTCCTGACCGCGCCGGGCAAGGGCGACGTCCCCAACATCGTGCACGGCGTCAACCACGACATGATCAAGCCGGACGAGCAGATCCTGTCCTGCGCGTCCTGCACCACCAACGCGATCGTCCCGCCGCTGAAGGCGATGGCGGACGAGTACGGCGTGCTGCGCGGCCACGTGGAGACCGTCCACTCGTTCACCAACGACCAGAACCTGCTGGACAACTACCACAAGGCCGACCGTCGCGGCCGCTCCGCGCCGCTCAACATGGTCATCACGGAGACGGGTGCCGCTTCCGCCGTCGCCAAGGCGCTGCCCGACCTGAAGGCGCCGATCACCGGCAGCTCGATCCGCGTCCCGGTGCCGGACGTCTCGATCGCGATCCTCAGCCTGCGGCTCGGCCGCGAGACCACCCGCGACGAGGTCCTCGACTACCTCCGCAACGTCTCGCTCACCTCGCCGCTGAAGCGCCAGATCGACTTCACCACGGCCCCCGACGCGGTCTCCAGCGACTTCATGGGCTCGCGCCACGCCTCGATCGTCGACGCCGGCGCCACCAAGGTCGACGGCGACAACGCGATCCTGTACCTCTGGTACGACAACGAGTTCGGCTACTCCTGCCAGGTCATCCGAGTCGTCCAGTACGTCTCGGGCGTGGAGTACCCGACCTACCCGGCCCCGGTGGCCTGACCCCGGCGGACCACGAAGGCGGATCCCGTCCGCCACCCTCCGTAGGCCAGAGGCTGTTCCTGACCTGACCTTCGGAGTCACCGGCGAGGCGCATACACGTTGAGGGCCGCCACCCAGCACCATGGGTGGCGGCCCTCAGTGGTCGTCCACAGGCTCGGACCCTTCCCAGAGGGTTTCGACAGCGGCTCGCCCGCAGTGCCCCCGGGACGCGAGCCGCGGCCTCGCGAGCCCACTGCTGCACTGGGGCCTTGCGATGCCCGTCTGGTCACTCGGCGCGCGGGGCCTTCCGCGCACACGGAACGGCGGCCCGCCCCCGGACTCTCCCCGGCCCGGCTCGCCACGACCGGCCCCTCCCCCGCCCGGATCTCCCCGGAGGCGTCCAGCGAGCCGGCCGTCGTGTCGGGCAGAGCCCGGGGCTCGTTCCGGGGCATCGTCATGCCATGCGCCGAAAGCCATGCCCCGCGGCCTCCGTGCCCTCCGCGCCCCCGCGCCCCCGCGCCCCCGCGCCCCCGCGCCCCCGCGCCGAAAATGCGGTACCACCTGGACGTATCCCGGATCACCGCCGAGCGGACCAGGCCGGGCGGGGTGCGGGCAGGGTGGACTGGAGCGGGGCGGATGTCTCCGACAGCGGCACGGGACTTTAGCCGTTCGTTTGCTTGAATCACTCCTGTTTACGGGAGTAGGTTCGGTGCCATGACCGCATCCCGGACTCCGAGCACGGCCGAGGAGCTGCGCGGCGTCGGCCTGAGGGTCACGGCGGCCCGCGTCGCGCTGCTGGAGACCGTACGGCGCGGTGACCACCTCGGCGTCGAAGCGATCGCCTCCGGAGTGCGCGATCGCGTGGGCCATATCTCCCTGCAAGCCGTGTACGACGCCCTCCACGCGCTCACCGCGGCGGGACTCATACGCCGCATCGAGCCGGCCGGCAGCCCGGCCCGGTTCGAAGGACGCGTCGGAGACAACCACCACCACGTCGTGTGCCGGTCCTGCAGCACCGTCGCCGACGTGGACTGCGCCGTCCACGAGGCGCCCTGCCTGACCGCATCCGACGACCACGGCTTCTCGATCGACGAGGCCGAGGTCATCTACTGGGGCCTGTGCCCCGACTGTTCCACCGCTCGAAGTTCCTGAGCTTGTAATCCGCCTATTTCCGGAAGGATTGCCATGTCCGAGAACCACGATGCAGTCGTCGTAGACCCGAAGACCGAAGAATCAGGTGGCTGCCCGGTCGCCCATGGGCGCGCCCCTCACCCGACGCAGGGCGGCGGAAACCGCCAGTGGTGGCCGGAGCGGCTCAATCTGAAGATCCTTGCCAAGAACCCCGCCGTGGCGAACCCCCTCGGCGAGGGTTTCGACTACGCCGAGGCATTCACCTCCCTCGACCTCCCGACGGTGAAGCGGGACATCGCCGAGGTGCTGACGACCTCGCAGGACTGGTGGCCTGCCGACTTCGGCCACTACGGCCCGTTCATCATCCGGATGGCCTGGCACAGCGCGGGTACGTACCGGATCAGCGACGGCCGCGGCGGTGCCGGGGCCGGCCAGCAGCGCTTCGCCCCCCTGAACAGCTGGCCGGACAACGGCAACCTCGACAAGGCCCGCCGACTGCTGTGGCCGGTCAAGAAGAAGTACGGCCAGAACCTGTCGTGGGCCGACCTCATGATTCTCGCGGGCAATGTCGCCCTGGAGTCGATGGGCTTCAAGACGTTCGGCTTCGCCGGCGGTCGTGAGGACGCGTGGGAGCCCGACGAGGACGTCTACTGGGGCCCCGAGACCACCTGGCTCGGCGACGAGCGCTACACCGGGGACCGGGAGCTCGAGAACCCGCTCGGCGCGGTCCAGATGGGCCTGATCTACGTCAACCCGGAAGGCCCCAACGGCAATCCGGACCCGCTCGCCGCGGCCCGCGACATCCGTGAGACGTTCCGCCGGATGGCGATGAACGACGAGGAGACGGTCGCCCTGATCGCGGGCGGTCACACCTTCGGCAAGACCCACGGTGCGGGTCCGGCGGAGAACGTGGGCGCCGACCCCGAGGCCGCCCCGATGGAGCAGCAGGGCTTCGGCTGGAAGAACAGTTTCGGCACCGGCAAGGGCGCCGACGCGATCACCAGCGGTCTCGAGGGCATCTGGACGAACACCCCGGTCACGTGGGACAACAGCTTCCTCGAGATCCTCTTCGGCTACGAGTGGGAGCAGTTCAAGAGCCCCGCGGGTGCGTACCAGTGGCGGCCGAAGAACGGCGCAGGGGCGGGTACCGTCCCCGACGCCCACGACTCCTCGAAGAGCCACGCCCCGACGATGCTGACGACCGACCTCTCGCTCCGGTTCGACCCGGCCTACGAGCAGATCTCGCGCCGCTTCCTCGAGAACCCCGACGAGTTCGCGGACGCCTTCGCCCGTGCCTGGTTCAAGCTGACGCACCGCGACATGGGCCCGATCGCGCGCTACCTGGGCCCGGAGGTCCCGGCCGAGACGCTGCTGTGGCAGGACCCCCTGCCCGAGGTGACGCACGAGCTCGTCGACGCGGACGACATCGCCTCCCTCAAGGAGCGGATCCTTTCCTCGGGCCTGTCCGTGTCGCAGCTCGTGTCCACCGCGTGGGCGTCGGCGTCGTCCTTCCGCGGCAGCGACAAGCGCGGCGGCGCCAACGGCGCCCGCATCCGCCTCCAGCCGCAGAGCGGCTGGGAGGTCAACGACCCCGACGAGCTGGCGACGGTGCTGCGCACACTGGAAGGCATCCAGGAGTCCTTCAACTCCGCCCAGACCGGGGACAAGCGGATCTCGCTCGCCGACCTGATCGTGCTCGCCGGCGGTGCGGGCGTCGAGCAGGCCGCGAAGGACGCCGGCCACGACATCGAGGTGCCCTTCACGCCGGGCCGCGCCGACGCGTCGCAGGAGCAGACCGACGTGGAGTCGTTCGCCGCGCTCGAGCCGAACGCCGACGGATTCCGCAACTACCTCGGGAAGGGCAACCGGCTGCCGGCCGAGTACCTGCTGCTCGACCGGGCGAACCTGCTGACCCTCAGCGCTCCCGAGCTGACGGTCCTCGTCGGTGGCCTCCGCGTCCTGGGCGCGAACCACCAGCAGTCGCCGCACGGCGTCCTCACCTCGACGCCCGGGTCGCTGACCAACGACTTCTTCGTCAACCTGCTCGACCTGGGCACGACGTGGAAGGCGACGTCCGAGGACGCGCACACCTTCGAGGGTCGCGACGCCGCCACGGGTGAGGTCAAGTGGACCGGCAGCCGTGCCGACCTCGTCTTCGGGTCGAACTCCGAGCTGCGCGCGCTCGCGGAGGTGTACGCGAGCGACGACGCGAAGGAGAAGTTCGTGAACGACTTCGTCGCGGCATGGGTCAAGGTCATGAACCTCGACCGGTTCGACCTCGTCTGATCCGGTCCCGCACGTCCGGGTCGGCCCGTGCGGGCCGGCCCGGACGTCCTCGTCCCGGCGGCTCCCGGCCTGCCGGGCCGGATGGGCGCATCGACGCCGGAGGTCCGGCTGGCCGCCGGTGGTCCGGCGGCCACGGCGGTGCCTCGGTTACGGCGCCATCTCGTACGATCCGGACAGGGCCTCGACGCGCTCCCACACCCGGGCCGAGCGCGCTTCGTCGACGACGGGGCGGCGGACCGCGTCCAGCGCCCAGCGCTGCTGTGCCTCGGTGGCCGAGTCCTTGCCGTGCAGGTCGACCGCGTACGCCGAGAAGTCGCGGACGAGCACGGAGAACAGCTCGTCGAGGATGTCCTCGCCCAGGCCCGTCAGGCGCGCCTGCTCAAGGATCAGCTGACCGTGCACCACGAGCGCGAAGAGCTGGCCGACGGCGAGGAGGAGGTCGAGGTCGCGGCTCTGCTCCTCGTCGGGGGCGACGGTGGTCACGAAGGTGCACAGGGCGTCGGCCTGCTCGCGGAAGCGGGCGACGTTGGGCACCTCGGCGTAGGCGTCGAAGGCGGGCCGCCAGTCGTGGAAGCGCACGGAGCCCAGACCGCGCGCGGGTCCCTGACGGAAGAGGAACGCGTCGTCGGCGGCGTCGAGCCTGGAGGGCACCGCCGGGTACGCGGCCGGGTCCAGGAGGTGGTTGCGCATGAACTTGAGGATCAGCGCGAGATTGACGTGCACCGTGCCCTCGAGCTTGGGCAGCCCGCGGATCTCGACGGCGGCCTGGGCGAAGTAGGTGTCCTTCTCGAAGCCCTTGGCCGCGATGACGTCCCACATCAGGTCGATGACCTTCTCGCCCTCGGTGGTGACCTTCATCTTCGTCATCGGGTTGAACAGCAGGTAGCGGCGGTCGTCCGGGCCCGCGGAGCGGAAGTAGTCGACGGCGCGGTCGCTGAACAGCTTCATGCCGACGAGCCGGACGTACGCGTCCGTCAGTTCCCGCCGCACATGCGGGAAGGCGGTGACGGGACGCCCGTAGAGGATGCGGTTGTGCGCGTGGGTGACGGCCTCGTACATCGCGTGCTCGCAGATGCCGATCGACGCGGTGCAGAGGTTGAACTTGCCGACGTTGACGGTGTTGAGGGCGGCGTCGAAGGCGGCACGGCCGGTGTGCAGGATGTCGTCGGCGGCGACCGGGTAGTCGTCGAGGCGGAACTCGCTGACGTACTTCGAGGAGTCGACGACGTTCTTCACCAGGTGGTACGCGGGATGGCGGCTGTCGGCGGCGAAGAAGACGTAGCCGTCAGGACCCTCGACGTCGGTGCGGCGTCCGAACACCGACACCAGACCGGCGGCGTTGCCGTTGCCGATGTAGTACTTGGAGCCGCTGGCGCGGAAGCCGCCGTCGCCGTCGGGCTCGAGCAGCATGTCGGTCGAGTAGATGTCGGCGCCGTGGCTCTTCTCGGAGAGACCGAAGGCGAACACCTCGCCCTGGGTGAGGAGTTCGGCCGCACGGGTGCGGGCCGCGGCGTTCTCGCTCTGCCAGACCGGGCCGAGGCCCAGGATGGTCACCTGCCAGGCGTACCAGTAGTCGAGCCCGTAGAAGCCGAAGATCTCGTTGAGTGCGGCGATCCGGGCGGTGTCCCACCGCTGGTCCTCGTTTCCGGCGGCGGAGGCCGGGGTGAGGAAGGTGGCGAAGAGCCCTTCCTTGGCGGAGAAGTCGAGGAAGTCCGCGAGCCAGGCCCGGGACCGGTAGTCCTCGATCAGCCTGCGCTTGCCGCGCTGCTCGAACCAGTCGACGGTGGCGCGCAGCAGCCTGCGGGTCTCGGGGTCGAAGTGTGCCGGGTCGTAGCTGCGGGGGTTGAAGAGGAGCGGATCAGCCATGGAGGTACGCCTTCCTGGGGGTCGGAGGTGGAGCGACGGGCGTGGGAGCAGCGGTGGCGGCTCAGCTGCCCGGCCGCGGTGCTTCGAGTCTGTGGAGGGTGGCGAGGACGTCGTCGAGCCAGGCGATCGTCATCCGCTCGTATGCGACGCCGCCGCGCAGCACCGCGTGCTGGAGCTCCTGGCCGGCGTCCAGTGACGCGGGGGCCTCCGGGCCTGTGAAGTCGCGCTCCTGCCCGGCGAGATAGTGCGCGAGGCGCTCGCTGTGGGCCTTCCGGTGCCGCTCGACCTCGCGGATCAGCGCGCTCGGGTCGTCGAAGGCCGCGCCGCGGATCTTGACGGCCAGGTCGTGCCGGACGCTCTCCGGTTCGCTCGGTTCGTGCAGCCAGCGGGAGAGCACGGACCGGCCGGGTGCGGCGACGGAGTACTCCCGCTTGTCCGGCCTGCCCTGCTGCTGCACCTCGCGGACGTGGAGGAGACCCTCGCCCTCCATGCGCTTGAGCACGCGGTAGATCTGCTGGTGGGTGGCGGTCCAGAAGTATCCGATGGACCGGTCGAACCGCCGGGCCAGCTCATAGCCGGTCCCCGGCTGCTCCAGCAGCGAGACGAGGATCGCGTGTTCGAGCGCCATGCCCCGATCCTTCTATGCAACAAGTTGCATAGACAAGGGCGGGTGCCCTGATGAGACGGGGCTCACCCTGACCGATTGCGGCAGCATCCGGTCCGGGTGGAGCGGGCCCGACGCCCTTCCCGTCGGCAGGACGCAGCTCCCGCGGCAGTGCGCGACCCCAAGCAGTACGCGGCTCCCCGTGGCAGTGCACGGCCCCACGGAAGTGCGCGGCTCCCCGCGGCAGCACGTGACCCCATGGCCGTACCCGGCTACCAGCGCATGGAGACGTCCTCCGCCCACCCCAGCAGCCCGTCCACCGCGATGCGTTCACCGTCGTCGGTGACGACCCGGCCGCTGTAGCGGCCGAAGCACTGGTCGGTGCGGTTGGCGATCGGCCCGGCATTGATGCGGGAGGACCGCTTGTGGAAGGGGGTGAAGACCAGGTCCACCACTCCGGGGGCGGCGCTGCGCACCGTCCAGGGTGCCAGGGGGTCCGCGGCCGACCACGTCCACAGCAGCTCCTCGCCGATCTTGGTGATCCTGCCGTCCACGCAGAGCGCGTTCTCGGTGCTGCCGGTGCCCCGGGTCCATCGGCCGCCGAACTGCAGTCCCACGGTGCGGCCGTCCGTGCGGCCCGAGGCGGCGCCCCAGTTCCACGTCACGGAGCGGGGCCATCGTCCGCGCCCGTGGTCGAGCGTGCCCCAGGCGTCGCCTTCGAACTCCAGGACGTCACCGCCGACGCGCACGGAACCCGATGCCGGACGGGCGGTGTGCTTGGAGGTGTACTGGAAGCGCCGGCTGCTCCAGGGCACCACGACGGACAGTGTCTCCTGACCGTCGGGCAGCGAGACCAGCAGATCCACCTCGACCGGAAGGCGGTCCGGGCTCAGACACCGGGCGCGCAGCCGGGTGGCCGCGCCTTCGTCGCGGATCTCGATCCTCACCTGTCCCCGCACCGGCCGGTCGGGGCCGACGACCAGCGGGGGCACTCCCGGGCTGCCGGCCACGCTGTCGGGCAGGCGCACCCCGCGGCCGCCCGGGACGACCGCGGTGCGCTCGAACTCCAGCCCCCCGGGGGCGTACTCGAGGACGTAGACGGAGTTCAGGGCCAGATAGTCGAGATCGGACACGGTGAGGGCGACCAGATGGGTGGGCGTGGTCACGCACCAGTACTCCCACCGCTTCGTGCGCCCCCAGCCGGGTATCCGGGAACGGTGCACGGGGTGCCGCGACCAGCCGACGGCAGCGGGGTTGAGAGACCCGTCGGGGAAGCACAGTTCGACCGGAGCGGTGATCTCGCGTTCCTGCGTGGCCACGGCCCGACCTTACCGGCCGGACCGAGGCCGAGGAGATGCGTTCCGGCTCTTACAGACCGCCTGTGTTGAGCAGCCGGTTGGGCGTGTCCGAGCGGACGCCGCTCAGGACCCCCCGGGTGGCCTGGTGGTCGAGCCAGACGTGGACCTGGGACTGCGTGGCGGTGGGGTGGGCGGAGAGGTAGAGGGCGATCACGCCGGTGGCGTGCGGCGCTGCCCATGAGGTGGCCCCGCTCGGGTCGGTGGTGGTTCCACCGCCCGCCAAAGCGGAAGTGATCTTCTGGCCGGGCGCATACAGGTCCACGCACCGGCCGTAGTCCGAACCGTAGGACGAGGTGTCGTTCCAGGGCCGGTCGCCGGGTGTGGAGGCGGCGACGACGATCGTGCCGGGAACCCCCGCCGGGGAGTGCCGACACGCGTCGTCGCGGAAGTTGCCCGCAGCCACCACCGTGGGGAGACCGGCGGCGATCATCCGCTTCACGGCTGCGTCCAGAGCGGGCGACGGCCGGTCGAGGCTGAGGGACATGTTGACCACCGCGGGTCGGCGCGCATGGGCGGTGACCCACTGCACGGCCTTGACGAGCGCGGCGTCCTGGGCCGCGGACCCTCCGGACTCCCCCTCCTCGCTCTCGCAGCGGATCGCCTGGACCCTGACGACCTGCGCCTTCGGTGCGACCCCGTACCTGGCGCCGGCGATGGCGCCCGCGACGAAGGTGCCGTGCCCCAGTCCGTCCTCGTTGAGGCAGTCCCCGCTGTCCGCCCTGCCGACGAAGTCCGCACCGAGCGAAGCGCGCCCCGCGAACTCCTTGTGGGAGACGTCCAGTCCGGTGTCGATCACATAGACGTGGACACCCTGGCCGGTGGCCCGGGTGGTGAGCTTGCCGTCGAGCGGCCGGGTCCGCTGGTCCAGCCGGTCCAGGCTCCACGGCACACGCCGGGTCACGGGGCGCAGCGGCCGGGCGGAACCGGCGGCGGCGAGTCCCTCGGTGGTGACGCGCTCCCCGGACGGGGTGGCGGCGGAGCGGCCGGCCGACCCTGCACCGGACGCCCCGGGCCCGGACGCCGCGGATGCCCCGGCCCCGGACGCACACCCGGACACCCCCAACACCACGGCCATCCCGGCCGCGGCGATCCACCCCCTGGTGGTTCTCCGCTTCACGTCGTCTCCCCCTGGTCCTTCACCGATCCCACACAGCGTCGAGGCTTAGGACGCTCACCGATCGGCGTTCGTTGCATCCCTTGCCGGATTTCTCCGGGCCCACGCGGCAGGGGCCGTCCCGGGCGCTGTGCCGGGCGTCAGGCAGCGACCGACCACCCACCCGCGCTTCCCTCCGCTTTCCCTCCGCCCTTCACCCCGACCGGCTCGTCCTGGCCGGACATGGCCGAGCGGTGGTTCGTCGAACTCACGCGGAAGAAACACCGCCGTGGCGTCCACCGCTGCGTCCAGGCCTCGGTCCGCCCGCCGGAATCTCCCCGGGTCAGCCAGGTGTTCCGGGCTCCGCGGCGAAACGGGTGAGTTCCTCGGCGGCTCCGTGCGGCAGGCGGGCGGCCTCCGCCGCCGGCAGAGTCGTGATCACGGCACGCAGCAGCGCGGCGAGGTCCGGCAGCACGGCCCAGGCCGAGGCCGGGGCCTCGACGGCCGCGAGCAGTAGGTCCCCCTCGTAGAAATACGCGTCCAGCAGCGGCTCATCGAGGAGCAGGCGCACCGCGAGCGGGAGGACGTACGGCAGGGCCACCCGCTGGGTGACCAGCGTGCGCAAGTCCGCCGGGCGGAGTTCGCCCAGTGGCTTGCACCGCAGCTCATGCACCGTGCGGACCAGGCGAGTCGCGTCGGCGGCCGGAGCCGCCCAGCGGGGCGGGTCCAGCTCGTCCAGGGTGCGGTCGAGGTGCAGCAGACGGTCCATGGGGCTCATTCTCCGCCCTGGGGGGACACCGTCCGTCGTCGCCCGACTCGGGGTCCCGCGCCCCCTGTTGAACGCACCGCTTCACCACGCCTCGCGCCCACCGCGCGAGGGGGCGCGGACTTTTCATCAAGAACTTCCCCAGAGGGTGGCGCCAGGCTGGGTTCGTCCCCGACCCGGAGAGAACAGTGATCACTGACGATGCCATGGCGGCACGCCGGGCGCACGCCGTGCGGACGCCTCGCACCGCACCCGCCCTCGCCTCGGCGCGTGCCGCGGGCCCCGGCACGCGCACCACGACCGCAGGGAGGCCGCCTTCGCCGTCGGAGGACACGCTCGACGCCCTGTTCAGCCGGACGGCCCGGCGCCGCCCCGGCGCCGTCGCCGTGCAGGACGCCCGCGGCGAACTGCCTTTCGCCAAGGCCGAGCTGCGGGCCGCACAGCTGGCATCGGTGCTGCTGTACGGCGGAGTCCAGCTCGGCGACCCTGTGATCGTGCACTGCGACGACCACCAGCAGGCACTGGTGGCGCAGCTGGCCGTGCTCAAGGCGGGAGGGGTGTGCGTGCCCGCCGCGCACGGTCTCGGCAGGCCCGAGCTCCATACGATCGCCGCGGTCAGCGGTGCCTCGACCGTCCTGTGCAGCCGTTCCACTCGGGAAGCCTGGCCGCGGCGGTTCGCCACGCTGTCGCTGGACGACGAGGACACCTGGCGGCGGATCGCCGCTCACCGGGTGGAGCCGACGCTTCCGCGGTCCCACCCGAGGGAAGCCGCCCACCTGCTGGTCTCCGACGGCGGACCCGATGGGCCCACCGGGCACCTGGTCGACCACCGCGCCTGGCAACTCGCCCTCGCCGAGCGGATCCGGACGGCGGGCTCCGCTCCGCACCGGGTCTTCGTGGCCGGCCCTCCGGCGGGCCCGCGCGCGCTGTCCGCGATGTGGTGGGCGTTCGCCTGCGGGGGGTCGCTGCGCACGCTGCCCGGCACCGGGGCGTCGGCGGAACGCAACGGGAGGGCGTGCGCCGCCGTGTTCAGTCCCGAGGAGTACGACGCCGTCGTGGACGCACTCCCGATCCGGCCGCGGCTCGTGCAGCTCGTCGGCGGCCCCGTGCCGGACGGGCTGGTCGCCCGGCACTTCGCCGCGCTCCCGGGCACCCGGCTGCGGGCCGACTTCGCCCCCACGGACGGCGTCCTGCCCTGGACGTCCCGGGAGTTCACGTCGGCAGGGGCGGCGGAGTCGCCGTCGGGGGCACTCGGCACTCCGGTGCCCCAGATCCGGGTGCGGGTGGTGGACGGCCTGGGCCGCCCTCTGGCAGCCGGTCAGACGGGTGAGTTGTGCGCCGTCGGTCCCGCGCTCCCCTTCGACGCCGTCCGCCGCCCCGGGCGCGCGGTGCCGAGCTGGGAGGGCGGTCCGCTGCTGCGTTCCGGGGTGTCCGGGCGGCGCCTGGCCGACGGCGGCCTGGAACTGGCCGAACCGCCGGCGGCACTCGCCTGATCCTGGGGCGCCCTTCCGGCCCCCGGCACGACGCGAAGGGGCGGGGCCTCGTCGGCCCCGCCCCTTCCATCCCGGCAGATCAGCTCGCGGTGACGTGCGCCACCCTGTTGTCCTCCAGCGCCGCCGTGCGGCGCGGCACGAAGCCCTGCTCCCGCCCGAGCATCCGGATCACCGCCAGATCACGGTTGTTCTTCGGTTCACGCTGGGCGCACTCGGCGGCGTAGATCCCGATCAGGCCGTGGAACCGGTAGTGGTGCCTGGACACCCTGTCCAGCAGGTGGCTGTTGACGAGCAGGTCGAGGAGATGCCGGGCCGTCGCACGACTCGTGCCCGCCAGGGTGGCGGCCTCGTGCACCGTGATCGGGCTGCCGGAGTACAGGCCCAGGTACCGGAACATCCGGGCCGCATCCGTGGGCAACGCCTGGTACGACGCCTCGAACACCGTGCGCAGATTCGCGGCCGCATCCCCCTCCACGGTGAGACGGTCCAGCAACCCGCGCTTGTCGACGTAGCGCTCCACCGCTGCGGTCGGCGGGACGTCACGTGCCGCGATCAGCCCTTCGACGGCGCTGCGCAGCGCCAGCGGCAGCCCTCCGCAGATGCGCGCCAGGCGCATCATGACCGCCTTCTCCTCGCGAAGCCGTTCCCCGCCGAGGTAGGTGAGCAGCTCCGCCGACTCGGGATCGGAGAGCGGCCCGACCCTGATCAGGTGGGCCCCGTCGCGGATCGCGAGTCCGGTGAGCCGCTGCCGGCTGGTGGCGAGCACACTCGATGCGCCTCGGGGAATCAGCGGACGCAACTGCTCGGCGCTGATCGCGTCGTCGAGCACCAGCAGCATGCGCCGCCCGTGCAGCAGGCTGCGGTAGAGGCTGACTCGCCCCGCCGGGTCGTCAGGGATACGCGCGTCGTCGACGCCGAGGCTGCGCAGCAGCTGGGCGAGCGCCTCGGCCGCCGTGAGCGGACTCCCCTGAAGTCCGGTGCCGCCGAGGTCGACGAACAGCTGGCCGTCCGGGAAGCGGTCCCTCATCCGGTGCGCCAGCTCCAGGGCGACCGCCGTCTTGCCCACGCCCGCCAGGCCGTCCACCACGGCCACCCGTGTGCTGGCGCTGAGCCGTGACCCCTCCTCGGTCAGTACCCGTTCCAGCTGGGCCAGTTCCTCCCTGCGACCGACGAACCCTCGGGCCAGCGGAGGCAGCTGGGCGGGGAGCGGGGTGTCCGCCAGAGCGATCTCGGCAAGGTCACCGGCCGGCGCCGGCGCCGGTACAGGGGTGCGGTCCCGGCCGGCGGCGACCGCACGCCCCGCCAGTATCTCCTGGTGCAGATTGCGCAGCTCCGCGCCGGGTTCGATGCCCAGCTCCCGGTTGAGCAGCCGCCGGGTCTCGGTGTAGACGGCGAGAGCATGAGCCTGCCGGTCGCAGCGGTACAGGGCGAGCATCAGCAACCAGCGCAGCTTCTCGCGCAACGGCTCCTCGGCCACGGCCGCGGACAGGTCGGCGACCACTTCGCCGTGCCGTCCCGCCTCCAGCATGTCCGACGCCCACTCCTCGACGGCCGTCATCCTCAGGTCCTGCAGCCGAGTCCGTTCCACGGCCGCGAACGGTCCGGGGATGCCCGCGAAGGGCTCGCCGTGCCAGAGCGCCAGGGCGTCCTCGTACTGCTCGAGGGCTGCGCGGGTGTCGGACTCTGCGCGTGCTCGGCGCGCCTGTGCATGGCGCTGCGCGAACCGCCTGACGTCCACGGCGTCGGGGCTGACGCGCAGGCAGTAGCCGCCCGCCGCGGAAGCGAGGACGGAGCTGGTGCCTCGCCTGCTGCGGCCCGGCTCCAGCACGCGGCGCAGCCCGGCCACATAGGTGTGGACGCCATTGGCGGCGGTCCGCGGGATGTCGCTCCCCCAGACGGCGTCGATGATGTGCTCGATCCCTACGACATCGCCGGCCCGGCTGGCCAGCAGTGCCAGGACGGCGCGCTGTTTCGGAGGGCCGAGGACGACCTCCCTGCCGTCTCTCCAGGCCCGTATCGGACCCAGTAACTGAATACGTATGCAATCCCCCGTCGTCAGCACGGTGCCATTGCCTCCAGGAGTGGGTGTGTGGTCGCCATCAACGCTGGTGTCCTGATCAGTGGTGCGACGCGGTACGGACGGGCGCGGCACCGGGCGCCCCGCCCTCGACGCCCTCGGAGCACGCCAGCAGCGACGTGGCCACGGTGCGCAGCTTCTCCCGGGTCTCCTCGAGTTCACGGTCCGGCCGGGAGTGTTCGACGATCCCGGCGCCGGCCCGCAGCCAGGTCCTGCCGCCCTGCGCATAGACGCTGCGCAGCACCAGGGCAGCGTCCATGGTGCCGTCCTCGGCGACCTTCAGCACGGTGCCCGCATACGGCCCTCGGCGGCTCTGCTCGTGCCTGCGGATGACCTCGTAGGCGGCGTGCTTGGGCACCCCGGAAGCCGTGACGGCCGGGAAGACGGCGGCGAACGCGTCCCAGGGGCTGGTTCCTTCGGGCATCCGGCCCACCACCCTCGAGGCCAGGTGCTGGACGGACCCGCGCTCCTTGACGGACATGTACTCCTCGACGACGACGGAGTCCGGCTTGCACGGCCCGGCCAGTTCGTCGACCGCGAGCTTCACCGAGATGGCGTGCTCGTGGAGCTCCTTGGGGTCCGAGAGGAGGTCCTCGCGGAGCTTGCGGTTGAGGTCGGGGTCGTCGGTCAGGGCGCGGGTGCCGGCGAGCGGCTGGCTGGCCACCCGGCGGTCGGCTAACACCTCGACGACGGTCTCGGGACTGAACCCGAAGCAGCGGAGCCCGCCCATGTCCAGGAGGAAGGACCTGGCCGGGGTGTTCTCCCGGCGGCCCCTGCGATAACTGGCGGGGAAGTCGATCTCGGTCTCGACGGGTATCTCACGGGAGAGGATGGCCTTCTGCAACCTGCCGGCGCGGATTTCGTCGACGAGCGACGCCACGCCCCGGCGGTAGTCGTCGGCACCGGCCTCAAGGCCCACCTGAACGGGCACCGGCTCGACCGGTGCCGTGCCCCCTGCCGTGTCCGCCGCGATCCGGGCCAGCGCGTCCTCCACCGCGGTCAGCGCGGCGCCGTCCAGGCCGCGCAGCAGGACCCGGGACCCGGTCAGCCGGAGCTCAGTCTCGGGGACCACGAGGTGGAGCAGTGTTCCCGCCTCCACCGTCATCCCTGCGATGGCGTGGGAGAGTTCGAAGGCGCACCAGCCGTACGCGGTCCAGTCGGCGATGGGCAGGTCGGACAGGAACTCCTGCACCGCGGTCAGGGGATCGCCGACCCATGGTTCCTCATGGGTCGCACCGAGCCTCGTACATCGTATGTTCTCGGCGTCGACGACCACTTCGGCTGCCACGCCGCCGGCCATGGACCACCCGTCGGGGCCCTCGTAGACCACGGATGTGTCGAAGAGGCCCGAGGCGGCGAGGCCGACGGCGATATCCAGCGGTTCACATGTGGTTTCCACCACGGCAGTGCGATAATGAGCCTTCATTTCACTTCCTCCAAGTGAAGGGCGACGCCGCGCCTCGCCGAGCCGGGTACGGCTCGTGGACGACGACAGTCCCGCCCCCTGCGGGAAATCCATGACAGATCGAGCAGACCGCACAGGACGCACAGGGTATGCGCGCAGGGGAACGGCAGAGCCCTTCGATCGAGAAATGCACCGCCGCCTGTGCACACCATTGTCAGTGCGACGCACGCCGCGTTGACGCGACGGCTGCACTCACCGAGAAAGACGGAATTCAGACAGAAAGTAGATCGCGCCCCCTGCATGCTGCAGAATGAAACGCAGTTCCACGCACCTCATGCCGGTGAGCAGGCAGCTCTACGGCGAGGCACCCGGCTCTCACCCTTGCCGCTCAGGCAACGCGCACCACAGAATTGGCTGATCGCTCAGGTCGCGATTGGCTGAAATTCGTCATCGATACACGCCGACCAGGCATCGATACCCCCGTGTCAATGAACCGTCATGCCGATACGAATGGACAACCGCATCGACCGAACCAGTTGGCGATTGTACCTAATCGGTTACCGCTGATCAACATAATTACACGCGGCCATCCGGTGAAGGGAAAACATTCATCCCCCCATTCGAGCAGCTCATCGCCGGAATCCTGAATTCCCAATATCGGAAGCAGGGCCGCACACAGAGCGGGAAAGGGTCGGCGACCCTACGGGGGATGACGGCACCGGATGCCGCGGCCCATTACTCCGCACTCGGAGCGGCCCGAGTGGAGTCGGCGCCGGCGGGCGTCGGACGCCGCACCGACGGATCGCGCGGCCGGTGCGGGAGCAACTGACGTCGGACCGCACTCCGGGCCGCGGGCCCGCACCGGGAGGGCGAGGACCACCTCCGGCACTGCGAGCCCCGACACACCGCCGGCCGGACAGAACCCGGTGGGGGCCGTCGGCGCCGGCCGGGGCCGGGAGGGCGCCGGCACTCTCGGGCCGACCGCGCTCTTCGCCGCGCATGCCGTGCGGCGCGCCGCGCATGGCGAGAACCGTCGCGCCGAGCACCCTCGGCAGGTTCACGAGCAACATCCGGCGCCGGTCTGCGTGTTCGGTGAGCAGCGCGCCGATCGCGACACCCGCACCGCCGTCGACCGCGGACACCGCGGCGTACACGCCGAGCCCCTCCGTACGGTCCGCGCCCTCACACCGGAGGGCGGCTCGGGTGCCCGACAACAGGAAGCCCCCGAACACGAGGGCGTGGAGGGTGACGACACGTGGCGGCCGGACCAGGCCGGACCCGACCCCCGCCCCGGGGAGCGCCACGCTCACCATCGCCACGTCCGCAGTCACCTCGAACCGGGCCAGGGCCACCGCAAACAGCGCCCCACCCGGTTCAGCCCCGCCTGAGACATCCACTCCCCCAGAGTTTTTGTACCCGTACGTTGTACACGTATGATAACTATAACTGGAGGCCGGTCGGTTGTCACCCCCCGCACCGACCCCGACACCCAGAGACAGGGTCCGACCAGGCCGAACACCCCGCGGTCCGGCCGGGCGCCCGCCGGGACCCGCCGGGGGACGGAGCCACCGCGGGAATCCATCGGCCTGGTGCTACGGTGTCGCCCAAGCGTCCCGGGGGCCAACTCTCCGTATTCCCCGAGGTGTTCGGGACTCCCTGGAGTCTCTCCGAGCACTTCGTGAGGTCAGGGGGCCAGGGCGGCCGGTAGCGGATGCCGCCCGGGCAGGTCCCCGCTCAGTCTCCGGGCCGCGCGGCTCCGGTCGCCCGCCACAGGGCGACGGCAGGTGGGACCCGCCGAGCCACCTGCGAGGACAGGGCCCCGCCCCCACAGAAGTCACGGACACCTACCGCGCCCGCTCAGCAGCGGGCCGCGGCAGCGCCCGCCGAGACGTGAAGGAAGATGGATGGATGCAGCCCCGAACTAAGCGCACTGGAAGAACCGGTCGTCCTCCCCGGCTGTCGCAGGAGGCGATCATCACGGCCGCACAGCGTCTGCTGGCGACGGAAGGCGCCGACGGCCTGTCGATGAGGCGCCTGGCGAAAGAGCTCGACAGCACACCGATGGCGCTCTACCACCATGTGCGCGACAAGGACGAGCTGCTGCTCCTCCTCCTGGAGGCGCACGCCCAGAGCATCCCCCGGCCCGAACTGCCGAAGGAGCCGCGCGAGCGAATGATCGCCGCGGGCCAGTTGCTGCACGACGTGCTCGCGGGCTGGCCCTGGATCGTCGAAGTGCTCGCCTCGGACGACCTCATGGCCGTCTCCGCGCTGTGGATCGTCGAGGCGATGGTGGACGCCGCCGTCGACTGCGGCCTCACCCCCGAGCAGGCCGTCGAGGCCTACCGCGTCGTCTGGTACTACACCGTGGGCGAGTTGATGATCCGCGTGACCCGCGAGCGTCGGCAGGCCCAGAGCGACCGGCCCTCGCACCGCAACCAGGCGTTCGCCGCCCTGTCGGCGGACTCCTACCCCCGGCTCGCCTCCCTCTCCGACCAGTGGGCCGAGCTCACCGGCCGGGACTCCTACCGCCAGGGTCTCGAAGCGGTGGTCGACGGGCTCATCGCCCGCGCCTGATCCGGCTCCTGTTGCCGCGCGGCGCGGTGGGGTCCGCATCCTCACAGGACCGCGCGGCACAGGGAGCCGGCCGGTGTCATGCCCCGACGGGATGCCGGAGCGGGCACCGCCCGGCACCTGCTCCGTCCCCGCGACGGAGCAGCACGCCTCACGGCATGGCGGACCACGCGGCGGGTGTGCCGGCCGATCCCTCCCGGGCCCGTGCCACGACCCGGTCGAGCACCTGTCGGCGGTGTGCCTCGAGGTAGAAGTGGTCTCCCGGGAGGACGTGCACTTCGCAGGGGCCCTCGGTCGCCCCACGCCACGCCTCGGCCTCCCGCTCGTCGACCTCCGGGTCCCGGTCCCCGTACAGGACGGTGACCGGGGCCCGCAGCGGAACACCGGGCAGCGACCGATACGTCTCGATGAGCCGGTAGTCACGGCGGATGGTGGGCAGTACGGCCGTCATCAGGGACTCGTTGTCCAGGATGCCGCTGCCGGTGCCACCGAGGCGGCGCAGGTCGGCCACCAGGTCGTCGTCGCTGCCGAGGTGCACGGTGCCCGGGCGCGACAGCTTCGGCGCAGGCCGGCCGGACACCACCAGGGCGGCGGGCGCACGGTCGGCGGCGGTCAGTCCCCGGGCGACCTCGTACGCCACGGCGGCACCCATGCTGTGCCCGAACAGCACCGTCGGCAGGGATGCCCTCTCCTGCCGGTCGGCCAGGAGTTCGCCGGTGATCGCGCCGGCCAGGGCCGCCATGTCGGTGGGCGCCGGTTCCTCGTACCTGTCCTCACGGCCCGGGTACTGGATCAGCGCGAACTCGACGTCCCAGGGGGCGTCCACGGCCCATCTGCGGTAGTGGCTCGCTGCGCCGCCGGCGTGCGGGAAGCACAGCACCCGGGCTCTTGCGCACACGCGGGGCACCGGGCAGCGGACCGCCGTCCCCACGCGGGCCGGTATCGGGGGTTCGGAGATCATGTCTGCCTCACTCACTGGGTACGGGTGCCAGGGAGACCTGCCAGAACTGGGCGTAGCGGCCCTCCCTGAGCAGCAACTCGTCGTGCGTTCCCTCCTCGACGACTTGTCCGCCGTCCAGGAAGGCGATGCGGTCCGCCTGCCGGACGGTCCGCAGCCGGTGGGCGACCACGACCACCGTCCGCCCCTCCAGCAGCCGGTCGATGCCGTCCTGGACGGCTCGTTCGTTCTCCGGGTCCAGCGCGGAGGTCGCCTCGTCCAGCAGGACGACGGGGGCGTCCTTCAGCAACGCCCGTGCGATGGAGACGCGTTGGCGCTCTCCGCCGGAGAGCACCGCACCGCCCTCGCCCACCCTGGTCGACCAACCGTCCGGGAGCCGGGCCACCACCTCGTCCAGGCGGGCGGCCGCCGCGGCGGCACGGACCTCGGCGTCGTCGGCACCGGGGCGGCCGAGACGTACGTTCTCCTCGATGGTGCCGTCGAAGAGGTAGACGTTCTGGAAGACGACGGAGATGCGGCGCATCAGGTTCTCGGTGGCGATGTCGCGTACGTCCACGCCGCCCAACCGCACGGCGCCGGCGTCCACGTCGTGGAACCGCGCAAGCAGTTGCAGCAACGTGCTCTTGCCCGCACCCGAGGGGCCGACCACCGCGAGGTGCTCGCCCTCGGGCACGGTCAGGGACAGTCCGTCGAACACCGTGCGGCCGCCTCGGCGGAATTCCACCGAGTCCAGGGCGAGGTCGCCGCCCCGTGGTTCGACCGGTTCCTCGGCTTCCGGCAGCGGCCGTTCGCCGAGCACGGCGTCGAGCCGCTCCATCTCGCCGCGCGACGCCCGCATCTGACCGCCCAGGTCGGAGAGCGACAGCAGCGGGTCCACGCAGCGGGCGGCCAGCACCAGCAGCGCCAGCACCTCGGCGGGCTGGACCCGTCCGCCCAGTGCGAGCCAGGTGCCCAGCACCAGCAGCACGGTGAACACGGCCTGCACGGTGAAGGACAGTCCCAGTACGCCGGGCAGCGCCGACAGCGCGGAGCGTCGTACTGCACGTCGCTGGCCGTCGAGCGCGTCGTCCAGCAGCCGGAACCCGTCGGTGGTCCGGCCTCCCACGCGCAGCACGGGCTGAGCTCGGACGTACTCGATGACGCGTCCGGCTGCTTCGTCGCCGCGGCGTGCGCGTTCCGCGTCCTGGGCCGCCGTTGCCCGGCCGGTCCAGATCTGCGTCGCCGCGACGACGGGTACGGCCACGAGGGCGGCCAGGCCCATCCGCCAGTCGTAGCAGAGCATCACGGCCACCACGGCGAGCGGGGTGACGCAGGCACCGATGAGGGGCTGGAGGCGGTGGGCCGGGACAGCCATCACCTGGAGCACGCTTCGGCCGGCGAGAACGGACACGTCGCCAACCCGCCGCGGGGTGAACCAGCCCAGCGGCAGCCGCGCCAGATGGTCACCGAGGCGGTGGTGCAGGCCCCGGGAGAGCGCGGCCCCGACACGGAAGCCGGAGACGTCCGAGCGGTAGCGCAGCACGGCGCAGACGGCCGCGGCGGACGCGAAGGCGCCCAGCCAGGGCCAGGCGTCCCGGGGCTCGCCGCCGAAGACGGCGTCCAGCATCGGGACCAGCAGCGCGTAGGACAGGCCCTCGGCGACCGCGGTCGCGGTCATCAGGGAGAGCGTGCGGCGCAGCGGGCGGGCGTGCTCGTCACCGAGCACGCGCAGCAACAGACGGATCACCGGCACTCATCTCCCTGCACGATCGTTCCTCGGTCCTGCGGCGCAAGGTCGGGCCAGGCCTGCTGGGCCTCCCACATCGCCGCGAACTTCCCGTCCGTCGCGAGGAGTTCGGCAGGCGTGCCGCGCTCCGACACGGCTCCGTCCTCCAGGACGACGACGGTGTCGGCCTCGGCGATGGTCTCCAGGCGGTGGGCGATGACCAGTTGTGTGCGGTTCTCCCTGAGCGTGTCCAGGGCGCGCCTCACGTCGTACTCGGTGCGGGGGTCGGCGAACGCGGTGGCCTCGTCGAGTACCAGCACCGGGGCGTCGGTGAGCAGGGCACGGGCGATGGAGATCCGCTGGGCCTCTCCGCCGGAGAGCCCCGCGTCCTCGCCGATCACGGAGTCGTAGCCACGGGGCAGTTCGAGGATCCGGTCGTGGATGCGGGCGAGCCGGGCCGCGCGGACCACGTCGTCACGGTCGGCGTGCGGCACCGCGAGGGCGATGTTGTCGGCGACGCTGGCGCGCAGCAGCCGTACGTCCTGGAAGACGAAGGAGACCAGGCCGTACAGGTCCCGTGAGGCGATGTCCCGCAGGTCGACTCCGCCGATCAGCACGCTTCCCTGCGTCGGGTCGAAGAACCGCGGCAACAGCTGCGCCAGGGTGGACTTGCCACTGCCCGAGGGTCCCACCAGTGCTGTGACGGTGCCCTGTTCGAGGACCAGGTCGATGCCGCGCAGGACCTCGTGTCCCGGTTCGTAGGCGAAGCGGACGTCACGCAGTTCCACGCGGTGACCGTGCGGGGTCATGGGGTGGGGCGGCTCGGGCAGCGGTGTGACCCGGAGCAGGGCGCGGATCCGGCCGGCCGCCCGCTGGGCCGCCTGTACGTCGTCGAGGCCGTGTCCGAGGGCGGCGACCGGTGCGGTCAGCCCGAGCGCGAGCAACAGGAAGGGCAGCAGGTCGGCGGGCGGCATCGCGTCGGAGGTGATGAGCGCCATGCCGCCGGTGAGGACGAGCACGAGGACGAACGGCGGTGACAGCACCAGGGAGGCCAGGGCGCCGAGGCCCGCCACGCCGAGCACCCAGCCCAGGAAGTAGTCGGCGAAGTCGTCCGCCGCCTTGATGAAGGCGCGGTGCGCGCGACCCGATCCACCGAAGGCCTTCACCACCGAAATGCCCTCGACGAACTCGACTGCGGAGCCGGCGATCCGGCCCATGGCGGCGTCCAGGGCGAGTTGGTCGCGGCGTCGGCCGGCCGACATGAGCATGAGGTTCAGCAGCAGGCCGAGCAGCACCGGGACCAGCGCGACCAGGGTGAGCCGCCAGTCGATGACGGACAGGTACACCAGGGAGGCCAGCGGCACGACCACCGCCGAGGTGATCTCCCCGGGGGTGTGGGCGGTCAGCGGGTGCAGATCGCCGACGTCGTTCTGCACGACCTGGCCCAACTCGCCGGAGCTGCGCCGCGCGTACCAGCCGAGGGGCACCCGGCCGAGGTGTTCGGCGAGCAGCCGTCGCAGGGACAGCTGGAGCTCGCCGTCGACGACGTGTCCGATCCCCGAGGACAGGGCCGCGAACAGGACGCGGACGAGGAGCCCGATCGCGCCGACGGTGACGACGGCCCACACGTGACCCTCGTCCACCGGGCCGGGCAGGAGCAGCGCACGTCCCAGCTCCACGACGGCGATGAGGGGGGCGAGGCCCCCGAGGGCGCTGACGACCTGGAGGACCAGGACGGCGGTCAGACGGAGCCGGTACGGCCGCAGCAGCCCGGTGAGCGCCTGCCGTCCCGAGACCTCGGCGCCCGGCTGCACGGCGGGGGCGTCGGTCCGCTCGGCGGTTTCGGCTTCGGTGGTCACTGCCGCGCCTCTTTCGCCGCCGTGCCGGCGGCGTCGTGCGGTAAGGCCACCTCGAGGAGCACCCGTCCTCTGTTCAGACCTGCCTCGTTCACCGCTCCTCCGATCTCCCTCACGCGACTATCTGTACGCGTACAATAAGTCTACAAGGAGCCGACGCCCCGTGTCACCCGGCTCACCCCGCCCGGCCCTCCGGCCGGGCGGGGTGAGGCACGGACGACTCGGTGCGAGGCGTCAGAAGCCCGGGGCGGGCAGGAGATCGGCGGCCGTCACCGGAGGTCCCGGCCGGGGGCCGGACGCCTGGGGGAACCCGAGGGCCTCGGTGAGCTCCTGCCAGGCGTGAGCCACCGTCAGATGCCGTTGGGCGCCGCGCAGGGGATCGCCGCCCGCGTCGATCCGTGCGCGCAGCTCGTCCAGGGCGCGCAGCACTCCGTCCGGCCACACCTCCTCCAGCACCGCCTTCCACGAGGGGCCTTCCGCGGGCCCGAGCACCTCGGGGCCGGTGTCCTGGTCGTCGTCCGTCCCGGGGCCGGCCCCGCGCGAGCCGATGACGAACCGGCCGGCCGAGTCCTGCGCGGTGCGCAGCACAGGGCTCCAGATCACCGGGCCGTGCGTGTTGACCAGCGTCAGGTTTCCGGCGTCCGTGCCGACGGTGATGCGGTGCAGGAAGAGACTGCTGCTGTCGTCCCCGGGCTCCATCCGGTTCTCCACCCGCAGGGTCAGCGGGACTCCGGCGACCGTCGCGTCCACGGCCGTGAGCGGGCGGCCGTCGGCAGCGGCGGGCGCGGTCAGCGACCAGGGACGCACCCCGTCGAAGATCTCGCCGAGGATGTCCAGCAGGTCGAAGGAGACCTGGACGGCGCACATCGCGTCGACGAACACGGGGGTCCGCAGCTGCACCAGCCGCCGCGCCGCGGCGACGAAGCGCCGCACGGGTTCCAGATGCGGATAGAAGGTGTTCAGCAGGTACTGCGTCCCGGTGCTGCGGGCCGTGCGCAGACAGTCCGCCAGCTCCTTGGGGTGCACCGGATGCTCCTGAAGCACATGCACCCCGCGCTCCATCAGCCCCCGGGCCAGTTCGGCCCCCTGGCCGCCGCCGACCGAGCTGGAGACCGCGACACAGGCGGCGTCCACGTCGTCGGGCAGCTGGTCGACGGAGAGGTACAGCGGGACGCCGTACTCCTCGGCGAGGGCCACGGACCGGGCACTGCCGCGCGCGACGATGCCGGCGAGGCGGTACCGCTCAGGACACCGGCGCAGCGCCGAGAGATAGACCTGACCGAAACGGGTACCGCACACCACCACGTTCAGCGGGGCACGCTCCGGGCCGCTCATCGCGTGCCTCCTGCCTGGTTCGTGATCGCCGCGGCGGTCCGCGCCACGTGCGGCGGCTGGATACAGGTGAAGTGGTCGCCGGGGACGTCGACGACCGTCAGCTCGCCCAGGCAGAGCTCCCGCCAGAAACCTGTCATGTCGTCCTGGAATCCGGGGATGAAGTGCGTGGGCTCGAGCGGGCGGAGGAAGGTGATGTCGCCCGCGTACGGCAGTGGCTCGTACTGCGTGACCGCCTGGACGGTGTGCTCGAAGACCCGGTGCAGAGCGGCCACCTGGCCGGCGTCGCCCAGGCCCGATTCGGTGCGGGCCAGCGCCTCGTACAGGGCGTCCCGGCGCTCCTGGGAGGGCCGCTCGCCCAGCAGGCGGAAGCGTTCGGCGACGGATGCCAGCCGTTCGTCCCCGTCGAGCAGAGCGAACGCGCCGGGCTCCAGCGCCTTCGGGGAGCGCGCCAGGGCCGCGGCGAGTGCGCGCCCCATGTCGCCCTCGTCGGCGGGCCAGCCGAGTGCCTCCAGGTCCCCGCCCATGACCCGGGCGAAGGCGTAGTCGACCATGAGGTCGTCGTGCAGCCGGTAGGGGATGCGGTAGCTGGACACCACGGTCAGCCGTCGCACCTCGGCCCCGCCCTCGCCGAGCGCGCGGGCCAGCTCGGCGGCGATCAGACCGCCGGAGCAGTAGCCCACCACCTCGACCTCGCGGTGTCCTGCGGCGAGTACTTCGCGGGCGTACCGGGTGGCGAGGTCCTCGACGAGCCGGTGCGCGGCGAGTTCGAGGTAGCGGTCGCTGTCGGCCACGGCGAGCCCCACCAAGGGCCCGTCGGCCGCGAGTTGAGCGATCAGCGGGCGGTAGGGCGCGAGGGTGCCCAGCCCCTCGTGCACCAGCAGCCGCACCGGGCCCGTCCCGGAACCGCCCAGGTCGACCAGCGCGGACGGCCGGTCGGCCGCGGCGGTCCGGCGCCCGCCGGCTCCGGCGTCCGTGGCGGCCGGCGCGGCGAGCCTGGCGGCCAGGCCGGCGACCGTCGGGGTGTGCAGGAGCGTGCGCAGCAGGACGTCGAAGGTGACGGCAGCCGCCTCGGGCACGCACTCGCGCACCTGCCCCACGAGTCGCGCCGCCAGCAGCGAGTCGCCGCCCGCGTCGAAGAACCCCTGTTCCCGGGAGGGGAGTTCACCGCCGAGCAGTTCCGCCCAGAGCTCGGCCACCCGCTGCTCCACTCCGGGTCGCGGCGGCTCCGCCTCCCCGCCCGCTGCTCGGTCGCCGCGCCGCGGCACCCAGCCGAGCAGCCGTTTGCGGTCGACCTTGCCGTTGGAGGTCAGCGGCAGCGCATCGACGACCTGGATGTGCGCGGGAACCATGTGGGCGGGCAGCCGCTCGGCCGCCCACCGGGTGACCCCGTCGGCGTCGACCACGGCGCGGTCCTGCTTGAACGACGCGGCGAACACGCCCTGTCCGAGCGCGGCGAACGGGTCGTCCGCGCCCGGGAGGCCCAGCACATCGCAGGCTCCGGCGTTCATGAGCAGTTCGCGCCACTGGTCGTCGTGGACGAAGAGGTTCCCGAGACCGTGCCGCAGATCCTCGGGCTCCTCCATCATGAACGCCTGGGTGGCCGTGATCTCCGGGTGTTCCCGGGTCATCTCCAGCAGGCAGAGCCACCCCTGGGGGGCGAGCAGCGTCCGCAGCCGGTCGATCACCTGCACGGTGTCGCGCGCGTTGTTGAGTGCTCCGGCGCTCAGCACGATGTCGAAGGAGTTGGGCAGCAGGCCCTGCTCACGCGGGTCCCGGTTCATGTCGAACAGGCCGAAACGCATCCCGGGCCGCGCGCCGAACCGCTCCCTGGCGTCGGCGAGGAAGTACTCCGAGACGTCGGTGAACAGGTAGTCCACCGGACGGTCCCCGAGCGCGTCCAGGACGGGTCCGGTGGCCGCCCCGATGCCGCCCCCGACCTCGAGCACCCGCAACGGCCGCCCCTGCACCCCGCTCGCCGCGCCGCGTACGGCGGCCCCGAGCGTGGCGAGCAGGCGCTGTGCGGCCAGGTTGTCGGCGTACCAGGAGCGCGCGATCTCCTGACTTCCTCCGGGGAAGAACAGCCGGACCGCTTCCTCCTCGCCGCGCAGCAGGGCGGGAAGGGTGTCGGCGTGGGCACGGAAGTACGCCAGCAGTCCGGGCGGGCAGACCTCGTCGCGGGCCCGGGCGGCGAGATCGGCCCAGGCGCGGTCCACCTCGGCCCTCTCGGGTGCGGCGACCCCCCACCAGGTGCCGGTGCCGGGATCGTGCCGCACGTGTCCGGCCCGCTCCAGTGCCACCAGCCAGCGGCGCAGCAGCCCGCGGTGCCGTTCGGCGACCCGGAGCCGGGCGGCCAGCTCCTCCTCGGAGCATCCCGCGGCCCCGCCCGTGAAGATCCCCGACGCCGCCACCGCGTCGGCCATGGACAGCAGGAACGCGCGGTCGAGGTGGTGTACGTACGCGGCGACGCTCCCGGCGTCGGGGGCGTCCGCCGCGAGCGGGGCGGAGCACACCGCGGCTGCTTCGGCCGCGACGGCCTCGGCCGCCGATGACGGCGGTTCGTCCGTGCGGGCCGCCGGTTCCACGAAGGCGACGAGTGAGCGCTCCAGCGCATCGGTGCCGTCCACGAGGACGGCGCTGGAGCCCACCGCCGGATGTTCGCCGAGGACCGCGTCGATCTCGCCGAGTTCGATGCGGTGTCCACGGATCTTGACCTGCTGGTCGGCACGGCCGAGGAACTCGATCTCACCGTCCGGCAGATAGCGCCCCAGGTCGCCCGTCCGGTAGAGGCGTTCCTCGGACCCGGGGTGCCGTGGGAAGCGCTCGGCGGTGCGCTCGGGGTCGTTGAGATAGCCCTCCGCGAGCCCGGTGCCCGCGATGTAGAGCTCACCGGCGACCAGGTCGGGCCGGTCGCGCATGGCGCCGTCGAGCACGTGGAAACGCTGGTTGGCGAGCGGGGCACCGTACGGAATGCTGCTCCAGTGCGGCTCGACACCGCGGATGCGGTGGTGGATCGACCAGATCGCGGCCTCGGTCGCCCCGCCCAGGCTGACCAGTTCGGCGGCGGGCAGGTGCCGCCCCGCGTGGCCGGGCAGCGCGAGCGGGATCCAGTCGCCCGACAGCAGCGCGAGCCGCAGCCGGTCGAGCGTGCGGGGTTCGGTGTCGAGGTAGTGGAGGAGCATCTGCAACTGGGCGGGGACGGAGTTCCACAGCGTGATGCCGTGACGTTCCGCCAGTTCCGCCCAGTGCGAGGGATCACCGCGGCGGACGGGGTCCGGCAGCACCAGGGCCGCACCGACGGCGGGCGGCCCGAACAGGTCGTACACGGACAGGTCGAAGCCGAGGGAGGCGAGACCGAGGACCCGGTCCGAATCGCCCACCGCGAAGCGCTCGTTGATGTCGTGCACGGTGTTCGTGGCGGCCCGGTGGCTGATCATCACGCCCTTGGGCTCACCGGTCGAACCCGATGTGTGGATCACATAGGCGAGCTCCCCCTGTGCCACGGACGCCGGGTCGGGCACGGCCGACCGCTCGAACCGGCCGCCGGCGGTCACGTCCACGGGCCGGACTCCGGACGGCAGTGTCCGCGCCAGGCCGGCGTCCGACAGGACGGCGTAACGGGCCCGGCAGCCGGTGAGGATGCGGTCCCGGCGCAGCTGCGGCTGGCCGATGTCCACGGGAACGTACACACCGCCCGCGAGGAGGGCGCCCAGGACACCGACGACCTGGTCCCGCCCCTTGTCCATGAGGACGGCGACGAAGTCCCCGGGACGGCATCCCGCAGCTCGCAGTTCCCGGGCCACCCAGGCGGCCCGTCCCAGCCACTCCTCGTAGGTCATCGACCCGGTCGCGTCGATCACGGCGGTCTCGGCGGGGAACTTCCGCGCGTACTCGACCAGGGGCGCGTGCAGCAGTCCGCCGGGCACCGCGGCGGCGGTGTCGTTGACGGCGTCCCTGCGGGCCCTCTGCCGCTCAGGCAGGCCCAGCGGATCGGCCTCGCTCCAGGGGGTGTCCTCCTCGGCCAGACGGTGCAGCAGCCGCGCGAACGCGGCGAACATGTCGTCCACCAGGCCCTCGGGGAACACCCCCTCCCGCAGGTCCCAGTTCACCTCCAGGTCGCCGAACTGGTCGGTGGCCTGGCAGTCGATCCACACCTGCGGTGTCTGACTGATCCCGTACACCGGCCGGAGGTTCTCGGCGGTGCCGCCGAGCGCACGGCCCACGACACCGATGCCGCCGGTGAACACCACGGGCATCAGGGCGGCTTCCCGTCCACGGCGCCGGGCGAGTTCGCGCAGTACCTCGACACCGCCGCACAGCCGGTGGTCCAGGTCCTCGAACAGGCGCTCGCCCAGGCTTCGGGCCCGCTCGGCGAAGCCCGCCCGGGCCGACTGGTCCACGGCGAGCAGGCTGACCGAGGTGAAGTCGCCGAGCAACCGGTCCACATGCGGGTGCAGGGGCATGCGGTTGAGCACGGTCAGCCCCAGACAGAACCGCTCCGCGGCGCTCCACCGGCCGATCGTCTCGGCGTACGCGGCGAGCACGGCGTTGGCCGCTGTGATGCCGTGGCCGGCCGCACGGGTCTTCAGCGCCTGCCAGGCCGCCTCGCTCAGCGAGGTGCTGAGACGGCGGAAGCGGGGCGGCACGTCGGCCGGGTCGTGGCCGTCGGCGAGGGGCAGGGCCGGTGCGGCGGGCAGGTCGTCGACCCGGTTCCACCAGTAGGCGCGGTCACGCGCGTAGCGCTCGGTGCCGCGCAGCCGGCGTTCCGCGGCGACGTAGTCGCGGAAGGTCGCCTCGACGGGCGGCAGCGGGCAGCCGGGCTGCTCGTAGCGGCTGTCCAGTTCCGAGAGCAGCAGATGGATGCTGATCCAGTCCAGCACCATGAAGTCCATCGAAAGGTGCAGCAGGCTGTGGTCCGGCAGACGCGTCAGCCTCAGTTCGTACAGGGGGCGTTCGCCCGCCGGATGCACCCGGTGGGACAGCTCCTCACGGACGGCGGCCAGCGCGGCGGCCGTGGCATCGGTGGGCGCGTCCCGCAGGTCGGTGACGTGGATGCGGGTGTCCGGGAGGGTCGGTGCGATGCGCTGGGTGCCGTCCTGCGAGATGACCGAGCGCAGCATGCCGTGGCGCTCGACGAGGCCGTCCCAGGCCTGTTGCAGCCGCTGCGGGTCGAGGTCGGCGGGGCGGCGGAACTCGAGGTAGATGTGACAGGAGACGCCGCCGTAGTCGAAGGCCTCGTCGCGGCCCAGCAGATAGGCGGACTGGATGTCCGTCAGCGGGAAGGGCTCGTGACGGGCCTCCGGCTCGGCCGCCCATCCGGTCCCGGGTGCGTCCGGGCCGCCAGTACCCGGCACGTCCTGCGCGGCCTGGTCGGGCAGTCCGGCGAGGAGTTCCTCCTTGCGGCCGCGCAGGAGCGCGAGACGCTCGTCCGTCATGACGCCGCGAGGGGCGCGGAACCGCAGCTGCTCCCCCTCCCGCCAGACACGGATCCCCGCGCTCTCGAACTCCCTGATCAGATCGCTGACGTTCACAGCACACCTTCCTCGAAGTCTCCACCGGCGGCCGCGGCCTCCGGCGTCCCGTCGCGGTCCGCCGACCGCAGTGCCTCGATCAGCGCGCTCAGACCGGCGACGGTCGGGGCACGCATCACGTCCCGCATGGGCAGCTCGACGCCGAGAGCCGTGTGCACCTCCGTCACCAGGCGCGTGGCGAGGAGGCTGTCACCGCCCAGCGTGAAGAAGTTCTCGTCACGACCCACCGAGACGAGGCCCAGCAGCTTGGTCCACAGTCCGGCGACGGTCCGTTCCATGGAGCCCTGCGGCGGCTCGGCCGCCTCCCGGGGCCGGGTCGCCATCGAGTCGAGCAGGCCCTGCACGCGACGCCGGTCGACCTTGCCGTTGGCGCTGAGCGGCAGGGCGGGCAGCGCCGCGATGCCCGCCGGGACCATGTGGGCGGGCAGCCGGTCGGCGACCCAGCGGAGGAGTTCCTCCGGGTCGAGTCCGCCTGCCCCGTGGGGCCGTTGCGCGGTCACGAGGACCTCGCCGGTGGCCTCCGTGCGCACCACACGGGTGTCGACGAGTCCGGCGGCGGCGCACGCCCGCACCCACTGCGGCCCGGAGTGCAGCCAGGACCCGCTCGGCCCGCCCGGCCGGAGCCGGCCCGCCTGTGCCTCGAGCGGAAGGGCGATCAGCAGGGCGAGCGGGGAGAGCCGGGTGCGTTCCAGCAGATGGAGCCGGCCACCCGGCTTGAGCAGCAGCGCCATGGTCGCCACCGCGTCGTCCGGGGCGGGCATCCGGTGCAGCACGTTGTTGGCCACCACGGCGTCGAAGGCGTGCACATGCTCGCCCGGTACGGCTGAGGTGCCCTGATGGACGGTGTGCACCCGGTGCCCGGAGTCCGCCAGCCGTGCGTCGGCGGTGGCCAGCAACGTGCCGGAGGAGCCGAACAGTGTGTAGTCGACGCTGCCCGGTTCGAGCGCGGCGAGGAGCCGTGCGGCGCCGAGCCCGCTCGTCGCGTCCCAGTCGGCGACCGCCGGGATGCTGTCCCCGGCAGCAGCCCGCAGCTCGGCCGCGACGACCGCGAGGCACTCCCTGGTACCCGGCATCGCATCGCCGAGCCCTTCCGGCGACAGCACCGGATCGTCCAGGAGTACGGAGGCGTGGGCCTCGCCGGAGAGTACGGCCGCGAGCACGGGGCCCGCCCAGGCCAGTGCGGTCGCCACCGGCTCCAGATGGGTGTCGCGTGCCTGGTCACGCAGCCGCTCCGCCCGTTCCGGGTCGCGGGCCTGCGTCCACCGCCTGCCCGGCAGGACGGCAGGGCCGTCGCGCCGCACCACCTCGTGCCGCGCGAGGTGTTCCAACCAGGCGTCCAGGACGGGACGCTGTTCCTCGCTCACGGGGATGGTCCGTGCGGGGCCTGAGCCGGACGCCACCAGAGGAGCGACGAGTTCGGCCAGCAGCGTCTCGACGAGGTGGAGTTCGAGGACGTCCGCGTCCGACCCCGGCGCTTCCTCGGCGGCCGGGGATGTCGCCGCGTCCTCGGCAGGCTCCTCGCCCGTCGTCCCGCCCTCGGCGTCCGTGTGCCGCGGAGCGCGCTCGACCACGGCGGCGATCAGCTCGCGGCGGCGCTCCCCGACGGTGACGACGACGGCGCCGGAGACCTCGGGGTGGGCCTGGAGGCCGGCTTCGATCTCGCCGAGCTCGACCCGGAAGCCGTTGATCTTCACCTGGTGGTCCAGCCGCCCCAGGAACTCCAGGTTTCCGTCGGGCCAGTAGCGGCCGAGGTCACCGGTGCGGTACCAGCGCTCGCCCTCCACCTCGGGGAAGCGTTCCGCCGTCAGCTCCGGCTCCCCGCGGTAGCCGAGGGCGACGCCGGCGCCGCCGATCCACAGTTCGCCCGGCACCCAGTCGGGGCAGTCACGGCCCCGTGCGTCGACGACGCGGAACTTCTGGTTGCGCAGGGGTGTTCCGTACGGAATGGACCGCCAGTGCTCGGGGACGTCGTCGATCTCGTAGGCGTTGGACCAGATCGCGGCCTCGGTGGCGCCGCCCAGGCCCACGAGCCGGCATCGCCCGCCCGTCGCGGAGGCCAGCCGTCCCGGCAGGTCCAGGCCTATCCAGTCGCCCGACAGCATGGCCAGGCGCAGCGAAGGAGGCAGCGGGGCGCCGTCCGCGGCGGTGAGCAGCATGTCCATCAGGGCCGGCACGCTGTTCCACACCGTCACCTCGTGCCGGGAGCACAGGGTCAGCCACCGGTTCGCGTCCCGCCGGTCGGACTCGTCCACCAGGACCAGCGCGCCGCCCTCGGCCAGGGGTCCGAAGATGTCCCACACCGACAGGTCGAAGTCCAGGGCGGAGACGGCCAGTACACGGTCCGCCGGACCGATGCCGAACCGCTCGTCCACGTCCTCGACGGTGTTGACCGCGGCCCGGTGGCCGACCTCGACGCCCTTCGGCGTGCCGGTGGATCCCGAGGTGAAGATGACGTAGGCGGTGTCGTCCGGCTCGGCGGCCACCGGAGCGTCGAGCGGCTCCTCCCGCAGTGCCTCGGTGACGGACAGCACCTCGTACTCCGGCCCGGGCGGCTGCGGGCTTTCCGTGCCGTCCAGGACGAGCCGGGCACCGCTGAGGTCCAGGATGCGGGCGCGGCGCGCCGCCGGCTGGTCCACACCGATGGGTATGTACGCGGCGCCTGCGGCGAGAACGCCGAGCACCGCGGTGATCTGATCCGGGCCCTTGGGCGCGGTGACGACCACCGACGAGCCGCGGCCGATGCCCCGTCGCGCCAGGGCGGCAGCGATACGCAGCGCCCGTTCGGCGAGTTCCTCGTGGGTGAGCCTGCCGTTGGTGCCCCACAGCACCGCGGGTCGTGCGGCACGGTCCCGCGCGCGCTCGAAGAAGGCGGTGTGCAGCAGGGCTCCGCTCTCCGTCCGGGCCGCGGAGTTCACTTCGGCACGGCGGCTGCGCTGCTCTGCCGGCAGAGCGGGTTCCGGCGTGGTCCGCCGGTCTTCCGCCGTGAGGTCCCCGAGCAGCGTGGCGTACGCGGCCATCATCGCGTCCAGCACACCCGTGGGGAAGAGTTCCTCCACGGCGTCCCAGGCGAGCAGCAGTCCCCCGGCGCGGGTGCGGTAGACCTGGTGGTCGAGCCAGACCTGCGGGGTCTGGGAGACCATCCACGCGAGTTCCCCGAACTGTGCGGCGCAGGCGTCGGGCACCAGCGGCGCGTCGAGGTTGCAGGCGAAGACGACCGGTGCGGCGCGTGGTGCGTCCACGTCGGCTCGTACCATGTCGCGCAGCACGTCCACGCCGGTGTACGCGGCGTGTCCCACGTCCTCGTGCAGCTGCTTCTGCACGGCCAGGGCACGCTCGGCGAAGTCGCGGCCGAGGGTCAGGTCGACCTCCAGCAGCACCAGGCTCGTGAAGTCCGCGACGATGCGCCCGATGTGCGGGTGCACCTCCAGGTCCCGGTCGAAGAGGGGCAGGTTGAGCAGGAACCGTTCCTCTCCGCTCCAACGGGCGAGGACTTCGGAGAAGGCCGTGGCCAGCAGCACGGCGGGAGTGACGCCGACCTTCGCGGCCCGCCGCTGCAGGGCGCTCCACTCGGCGGGTGTCAGCTGATGGGTGCGCCGCACGAAGCGGGTGGCCGCGACCTCCGCGGGCTCGGCCGCCAGCGGCAGCCGGGGACCGCCCGGCAGGTCCGGCAGCCGCCGCTGCCAGTAGGCGCGCGCCGTCTCGCGCTCGCCCTTCCTGGTGTCGGCCCGATCGGCCAGATACTGCGCGAACGTGTAGGTCGGCTCGGGCACCGACGAAGGGTCTTCGTACAGCGCGGCCAGGTCCGCCAGGAGCAGCCGGATGCTGTGCACATCGGCGACGAGCAGGTCCGCGTTGAGGTGGAGCCGGTGACCGCCTCCGGGCAGTCGGCTCAGCTGCAGGTCCAGGACTTCGCCGGCGGCCACGTCCAGGCGGCGGTGCGAGAGCCGGCCGCGCAGCTCCTCCAGGTCGCGGGAGGCCGCCTCCTCGGGCCGGTCGCCGAAGTCGTGCACGGTCAGTCCGGGCCAGGGGGACCGGGGCAGCACACGCTGGGTCCCGTCGGCCTCGAACCTGGCGCGCAGCATGGGGTGCAGGTCCAGCAGGGCGCGCACGGCCGTCTCCAGCCGGGCCGGGTCGACCTCCTCGGCGTCGATCTCCAGATAGGCGTGGCATCCGACCCCGCCCAGGGGCTGGTCGTCGCCACGCCCGATCCAGTACGCCTGCTGCACCGCGGTGAGCGGGAAGGCTCTCCCCTCGTCGACGGGGGCAGCCGGGGCGGAGCTGCGGGTCGCGTCCACTGCGGGCGTCGGCTCGGTCGCGCTCTTCAGCAGCTCGTACCACGCCGACAGACGGGGGTCCGCGGACAGACTCACGAAGTCGACGCGGGCACCTGCGCGGTTGAGCCGATTGGTGAGCCGCATCAGCTCCAACGACTGCAGGCCGAGTTCGAAGAGGTTGACGTCGTCGTGCGCGGGGTGCAGTTCCATGTCCAGGACGCGGGAGACCTCCTGCCGCAGGGTCTCCGGTTCCCACGCGGGAACTGCCGTGCTCACGGCCACGGCCTGGGGCGACACAAACTCCTGTGACATCCGTTAACTCCGGTTCGTCGGTCTCATGCGAGCGGCTCTGCGCCCCTCCCCCGGTGATGGGCCGACTCAGGAGCGACCGGAAGCCCGGCTCAGCCTCACAGGTGCGACTGGCCAGAATCTGGATGCCTTCTGGGAGCCTGCCGAGGCGGCGGACGGCGACCGGCGCGCTCCGCTGCGGACTGGACATCAACTGGATGTGCGATGCGGGCGCCGATCGACCGGCCCGAGGCGTCGGCCGGTTGTCCCGCGCGCGGAATGCGCCGTTGCTGCGTTCGCGGCTGATATGTCGATCGCGCCTGGCCGGCGAGCTCCGGGGCGCGCAACACGGCCGTACGGACGGTCGGCCGGCGCGGGGCGTCACCCCGGGACGGGGCCCGGCGGCTGCGATGTGCATCGGCGTCGTGGCGAAGGACGCTCTCTTGAACTCCCGCGAGCCTTGGCGGGGTTGTCCACGGAAATACGTGCCCGCCCGGGGAGAGCGACTTCGCGCGGGGCAAGGTCGACTCGTAAGCCGCGGTCCTCCAGACGTCGAGGGCCGCCGGGCCCGTGGACGTGCCGCACGGGCGGGGGCACCGAGGCGCCTGCGTCCTCGGTACGCGGACACACCGCTGTCGAGTGGTCCGTCGCGAACGGACGGGCAGCGCCCCGAGCGGAGCTCCGGGGACGACGGTGCACATGGCGGACGCCTGGGCATCGGCCTCAGCAGTACGGCACGTCCCGTGTCCTGGACTCGGGACGTGCCGTCTTATCAACCCTGTGGGGCCCGGACCGGGTTGAGGGTCGCGCGACCGGGATCAAAAACCGGTGAACCGGCCCTGCCGGCTTCCGGCCCGAGCCGAGCCGCCGTGATCACTACAGCTGCAGTTCGGGCGAGTGCAGGTCAAGCCAGGTGTGCAGGTCGAGCACACGCTCCAGGCCGGCCCGGACGGCCACTGGCATGCGCGCCGGGTCCTGCGCCACGACCTGTTGCGCCCAGGTCCGGTCGACCAGCGCGAACACCTGGGCATCCGAGTCCGCGACAAGCTCCTTCACCTGCTGCTGGAGCATCGCCGCGTACCCGGGGTTCTGCGGCGACGGGTACGGGCTCTTGACCCGCTCCACCACGGATCGCGGCAGCACATGTGCCGCGGCCTGCCGCAGCAGGCTCTTCTCCCGGCCGTCGAACGTCTTCATCGCCCAGGGCGTGTTGTACACGTACTGGACGAGCTCGTGGTTGCAGAAGGGCACCCGCACCTCGAGCCCGACCGCCATCGACAGCCGGTCCTTGCGGTCCAGCAGTGCACGCACGAAGCGCGTCAGATGCAGGTGGCACATGGTGCGCATGCGCCGGTCCAGCTCGGATTCCCCGTCGAGATGCTCGACCTCGGCGAGCGCCGTCGCGTACTGGTCGGCGGTGTAGGTCCGCACATCGAGTTGCTTCCGCAGCCCGGGCTCGATGTGCTCGGACCGTGCCGCGACGCTCAGCGCGGGAACGACCGTCATCCACGGAAAGGTGTCGGCGTGCAGCGCCGCTTCGCTGTGGAACCAGGGGTAGCCGCCGAACACCTCGTCCGCCGACTCGCCGGACAGCGCCACCGTCGACTGTTCACGGATCGCCTTGAAGAGCAGATACAGCGAGCTGTCGAGATCACCGAACCCGTTCGGGATGTCCCGGGCGGCGACGGTCGCGCGCCGCACCGAAGGGTCCGAGAGGTCGGCGGGGTTCAGCACCACGTCGTGGTGCGCGGATCCCACGTGCGCCGCGACATCGCGGACGAACGGCGAGTCGGGGGTGTCGCGCATCTCGTCGGGGACGAAGTTCTCCTCCTGGCCGACGAAATCCACCGAGAACGTGCGCACCTGCTCGCCCCGCAGGGCCAGCCGGTCTGCCGCCAGGCCGGTGATCGCGCTGGAGTCGAGCCCGCCCGAGAGCAGGACGCACTGCGGCACGTCCGAAATCAGCTGCCGGTCGACGATGCCGGTGAGTATGTCCCGCACCCTCGCGACGGTGTCATCACGGCTCTCGGTGTGCTCGGTCGCCCGCAGGCGCCAGTAGGTCCGCTGCCGGATCCCGCTGCGGTCCACGCTGATCAGCGTGCCCGGGAGCATCTCGTGCATGCCCTTCCACAGGGCCCAGCCCGGGGTCTTGGTCTGCGCGAACAGCTCCCGCAGTCCGTCCGTGTCGACCGCCTTGCGCACCAGCGGGTTCGCCAGGATCGCCTTCGGTTCGGAGCCGAACAGCACACCGTCCGGCGTCGGGTAGTAGTAGAGCGGCTTGATCCCCATGCGGTCGCGCACGAGGAGCAGCTTCTGGTCGCGCTCGTCCCAGATCGCGAACGCGTACATACCGTCGAGGTGTTCGACGACGCTCTCGCCCCACTCCAGGTAACTACGGAGCACCACCTCGGTGTCACTGTCCGTCCGGAACGTGTGCCCCAGGGACGCGAGGCGAAGACGCAGTTCCTGGAAGTTGTAGGCCTCACCGGAGTACACCATGGCGACGTCGCCGGCCGGTGTGCTCACGCTCATCGGCTGCACCCCGCCGGGCAGATCGATGACGGCAAGACGCCGGTGCCCGAGACCGACGTGTGTCCGCACATAGGTGCCACGTCCGTCCGGCCCGCGACAGGCCATCGTCTCGGTCATCGCATCGAGCGCATCACTCCGGTGCGTCAGATCGGCGTCGAACGACACCCAGCCTGCAATCCCGCACATCTCGCAACCCCATTTCCCTTACTTTTCCGTACATGTGTCAAGCAGTCAGATACGCAACGGCGATCAGCCCCACGTCGAGGTGGCGGTGGACGACTTCAGCTCCTCGAAGCGTTCGAAGACGAGTGCGGCAAGCATTTTTGGCTGGTCAGTGAGAAAATAATGCCCACCTCCGTTGATTTCCATCAGTTCGACGTGTTCCGCGTAGCGCTCCCACTTCACGTAATCCCGCTCGTACCCCTGGGTGACGCTGTCCGAGTCGCCGATCACGACAATGAGTGGAGTGGTCAACCGCTCATACCGACCCTTCTCCGCCTCGGCCTGAAAGAGCAGGCCCTGTTTCATGTCATGCCGAAGCACGTTCAGGACGGTCTCCACATCGGATTCGTCCAACGCCCCGTCGAAGCCCCCGATCGACTTCATAAAGGCGTAAAGAGATTCCGCGCTCCACTCCGTGACCCGCTCCAGTTGGGCCTGGGGAGCGGCTTCGGGGAGCGCGGCACCGATGTACAGGGCGACCGGTTTCCGGCCCTCCCGCTCCAACCGTTGTGCCACCGCCACCGCGAGAGCGGAACCTGCACAGTGGCCGTACAGGGCGAATGGGCCGCTCATAGAACGGCATATTTCGTCTGCGATCGCATCAGCGCTGTCGTCCAGGGCCAGTAGGGCTTGCCCGGACTGGGTCGGATCGTGTCCCGGCAAGGCGGCCGCCCAGATCTCCACATCGGGTGCCAGCTCTGCGGCCAGGTTCCGGTAGGCCGCGGCGGTGCCACCTCCGTAGGGGATGCAGACGAGCTTGAAGTCCGCGTTCTCCTCGCTCTTCAAGCACTTCAGAATCAGCTGCTCTTCATCCGCGTGACCCGATTCCAGGATGCGGAGGGCGAGCTTTCCCGGTGTGGGATTCTGGAACACATCCAGTACCGAGATCCCCTGACCCAGCCCACGAGCGAGACGTACGGCCTTGAAGGAGTCTCCGCCCAGATCGAAGAAGTTGTCGTCGGTGGAGATGTCCGAGACTCCCAGCGCATGGCTGAACGCGTAGATGACGTCGCGCTCGAGAGGAGATGCCTCGGCCGTGTTCTGCGGAGCGCGCAGATACACCGGGTCGGGCAGGGCGCGACGGTCGAGTTTGCCATTGGCCGTCAGAGGGATCTCGTCGATCGCCACGATGGCGGCCGGCACCATGTGGGGAGGCAGACGTCGTGCGAGGCGCGTACGCAGGTCAGCCGGATCCGTGCCCGAGGTGTCCGCCAGCACTGCGTATGCGATCAGGGCATGGTCTCCGACGGAGTCCGTCCGGACCACCGCACGGGCAGCCGTGACTCCCGGACACGCGCGCAACTCCGCCTCGACTTCCCCCAGTTCGATTCGGTAGCCCCGGATCTTCACCTGGTCGTCCGCACGGCCCCGGTACTGAAGGAGCCCGTCGGCTTGCCGACGGGCAAGATCTCCGGACCGATACATCCTTGAGCCGGGCGGTCCGAACGGGTCGGCGACGAAGCGGCAGGACGTGAGTCCCGGCCGGTCCATGTACCCGCGGGCGACTTGATCGCCGGCTACGTAGATCTCACCTGTGACACCGGGAGGGACAGGGCGCAGGTTGTCGTCGAGGAGATAGAGAGCCAGACCCGGCAGGGCCTGGCCGATCAAACTCCCGACCCGGGACGGACGAAGGGACCTGTCGAGCGCCATATGACTCGCGTGGACCGTGGTCTCCGTGATCCCGTACATGTTGACCAGTACGGGAGCGTCATCGGCGTGCAGCTCGTACCATTCCTCCAGCCGCCCGAGATCGAGTGCCTCACCGCCGAAGACCACGTAGCGCAGAGCCAGATGTCCTCCGGCCTCCGGATCGTCCCTGTCCGACTGCAGCAGCTGGTAGAACGCCGAGGGCGTCTGACTGAGCACGCTGACATGCTCAGTCACCAACAGCCGGATGAACTCGTCCGGCGAACGCCTCGTTGCGGCGGGGACCACGATGAGAGAGGCCCCGTGCAGCAATGCTCCCCATAGTTCCCACACCGAGAAGTCGAATGAGTACGAATGGGCCATGGTCCACACGTCATCGGCACGGAAATCGAAGAGTTCCCGGGCACCGGCGAACAGGGAGAGGACGTTTCGGTGTGGTACGACCGCTCCCTTGGGACGTCCGGTGGAGCCCGATGTGTAGATGACGTAGGCCGCGTTGTCCTGCGACAGGGAGTGCATGCGTTCCTCAGGCCTCAGATCGTCCTGAGGAAGACCGGCCAGGCGCTGCTGTGTTGACGCCGCATCAAGCATGATGGCGAGACCGTCGGCCTGGGGGAATGTGGCCGCCACGCCGGACATCGTGACCAGCAGCAAGGGCTCCGCATCCTGGAGCAGGAAATCGATACGGTCCTGGGGATAGTCGGGATCGACGGGAAGGTATGCGGCTCCTGATTTCAGCACTGCCAGGAGCGCCACTACAAGGTGGACTCCTTGCGGCATGGAAACCGCCACCAGTCGTTCCGGCCCAGCGCCATGCTCCACGAGCAGCCGGGCCAGTCGATTCGCCTGTGCGTTCAGTTCGCCATAGGACAGGGTCGATGTTCCATACTTCACCGCCGGCGCGTCCGGAGTTTTGATGACCTGGATCTCGAAGGCTTCTACCAGAGTGCGCGGCTGATCATCCACTGCGACCGAACGGCGAGGACGCATGGCCAGAAAGCGGCGGCGCTCCGCTGCACTGATGATGTCGACGTCACCAAGGGGGCGCCCAGCGTCCCTGACGACCTGGCGCAGGAATGCATCGAACCTCGACCTGTGGTTCTCGAGGTCCTCGGCACTGTAGAGTGCCGCGTTGGCATCAATCGTGAAAGACATTCTCTGCGGCGTCAGGTAGACACCCAACATGAAGTCTTCAATCGGGCCTGGCGTGAGATTTTGGTGCCGCGCGGGGCATCCTCCGAAGGTCAACTCGGAGTCGAGTGCGAGTACGTTGACTATGGGCCCGAATACACGGGCGCTTCCGTCCTTGTCGCCGATTTCACGCCGAATGTCTTCGAAACGGTACCGCCGGTGAGCGCGGGTCTCTCCAATCTTCTCGGAGACCTGCTCGAGTAATTCTGCGAAGCTCATGGAGCGAGAAATGTTCAGACGTAGCGGTACGACGTTCGAAACCATTCCGGGTGTGGTTACGGCAGCGCCTGCGTGGCGATTCGCCACCGGCAGTCCCACTATGGTCTCGACTGAGCCCGTCAGTCGGCTCACATATGCACTGAACGCCGCAATCACCACGTGCGGCCATTTCACCTCATGGGCACGTGAGAAGTCGTGAAGGAGAGTCTCGAGTTCTGCGTCGGCGTACCAGGTTTCCCTGAGCGGAACCCCTGCCGGCAGCAGCGAGCCGTCGGCTAGGCCGACCACACGCTCGACTTCCGCGAATTCGTTGAGCCAGTACCGGCGGTCGTCCGTGAACTCTGCGGACGAGCGGTAGCGCTGGTTCTCCTCCACCAGAGAGTGCAGGCTGCCGAAGGGCGTGACGGACACAGTACGGTCGGAAATCAGAGCATCATAGACGCCGGCGGCGCGGCGGGCGATGAACTGCGTGCTCATACCGTCGGCCGCGATGTGGTGCAGCTGCCAGAACCAGATATGCCTTTCCGGTGAAACTCGTAGAATCGCGTGGCGCTGGATATCCCCCACCGTCGAGTCCAGTGGGCTGTTGACCCTCTCGCTCATCCAGCGCTGTGCCGTTTCCCACGGCTCCGTCTCGCTGCTGAAGTCGACGAGAGGCACGGCCACTTCTACGCCGGTTTCCACCTGCTGCCAGGGGCCGTCGGCGTCCTCGCCGCAGGATATGCACAGCGCCTCCGCCTCCCGTACCGTGCGGCAGACCGCTTCCTGAAGCGCTTCAGGCAATACGGGACCGACAATGTCAAGAAATTCGGTAATCGTATGAGCGAGCTTGGAATCATCCAGCTGCTGGCCGTACCAAATTCCAGCCTGGCCATCAGTCAGTGGCAGCCTGAGTGTGGACCGATTCGCCATGGTTCAAAGAACTCCTGATTCGCAAGCAGGCAGGCCGGGGAAGGTTCCGGTCGGCTGCGGGAGACAGCAGCCGAGGAATCGAGATGACAGCAGCCCGTCGCACCGCGAACACACCTACGTGCCTGCAAAGCGCATAACCCGGCCGTTCCACCTCACTGCGTCAGCCTGCACCGGTACCGGAAGCGTAGTAATCGGGTCGTTCGCGTCGCAACGTTCACTGCAACCCTGTGCACGTGAATTTTGCACAGGGTTTAAGGATTGCACGGCGTCCGGAATGAGTTCGGAATGAGCCATTCACTCGTCACCGCTCAGGACTTCACTGACCGATGGTCATCGGAAGACGCTCGATGTTCCTCACATGTCGACCCGATTCCACAAAGCCTGCGGCGGTCCCGCTCGCCCCCCAAGGGAGGTCCGCCGGTCCGGGACCGCCATCGCCCTTCTGCCGACCAGCGGCTGCGCAGTCACCGGATCGGGCGCAGGCGCAGCTCCTGGTCCGCGGCGAGGGCGAGCAGGTCGGCGTCATGGCTGATGAGGACGACCACCGCACCGCCCTCGGCGACGTCACGCATGTTCCGCGTCATCGACTGCAGGTGGCGGCGGTCCACACCGGAGCTGGGCTCGTCGAAGATGACGATGCGACGGCCGCTCAGGCGGGCCGTGGCGACGACCAGACGCTGCTGCTGGCCGCCGGACAGCGACAGTGGATGCCGCTCGCCGAAACCGTCCAGGTCGAGATCGGCGAGCACCGTGGCGGCGTGTTGCGCCTGGTCCGGAACCGCACCGAGGCGCAGTTCGGCGGTGACGCTGTCGGTGAACAGCTGCCGCTGCACATCCTGCATGACGATCGCGGACTCGCGCTGACGCCGTGCGCGGGACAGCGGGCGGCCGTCGAGCAGCACCTCGCCGGCGTGGCGTTGCAGCCCGGCGAGGATCCGGGCCAGGGTGCTCTTGCCCGCGCCATTGGGGCCGGTGACGGCGGTGATGGCACCGGCGGGCAGATGCGCCTCCTCGATGTCGAGCGCAGGGCGGCCGCGGAACGCGCAGCGAATCCCGCGCAGAACGACACCGCCACCGTCCGCGTCCTGCCCGGGAGCCGCTGCGACGGCGGCCTTCTCACCGGCCTTGCCCGCCCACGCCGTTTCCCGGGGTCGGGTTCCTCCCGGCCCGACGCTGGGACCGTGCGCGAAAGCCGGTGCCACTCGGGTTCTTTCGGGTGCGTCGAGGCTGCGCAGTCCCTCCCCGCGCAGGATCTCCTCGGTCAGACCGGCGAAATCGGCTCTGGTCCACTCCCGTGCGACGCGCCCGTCCTGGAGCACCACGATGCGGTCGGCGAGCTCGCGCAGGTAGTGCAGGCGGTGTTCGGCGATGACAAGGGTCGCGCCCAGTTCCCGGAGGTGACGCAGTATCGCGGTGAGATCCACGATGCCTTCCGGAGACAGGTTGGAGGTGGGTTCGTCCAGCAGAACCAGGGGCGGCCCGTGCGTGACGGCTGCCGCGCACGCCACCCGCTGCTGCTGACCGCCCGACAGCTCCCGCAACCGACCGGAGAGCACGGTCAGCCCGAACTCTGCCATGACCTCGCCGACACGGTCCCGGATGCACTGCGACGGTGCACCGAAATTCTCCAGCGCGAAGGCGAGTTCGGTGTCGATGGCATCGGTGAAGAACTGGCGCCGCGGATGCTGCAGCACCGTCCCCGTCACCCGCCCGACCTGCGCGAGATCGGTGATCGGTTCCCCGTCGACGCGGACCTCCCCGTCAAGGGTCCCCTCGTGGAAGTGCGGGATGAGGCCGTTCATCAGCCGCAGCGCCGAGCTCTTGCCCGATCCGCTCGGCCCGCACACCACCACCGTCTCGCCGCGCCGGACGTGCAGGTCCAGCCCGTCGAGTACGGCGGTGTCACCGCCCTGATACACCCACCGGACATCCTTCAGACGGATCATCGCCCGGACCTCCACAGCAGTGTCGCCGACGCGAGGAGCGCCACCATGACCACGGCCACCGCGTCGGCGGGGCCGAACCGCGGCGGGTGCATCGACGTCGGCCGCGCTTGCGAGCCCAGCCCGCGGAGCAGCGCCGACGCCGAAAGATCCTCCGCCGCACGCAGACTCGACGCCATGAGCGGTACCGTGAAGTACTCGATGGCGCGGACGGGGTGCCGCAGCATCGCCAACCAGCCGCCGAGCCCGCGCAGCCGCATGGCGTCGCGCACCGCCCGCGCCTCGGCGACGATGGTGGGCACGAACCGCAGGAGCACCGCACCGGACACGGTGAACGCCGACGGTACCCGCGCCGCCCGCAGCGCGGCGGTCAACCGGGTCGGCGAGATGGTCCGGATCAGGTGTGCGGCTACGCCTCCCACGGCGACCATGCGCAGCCCGAACCCGCCCATGGCCCCGACCAGGCCGAGCGCCGGCCACGGGGCGGCCAGCGGCAGCAGATAGGTCACCGCGCCGGCCGCCCCCGCGGCGACCGGCAGTCCGATCGCGCGCTGCCATGCCCGCTCGGAGAGCGCCAGCAGGACACCGGCGGTCAGGGCCGCCGGAACGAACCACACTCCGCCGGGCGCCATGATGGTGATGCTCGTGGCCAGCAGGATCACCACGGCGGTGCGTGGGTCGAGCGCCGACCGTACGGCGGTCCCATCGGGCGCGGCGGGGCCGGCCTCGTCCAGGGCGAGCGGGCGCAGTTGCTGACTGGTGCCGGTCATGCCGGTCACACCAGCCCGGCTTTCCGGAAGTGCTTGTCCAGCAGCCGAAGACCCAGCGCACCGCCGATCAGGCCGAACACCAGCGTCGACAGGTCGAACGCGATCAGCACGGCCGGTGAGAGCAGCGTGTCCAGCTGCGCCACGTAGTCCGCGCCCATCTCCTTCATGTACGGGCTGGACAGGAAGTCCGCGCGGGCATAGAACATCGGCAGGAACAGCCCCGCGAACCAGGTGCTGAACACGGCATAGGCGAGCACGCTCAGCTGCCGCGAGCGGTAGCGGCCGAGATACAGCAGCACCTCGGCGACCAGCGCCGCCGCCACCCCGATGCCGAAAGCGATGGCCGGACTGCCGATGAGCAGCATGAAGCCGCTCACGATGACGGCGAACACGGTGACCATGCCGGCGTGCCGCACCCGGGTGAGGAACAGCATGAACGGCACGCCGGCCCCGATGATGCTGAGCGCGCTGGTCACCAGCGTCATCACCGGATTGATGAATTCGAGCAGGTTGAATACCCCCACCGTCACGATGTAGAGCGCACCGAAGACTCCGATATTGATGAGATCCCTCGGGCTCATCCGGACATCGATGCGGTGTTCGGCGACTTCGACGGTCACGGTGTCACTGTCCTCGTCTGGGCTGTAGGAATGTGTGCGGACTGCCGACCGGACGACGCCGGGCCCCACGGGCCGGCGGCGTCGTCCTGTCCGGTCGGCGGGCGATCACGGAGCGGACGGCCACGGGACCGCCGCCGCGTCGGACGCCGTACGTGCGTGTGCCGTGAGGAGTTCGACGACCGGCTCGCGGTGCTCCTCCAGGTAGAAGTGACCGCCCTCGAAGGTGCGGAACTCGCACGAGCCGTCGGTGACCTCGCGCCACTCCTCGGCTTCCCACGGATGGATCTCGGAGTCGCGGTCGCCGTACAGCACCGTGACCGGGATGTGCAGCCGCGCACCGGGCAGGGGCCGATAGGTCTCGCTCAGCCGGTAGTCGCCCCTGATGACGGGCAGGAATGCCTGGACGAGCGAGGAGTTGTCGAGGAGGTCGCGGTGCGTCGCCTCGGTGCGGCGCAGTTCCTGGACCAGCTCGTCGTCGCTGCCGAGATGTACCCGGCCCGGCCGTGTCAGCGTCGGGGCGGGATGCCCCGACACGACCAGTCGCTTCGGCGGTTCGCCCGCCGCCGAGAGACGGCGGGCGAACTCGTAGGCGACGAGGGCCCCCATGCTGTGCCCGAACACCACGGTCGGAAGTGGCGGCCCGTCCTCCGGCAGATCGGCCGCCAATGAGGTGGCAAGGCCCTGTATGTCCGCCGGCACCGGTTCGGAGTAGCGGTCCTCCCGGCCCGGATACTGAACGGCCAGGAACTCGATGTCCCAGGGTGCGGCCGCGGCCCACGACCGGTAGTGGCTCGCGCTGCCGCCGCCGTGCGGAAACAACAGCACGCGGGCTCGGGCGTACGGCCGCGGCGCGAGGCGGCGGATCGCGCCGGCGCGAGTGTCCCTCGACGAAGGATCGACAGACATTGCGGCCTATTCCCTCGCTGCCGGTGCCATGGAGATGTTCCAGAAATCGGCGTAGCGGCCGCCGCGGCTCAGCAGCGCGTCGTGGCTGCCCTCCTCCACGATCCGGCCGTCGTCCAGGAAGACGACACGATCGGCGCGTCGGACGGTACGCATCCGGTGCGCGACCATCACCACCGTCCGGCCCGCCATCAGGCGCTCGATTCCCTCGTGGACGGCCGCCTCGTTCACCGGATCCAGTGCGGAGGTCACCTCGTCCAGCAGCACGATGGGCGCGTTCTTCAGCAGCGCTCGCGCGATGGAGACGCGCTGGCGCTCACCGCCCGACAGCAGTGCGCCGCCCTCGCCGACATTCGCCGCCCATCCGCCGGGCAGTCGCTCGATCACCTCGTCCAGCCGTGCCGCGGTCGCTGCCGCCCGCACTTCGGCCTCGGTGGCGTCGGGACGGCCGAGGCGCACGTTCTCCTCGATCGTGCCGTCGAAGAGATAGACGTTCTGGAAGACGATGGCGATCTGCGCCATCAACACCTCCGGGTCGATCGCGCGTACGTCCACACCTCCCACGCGCACCGCGCCGGAATCCACGTCGTAGAACCGCGGGAGCAGCTGCAGCAGGGTGCTCTTTCCCGCACCCGACGGTCCGACGACGGCGAGCCGCTGTCCTTCCGGAACCGACAACGACACGTCGTCGACCACCGTGCGGTCGCCGTGCCGGAAGGTGACGGACTCGAACTCCAGGTCGTGGCGTTCCGGCCGCACCGGCTCGGCGGCTTCCGGCAGCGGCTCGGTCCGCAGCACCGCGTCCAGGCTCGCCAGCACGTTGCGCGCCCCGCGGAGTTTGCCGCCGATGTCCGTCAGCGACAGCAGCGGATCCGCGCTGCGTGCGGCCAGCACCAGGATCGTCAGGACCTCCGCCACACCGATGTCACCGCCGAGCGCCAGGTAGGCCCCCAGGGCCAGCAGCACGGTGAACATCGACTGCACCGTGAGCGTCAGGCCCACTGCGCCGGGCAGCGCCGACAGCGTGGAGCGGCGGGACGCGCGCTCGACCTCCTGCAGCGAGTCGTCGAGCAGCCGGAAGCGTTCGGCGGTCCGGCCGCCGGCCCGCAGCACCGGCTGGACCTGGAGGTATTCGATGACCCGCCCGGTCGCCTCGTGGTCGCGTTCGGCGCGCTCCGCGTCGTTGGCGGCCGTCGAGCGTCCCGTCCAGATCTGGATCGCCGCCACGATCGGTACGGCGACCAACGCGGCCAGCCCCAGCTGCCAGTTGAGGACGAGCATCACGACAAGGATGGTCAGGGGAGTCACGGATGCGGAGATGAACGGTGCCAGCAGGTGCGCGATCACGCTCATCGCCTGGAGGATGCCGCGACTGGCCAGAACCGACACCTCTCCGAGGCGGGTTGCGTTGTACCAGCCGATGGGCAACCGGGCCAGATGGTCGCCGAATCGGTGGTACATGCCACGCAACAGCGAGGTCCCGACATGGAAGCCGGACAGATCGCTGACGTAGCGCAGCGCCGCATAGACCGCGAACGCGACCCCGAACCCGATCAGCCAGGGCCAGGCGTCATCGGGTGTGCTCCCGAACAGTGCCCGCAGCACCGGAACCAGCAGTGCGTAGGACAGACCCTCGGCCACCGCGGTCGTCGTCATCAGGGCCACGGTGCGTCGTAACGGCTGGGCGTACTCGCGTCCCAGCACGCTCAGCAGCATTCGAATCATCGGGGCTCGTCTCCTTGCAGTACGCCACCGTGGGCTTCGACCTCATCGGCGACCGCCGATCGGTGGGATTGCCAGAACGCCGCGAACCTTCCGTTCCGCGCCAGCAGTTCGGCGGGGCTGCCGCGCTCGACGATCGACCCGTTCTCCAGCATCACGACGGTGTCGGCGTCGGCGATCGTCTCCAGGCGATGGGCGATGACCAGAATCGTGCGATCGCCCCCCAGCGTCGCCAGGGCCCGGCGGACCGCCTGTTCGGTCTGCGGGTCGGCGAAGGCGGTCGCCTCGTCGAGCACGAGTACGGGCGTATTGGCGAGCAGCGCGCGTGCGAGGGAGATGCGCTGTTCCTCGCCGCCGGACAGTCCGGCGTCCTCACCGACCACCGACTCGTATCCGCGGGGCAGTTCAAGGATTCGGTCATGAATATTCGCCAGCCGGGCGGCGCGCACCACGTCGTCGAGGTCGGCATGCGGTACCGCGAGCGCGATGTTGTCCGCGATCGACGCGCGCAGCAGCCGGACGTCCTGGAAGACGAAGGAGACCGTCTGGTAGAGCTCCCGGCTGCCCAGCTCGCGCAGATCGACACCGCCGAGGACGACCGAACCGTGGGTCGGGTCGAAGAACCGCGGCAACAGCTGGACCAGCGTGGACTTTCCGCTTCCCGACGGCCCGACGATCGCGGTGACCGTCCCCGGCTCGAGCACCAGGTCGATCCCGCTCAGCACCTCGCGGTCGGCCTCGTAGCCGAAGCGGACGTCACGCAGCTCCACCCGGTGGCCCTGCGGCGCGGCCGGGTGCGCAGGCTCGGGCAGCGACTCCACCTCGAGCACGTCCCGGATCCGGCCGACCGCGCGACCGGCGGCCTGCATCTCGTCGAAGCCGTGCCCGAGCGCCGCCACCGGAGCGGTCAGGCCCAGTCCCAGCAGCAGGAAGGGCAGCAGGTCGGCCGGGGCCATGTCGCCGTTCGTGATCAGAGTCGCGCCGCCGATCAGCACGACCAGCAGGACGAACGGCGGCGAGAGCACGAGCTGCATGCCCGCGGCGATCCGGGAGATGCCGTGCACCCACCGGTGAAAGGTGCCGACGAAATCGTCGGCGGCGGTGATGAACTTGCGGTGGGCGCGCCCGGATCCGCCGAACGCCTTGACCACCGAGATCCCCTGCACGAACTCGACGACGGAGCTCGAGATCCGCCCCATGGCCCCGTCGAACTCCTCCTGCTCGCGCACCCGCGTCGGGGTCATCATCAGGGGCACCAGCGCCATGGCCAGCACCACCGGTACCAGCGTGATCAGTGTGAGCCGCCAGTCGATGGTGAACAGGTAGATCAGCGACGCCAGCGGAACCACGAATGCCGAGACGAGCTCGCCGGGGGTGTGGGCGATGAACGGGTGCACGGCACTGACGTCCTCCCCCACCACCTTCGCCAGCTCACCGGTCCGGCGCCGGGAGAACCAGCCGATCGGGACGCGCCCCAGCTGCGCGGCCAGTTGGCGGCGGAACGTCAGCTGCACCTGGCCGTCGACGATGTGTCCGATCCCGGACGACGCGGCCGTGAACAGCAGTCGGACGAACAGGCCGACCGCACCCGCGACCACGACGGTCCAGACATGACCGCGGTCGATCGGGCCGCGCGCCAGCAGAGTGCGCCCCAGCTCGACGACGGCCAGCAGCGGCGCCAGTCCCGCGATGGCGCCGATCACCTGGAGGATCACGACGGCCGCGAATCGACGGACATAGGGGCGCAGCAGCCGTCGCAAGCCCGGTTTCGCCGTGGAATCGGCATCCGATAACGGCGCGGACCGCTCCCTCACCTCGGCTGGGTCGATGGTGCTCATCGGTCTCCCATCAATTTAGAAACGCGTTCCGATATTACTGTACCCCGGACGGGCCCGATGGGCCACCAACCGGAACGGCACAGCTTTCGGACATCGCTCCCACAGCCGCCCGGAGGCCCGGCGACCTCCGGGACCGGCGCGCCCCAACGGGTCCGGGCAGTCGGGGGCCGGCCACCTCGGGACAGCAGAGGGGCGCGGCCGGCTCCTTCCGGGCACGGGCGAGGGTCGGACGGCGTCGGCCGCCGCGCAGCGCCTTCACGCCCCTGGACACGCTCGCGCAGCTCGTCCGGTGTGGCCGGCGCCCCGCACACCGGCACCTCGTGCAGGGCTCCCGCCCGGTCGGGCACGGCCCTACGCAGCGCGACTCATCGGCGCTCCTGCCGCGGCACCGTGAGCACGTCCGTCATCCGCGTCACGTGCGGCGGCCGGAGACAGCTGAAGTGGTCGCCCGGAATGTCGGCCACCGTCATGTCGCCCAGGCACACCTCGCGCCAGAAACGGGTCGTGTCGTCCTTCAGGCCGGGGATGAGGTGCCCGGGCTCCGCCGGGCGGAGGAAGGTGATGTCCCCTGCATACGGTTGCGGCTCGTACCGCGCCACCGCCTCGGCCGTCCGCGCGAAAACGGTGTGCATCTCCGCGACCCGCCCGCAGTCGCCCCGCGCCGGGTCCGCGTCGGCGAGGGCGCGGTGCAGTTCCGCTCGCCGTTCGGTGGCGTCCCGCTGCCCGAGGGCACGGAACCGCTCGGCGACCGATTCCAGCTGCTCGTCGCCCGCCAGTCGTCCGATGGCGCCCTCCGCCAGGGCTGCCGGGGAGCCGGCCAGCGCGGTCGCGAGCGCCCGGCCGACCGCCGCCTCGTCGGCGGGCCAGCCGAGGGCCGCCGGGTCGGCACCCATCGCCCGTGCGAAGACGTAGTCCAGCATGAGTTCGTCGTGCAGCAGATACGGAATGCGGTAACCGGACACCAGGGTCAGCCGCCGCACCGTCACGTTCGCCTCGCTCAGGGCCCGGGCCAGTTCCAGTGCGATCGGGCCGCCCAGGCAGTAGCCGATGATGTCGACGTCGTCGTATCCCGCGGCCTGCACCTCGCGTGCATAGCCGACGGCCACCTCCTCGACGAGGTCCGGCACGGCGAGGCCGAGGTAGCGATCGCTGTCGGATACGGCGAGCCCCGACACCGTGGCGTCCGCGGCGAGTCCGGCGATCAGCGCCCGGTGCGGCGCCAGGGTTCCCGATCCGTCGTGCACGAGCAGCCGCACCGGCCCCTGCCCCGATCCGGCCGGCGGGACCAGTGACGACCGCCGGATCGCTTCGGTCGTCCCCGGGGCCTGCACCGACGCAGCGCCGGACTCCAGCCACCGGGCCAGACCGGCGACCGTCGGTGCGTCCAGCAGAGCGCGCAGCAGCACGTCGAAGGTGGCCCGTGCGGCCTCGGGGATGCGTTCGCGCACCTGCCCGACGAACTGCGCCGCCAGCAGCGAGTTACCGCCGGCGTCGAAGAACCCCAGTTCACGACTGGGCAGTTCGCCGCCGAGTACATCGGCCCACAGCTGTGCGAGCTGTTGTTCGACACCCGGGCGCGGCGGCTCGGAGGGCTCGCCCGGGGGCGCACTGGGCGCCGGGGCCGACTCGAGAAGCCGCTTGCGGTCGACCTTTCCGTTGGGTGTCAGCGGCAGCGTGTCGACGATCCGCACCCGCGCCGGAACCATGTGCGACGGCAGTCGTTCGGCCACCCACCCGACGAGCTCCGCGGGATCGACGGACCCGGGTTGTTGCCGCGGTATCACGAAGGCGATCAGTGCCCGCTCGAACGCGTCGCTGCCCGCCGCCAGCACCACGCAGGTACCCACCATCGGGTGTTCGCCGAGCACCGCCTCGACTTCGCCGAGTTCGATCCGGTGTCCGCGGATCTTGACCTGCTGGTCCGCGCGGCCGACGAATTCGATCTCGCCGTTCGGCAGGTAGCGGCCGAGGTCACCCGTGCGGTAGAGCCGCTCCGCCGTCTCCGGGTGCCGGATGAAACGCTCCGCCGTCCGCTCGCGGTCGTTGAGATAGCCCTCCGCCAGACCGACACCCGCGATGTACAGCTCGCCGACGACCAGGTCGGGCCGATCGCGCAGCGCCGTATCGAGCACGTGAAATCGCTGGTTCACCAGCGGAGTTCCGTACGGAATGCTCCGCCAGTGCGGTTCGACCCCCTGGATGCGATGGTGAATCGACCAGATCGCCGCCTCCGTCGCTCCCCCCAGACTGACCAGCTCGGTGGCGGGCAGATGCCGTCCGGCGTGACCGGGCAGCGACAGCGGAATCCAGTCGCCCGACAGCAGCGCCACCCGCAGGCCGGCGAGTTCGGCGGGTTCGACGTCCAGATAGTGCATCAGCATCTGCAGCTGCGCGGGGACCGAGTTCCACAGCGTCACACCGTGCGTGGCCACCATCGCCGCCCAGTGCGAGGGATCGCCGCGGCGCGTGGGGTCCGGCAGCACCAGGGTGGCGCCGACGGCCGGCGGGCCGAACAGATCGTAGACGGACAGGTCGAAGCTCAGCGCCGCCAGCCCCAGGACCCGATCGCAGTCGCCGACGTCGAAGCGCCGGTTGATGTCGTGCACCGTGTTGGCGGCGGCGTGGTGGCTGATCATCACCCCCTTGGGTACGCCCGTCGAACCCGAGGTGTGCATGACGTAGGCGAGTTCCCCGGACGCCACCGAAGGGCCGTCGGGAATCTCGGCCACCGGGATCGGCTGCACACCGGCCACGTCCACCGCCCGGACACCGGGCGGCAGCGCGCCGGCCGCGGCGTCGGCGACGACCGCGAACTTGGCACCGCTGTCCGTGAGGATCCGGTCCCGACGGCTCCTGGGCTGGCCGAGGTCGACCGGAACGTACACCCCGCCTGCGAGCAGCACACCGAGCACCCCGACGGCCTGGTCCCGGCATTTGTCGATCAGGACGCCGACGAAGTCACCGGGGCGGCATCCTGCCGTCCGCAACTGCTCGGCCACCCCGGCGGCGCGCCCCAGCCATTGCCCGTAGGTCAGCGACCCGACGGGGTCGACGACCGCGACCCGGTCGGGGAACGCGCGCGCGTAGGCCACGAGCGGCTCGTGCAGAAGGGAGTCCGGCGCCGGCGCCTCCGTCGCGTTCACCGCCGTCCGGACGGCGCGCTGCCGACCGGGCAACGGCTGCGGATCCGCCGCCGCCCACGGCTCGTCGTACTCGGCCAGCCGGTGCAGGAGCCCCTCGAACGCGGCGAACATGTCGTCGACCATGCCGTCGGGGAAGATCCCCTCGCGCACGTCCCAGTTCATGTCCAGGCCACCGAACTGGTCGCCCACCTGGCAGTCGATCCACACCTGCGGGGTCTGGCTGATGCCGTACACCGGTCGTGCGGTCCGGCCCGCCGCCGACACCGTGTCGCCCCCGACGCCGATGCTGCCGGTGAACACCACCGGCAGCACCGCCGCCTCGCGCCCACGGCGCCGGGCGAGCTCGCGCAGCACCTCCACACCGCTGTACAGCCGGTGATCGAGGTCTTCGAAGACCCGCTCGCCCAGGGCGCGGGCCCGGTCGGCGAAGCTCGTCCTGCCCGCGCCCTCGACGGCAAGCAGGCTCAGCGAGGTGAAGTCGCCCAGCAGCCGGTCCACATGCGGATGCAGCGGCATCCGGTTGAGCACGGGCAGACCCAGACAGAATCGCTCGACGTCGCTCCAGCGCCCGATCGTCTCCGCGTAGGCCGCCAGCACCGCATTGGCCGGCGTGATGCCGTGCTCGCCGGCGCGCGCCTTGAGCGACTGCCACACGCGGTTGCTCAGCGTCGCCGTCAGGCGGCGGAAGCGCGGTGGCGTCGTAGCCGGATCGTGGTCGTCGCGCACCGGCAGCGCCGGCGCACCGGGCAGCTCGTCGATACGATCCCACCAGTACGCACGGTCGCGCGCGTACGCCTCGGTGTCGCGCAGCCGGCGCTCGGCGAGCACATAGTCCCGGAAGGTGGCGTCCACCGGGGCGAGTTCGCAGTCCGGCCGGCGGTAGCGACGATCCAGCTCGGACAGCACCTGCTGCATGCTGAGCCAGTCCAGAGCCATGAAGTCCACCGACACATGCAGCACGCTGCGCTCGGTGGCCAGGGTCAGGCGCAGCTCGTACATGGGGCGCTCACCCGCGGGGTGCACCTTGTGGGACAGCTCGTCGCGGACTCCGGCGATCGCCTTGTCGACGGTCTCCCCGGGCGCTCCGCGCAGATCGGCGACCTCGATGCGGGTGTCCCGCAGCACGGGCAGCACACGCTGTGTGCCGTCCTCGGAGATCACCGTCCGCAGGGTGTCGTGGCGCCGCACGAGACCGTCCCACGCCTGCTGGAGCCGGTCCGGATCCAGATCTGCCGGATACGCGAACTCCAGATAGACATGGCAGGACACGCCGCCGTAGTCGAAGGCGGCGTTGCGGCCGAACAGGTAGGCCGACTGGATGTCGGTCAACGGGAAGGGCTGTTCACGCGCCTCGGGCCGGGCCTGCCACACCGGATCGCCGTGCGGCCACCCCGCCGTCGGGCCCGCGTCGCCCGCGTCCACGATGGCGAGCAGCTCCGCCTTCCAGCGGCGCAGATCCGCAAGGCGCCGGTCGGTCATCACACCGCGGGGAGCGCGGAATCGCAGCTGCTGCCCCTCACGCCACAGACGGATCCCGGCGTTGCGGAACTCGTCGAACAGATCGTTGGCGTTCACACCGCACCTTCTTCGCAGTCGCCGTTGTCCCAGCTGTCGATCGGCCGCTCGCCGTCGGCGGAACCCAGCTGCTCGATCAGCACGCTCAGGCCTGCGACGGTCGGTGTGCGCATGACCTCGCGCATGGGCAGTTCGACGCCCCATGCCCCGCGCACCTCGGAGACGAAGCGCGTCGCGAGCAGGCTGTCACCGCCGAGCCGGAAGAAGTTCTCGTCCCGGCCCACCGAGTCCAGTCCGAGCAGCTTCGTCCACCGTTCGGCGACGAACGTCTCGGTGGCGCCCCGCGGCGGATCACCCACGTCTCGGGGCCGGTCGACAGCCTGTTCCAGCACTGCCCGGATCCGTCGGCGGTCGACCTTCCCATTGGCGCTGAGCGGCAGCGCGGGCAGCACGGCGAGGTGGGCGGGAACCATGTGTTCGGGCAGCCGGTCCGCCATCCATCGGCGCACCTCGTCCCCGACGACCCCGCGAGCCGTCCGGGGCCGGTCCGCGGCCAGCAGGAATGCGCCGGTGCCGTCGCTGCGCAGGACGCGGACGTCGGTCAACCCGGCCTCGGCGCAGGCTTGTGTCCATCGCTCGCGGCCGTACAGCCAGGCGGAGACCGCCCGGCCCTCGTCGAACCGCCCCGCGCGTGCCTCCAGCGGCAACGCGGTCACCAGGGCGAGTGGCGTCGGGTGGGCGCGTTCGAGCAGGTAGAGGCGTCCACCCGGCGCGAGCAGCAGAGCCATGGTGGCCACGGCCACCTCGGGGTCCGGCATCCGGTGCAGCACGTTGTTCGCCACGACGGCGTCGAATGCGTGGACGTGCTGCACGGCGATCGCGGCAGCGCCCTGCACCGCGCTGTGCGTTTCGTGCCCGTGCTGCTGGAGCAGCGCCTCGGCCCCGGCCAGTGCCGGCCTCGAGGAGCCGAGCAGCGTGTACTCGACCGTGTCCGAGGCCAGTTCCGTGAGCAACCTCGCGGTGCCCCGTCCGCCGACCACGTCCCACTCCGCGACGGCCGGCGGCTCCGCGTCGCCGGTACGCGCCCGCAGGTCGTGCGCCAAGGCCCCGAGGCAGTCGGCGGTCTCCGGCATCAGGTCGTTGAGAGCCTCTGGAGCCAGTACCGGATCGTCCAGCAGTGCGGTGGCGTCGGCCTCGCCGGACACGATGCCTGCGAAGAGCGGCCCGCCCCATTCCAGTGCGGTTCCGACGGCCTCGAGACACGTGCCACGGGTGGCTTCACGCACCTGTTCGATCCGGGTCGGATCCGTGACGTCGCCCCATCGGGGGCCGTGCTCGTATGCCGCATCGGCGCGCCGTACCAGCACGGAGCGTTGTGCGAGGTACTCGAGCCAGATGTCCACCACAGGGCGCTGTTCGGCGCAGACGGACGTGGACCGCACCGACGCGCCGTCGGGCCCGATGAGCGGTGCGACGACGCTCGCCAGCAGCACCTCCACCAGCCGGTGCTCGTGCAGACGCGGATCCGACTCCGACGCGCCCTCGGTTGCCGGCGGCAGGAATCCGCTGTTCCGATGCCCGAACCCGGCCGTACGATCCGTGTCCTCCCGGCCCCGGTCCGGCGCCGACGAGCGCTCGACCACTGCGGCGACCAGTTCGCGACGCCCTTCGGTGAACGGAACGGCCACGGCCTGCGCAACCGCATGATGCGCCTGGAGACAGGCTTCGATCTCCCCCAGCTCGACCCGGAAGCCGTTGATCTTCACCTGGTGATCGAGGCGCCCGAGGAACTCCAGGTTGCCGTCGGGCCGGTAGCGGCCGAGATCGCCGGTGCGGTACCAGCGCTCGCCGTCCTGCCGGGGGAAGCGTGCCGCGGTCAGCTCCGGATCGCCCCGATAGCCGAGAGCGACACCGGTACCGCCGATCCAGAGCTCGCCGGGCACCCAGTCGGGACAGTCCCGGCCGCGGCCGTCCACCACACGGAACTTCTGGTTCCGCAGGGGCTTTCCGTACGGGATCGATCGCCAGCCGTCCGGTACCGCGGCGACCTCGTACGCGTTCGACCAGATGGCGGCCTCGGTGGCGCCGCCGAGTGCGATCAGCCGGCACCGGCCGCTCGACGAGCGAGCCAGTCGCTCGGGCAGATCGAGCCCGATCCAGTCGCCGGACAGCAGTGCCAAACGCATCGTCTCGGGGAGAGGAGACTCGTCGGCGGCGGTCAGCAGCATGTCGAGCAGGGCCGGGACGGTGTTCCAGACGGTCACCGCATGCCGTCGGCACAGCGCCAGCCACTCGGTGGCATCGCGCCGGCCGGACTCCGGCACCAGTACGACGCCGCCACCCACGGCGAGGAACCCGAAGACATCCCACACCGAGAGGTCGAAATCGAGCGCTGACACCGCCAACACCCGGTCGCCGGACCCGATTCCGAACCGCTCATTGACGTCCTCAACGGTGTTGACCGCGGCGCGGTGGCTGATCTCGACCCCCTTGGGCAGGCCCGTCGAGCCCGAGGTGAAGATCACGTAGGCGGTGTCGCCGGGGTCGGCGGCCACCGGTGCGCTCAGCGGTGGCGCGAGCATCGCCTCATCGATCGTCAGTACCTCGATACCGGCATCCGCCGAGTCCACGAGCCCGCTGCCGTCCAGGACCAGCCCGGCGCCGCTGAGTTCGAGGATCCGGGAGCGCCGCTCGGCCGGCTGGTCCACGCCGATCGGCACATACGCGGCGCCCGCCGCGAGGACTCCGAGCACGGCTGCGATCTGCTGGGCGCCCTTCGGGGCGGTCACCGCGACGTACGAGCCACGTCCGATGCCGCGCCGCGCCAGCGCTCCGGCGATGCCCAGGGCGCGCCGCGCCAGCTCGTCGTGGGCCAGCACCTCCTCCTCGCCCCACAGCAGGGCGGGCTCCCCCGCCCGTGCACCGGCTCGCTCGAAGAACGCCGTGTGCAGAAGGTTTCCGGTCACCGCGCGGGTTTCCGAATTGACCGCCACCCGTTGCAGCTGCTGCGCGGCGGGCAGGGGTATGTCCGGCAGTGCGGTCTCCCACTCACCGGTGAGCAGGCCCCGGACCACCACCTCGTAGGCCGACATCATCGCGTCCAGCACACCGGCCGGGAAGAGCTCCTCGACGGCGTCCCACACCAGCAGCACACCACCGTCACGGGTGCGGTAGACCTGATGGTCGAGCCAGATCTGCGGGGTCTGGGAGATCATCCACGTCGCCTCGCCGAAGCGGGACGCGAACCCGTCCGGGACCAGCGGTGCCGACAGGTCGCAGGCGAACACGACCGGCGCCGTGCGGGGCGCATCCAGATCGGCGCGGATGAAGTCGCGCAACACGTCGACGCCGGAGTACGCGGAGTGGCCGATGTCCTCGTGCATCTGCTTCTGCATGGCGCGAGCGCAGTCGGCGAAGCTGCCCCCGGACAGCTCGACCTCGACGAGCACCAGCCCCGTGAAGTCGGCCACGATGCGGTTGATCTGGGCGTGCGCGTCGAGGTCGCGGTCGAACAGCGGCAGATTGAGCAGGAAGTGCTCGTCGCTGCTCCACCGGCCCAGAATCAGGGCGAACGCCGTGGCCAGGACCACCGAGGGCGTCAGACCTGCCTCGGCCGCCCGCCGCTCCATGATGTGCCACTCGTCCGCCGTGAGCCCGCAGGAGCGGCGGACGAACCGTGGGACGGTGACCGCCTCGGGATCGACGGCCAGCGGCAGCTTCGGCCCTCCCGGCAGCGACGGCAGCCTCTGCTGCCAGTACGCGCGTGCCCGTTCGCGTTCCGGACCGAGAACCCCGTCCTGAGCCGCCAGATATCGGCCGAAGGTGTAGGTGAGTTCGTCGAGGCCACCGGGGTTGTCGTACAGGACGGCCAGATCGGCGAGCAGCACGCGGATGCTGGCAAGGTCGGCGGCCAGTAGATCGACATTGAAATGGAGCCGGTCCTGCGCATTGGGAAGCCGGGTCAGCTGGACGTCGATGACCTCTCCCCGGTCGACGTCCAGACGTCGGTGCGACAGCCGGTCGCGAAGAGCCAGTGCCGCTGTCGCGGCCCTCTCGCCCGCGAGATCGCGAAAGTCGTGGACGGTCACGCCCGGCCATGACGATTCCGGCATGACGTGCTGCGTCGCGTCATCGGCGAACGCCACTCGCAGCATGGGGTGCCGTTCGATCAGGGCGCGGACGGCCCTCTCGAGGCGTTGCGGGTCCAGCTGTGCCACATCGAATTCCAGGTAGGCGTGACAGCTGACGCCGCCCAGCGGCTGGTCGTCGGCACGGCCGATCAGATAGGCCTGCTGCACCGCCGTGAGCGGGAAGGGCCGGTCCGCGAGGTCGCCGTGCTCCGCCTCGGGACGTGGCGACTGTGGTACCGGCGCTGCGCCCGCGCCGGGAGTGAGCAGGTCGAACCATGCCGACAGCCGCGGGTCGTCGGACAGCTGCGCGAACTTGATCTCGGAGCCGGCACGGCTGAGCCGGTTCGCCAGTCGCATCATCTCGAGCGACTGCAATCCGAGTTCGAAGAGGTTGCTCTCGTCGTCCGCCGTGGTCAACTCGATGCCCAGCAGGTCGGAGACCACACGGCGCAGGGCCTCCCGGTCCATGCCGGCGCTCGAACCGGCGACATTCCCTGCGCCGCGGTCGACATTCTCCGATGACATTTCCAAGCTCCCTTGCAGGCTATCGACTCCACAACGTCGTCACCCGGGCCAATGGCCGGACATAGACGCATTCGGACAACAACGTCAGACGCGCTCGGCCTGCTCCATGATCTGCGCGAGTTCGGCCAGGCTCCCGGCCTCGAACATCGATCGCATCGGCATGATCACACCGAGCTCCTTGCGTATCCGGCTTGCGAGTTTCGCAACGAGCACCGAGTGGCCGCCCAGTTCGAAGAAGTTGTCCTGCGGAGTCGCTTCTTCGATCTTCAGCGTCTCCCTGACCATGCCGCACAGAATCTGCTCGTAGGACTTCGTGTCGTGGGCGTCGGACACGGCATGCGGTGATACGTCGTCCGTGTCGGCCGTAGTGCGAAGTGCACGCTCGGCGAGCGCCTTGCGATCGACCTTTCCGTTCAGCAGCGTCGGGAATTTCTCGAGCACGATCACATTCGATGGAACCATGTGCTCAGGAAGTGCGCGGCGAGCGTACTCCCGCAACTCCGTTTCGGAGACGTCGTGCCGTGCCGAAGTCTTGACGTAGGCAACGATGTGCTCGGTGGCGACATCGTCACCACCGACGGCTGCGACGACGATCTCCACCGCCGGGTGACTTTCCAGTCGCGCTTCGATCTCTCCGAGTTCGATGCGGAAACCACGGACCTTCACCTGATGGTCGATCCGGCCGGTGAAGAAGAGCTCGCCGTCGGCCTCGTGCCTGCCCCGGTCGCCCGATCGGTACATCCTGCTTCCGGGCGGGCCGTAGGGATCGGCGACGAACCGAGTCGCGGTGAGGCCAGGACGGTTCAGGTAGCCGCGGGCCACTCCGCTGCCTGCCAGGAACAGTTCGCCCTCCTGGCCGTTGCGGAGGTCCTGGAGACGCTCGTCGAGCACGTACACCGCGCCGCCGTCCCAAGGCGACCCGATGGTCACCTCTTCCTGGACGCCGTCGACCGGTCCGCCGATCGACGCACCGACGGTCACCTCGGTCGGGCCATAGGCGTTGAAGAGGCGCCTGCCCCTGGACCACTCCTCGGCCAGGGACCGGGTGCAGACGTCCCCGGTGGAGGTGATCGTCCCGCCGAGCAGCAGGTCCTCGCTGTCGGTGATGCCCAGTGCCACCGGCGGCAGGACCGCATGGTTGATGTCGTACTTCAGCAGGGTCTCGCGCAGCGACTCTCCCGGCAGCAGTGCGTGCTGCTCGGCCATCACGAGTGTGGCGCCGTGCAGGAGTGCCAGCGCGAAGTCCCAGAACCAGGCATCGAAACTGAAGGACGCCCACTGCAGGACACGGTCGCCGGGGCCGACCCCGTACAGCCTGGCCTGAGTCGAGACCAGGTCGGTCACGCCGGCGTGACCGACCGCGACGCCCTTGGGGACGCCGGTCGAACCGGAGGTGTAGATGACATACATCAGATGGGCCGGCGTCAGCGGCGCCAGCCGCTCGTCCGCGGCGATGTTGTCGCTGCGCTCCTCCTCGGACGCGGCCTCGAAGAGCGGGTCGTCGAGCACCACCTCCGGTACGTCCAGATGCAGTGAGGTGACGCTTTCGGTGCGCAGCAACAGGACCGGCCGGGCGTCCAGGACCATGTGCGTCAGGCGCTCGGCCGGGTAACTCGGGTCCAGCGGCAGGTACGCGCCGCCCGCCTTCAGGACGGCGAGCACGGCGACGATCAGTCGGGTCGACCGTGGCACCGCGACCGCGACCAGCGAGTCCGGCCCCACGCCTGCCGCGATGAGTCGCCTGGCGAGTCGGTTCGCGGTCGCGTTCAACTCCGCATAGTCGACGGCGGTGTCTCCGAAAATGACCGACGGACTGCCACCCGACTTGGCAACCATGGACTCGAATAAATCCGAAACAGTGTTCAACTCCGCTCCGCCTCCGACACAGAGTTCCAGCATGATTGATGCGAAAGGGGTTCGCGAGCATGGCAACCCGCCGCGTTCTGCCCGCGTTTCGTATATCGGGGTCACCGATCGTCGGCATGGGACGCCCACGGGGACAGCCATCGTGCAGGGTGACAGTCATCGACGATGACACGGGGCCCCGCCCGCCGACCGAGCCGCGAAAGAACTCTTTCTCCCAAAGCTCACGAGGCGGCTGATCACCCCATCATGAGGCAGTGCCCGACAACGCTGCTCCGCCGCCCGACCGGTTCGATGCGGCAGCGGTTTGGATGCCCCGGACCACGGGCGATCAGGGGCGACTCCGCGAGTCCGGCCATCGCCTTCTGCGCAGAATCTTCCGTGCTGACCGTGGGGCGCACCATACGCTCGAGTTCGTCACGGAGAGAGGGAATCAAAGTGACCGATGAACTGAACTATCAGAACTACCTCGAGCTGGATACTTTGCTGTCCCTCCAGAAGCCGCGTGCCGCCGGATCCGCTGCCATGAAGTCCACTGTGCTGTCGGAGCAGTTCTTCATCATCGCGCACCAGGCGAGCGAACTCTGGCTCAGGCAGATCATCGCCGATTTGGAAGCCGTCATCGATGTGTTCACGACGACGGACGACACGTCGAACGCGGAGTGGATCGTCGATCTCCTGCATCGTGCTGCGGAACTCGTCGGCCTCCTGCAGAGTCAGTTGACCGCTCTCGACCGGTTGCCCCTGCGCGACTTCGCCCTGTTCCGGCAGCTGCTCGGAACAGCGAGTGGTGCGCAGTCGGAACAGTTCCACCGGTTGGCACACCTCGTCGGCAACGCCGAGCACGACGGCCCGCTGTACGAGTCGTTCGCCGCGTGGGTGGCCAGGTCGGGGCACACCGTTTCCGATCTTGCCCGGCGGGGCATCGATGCGGACGTCCACTACCGGATCATCGAAGCGCTGCTCGACGTCGGCAACGGCTATTGGCGCTGGCAGGTGGGTCATATCAGCCTCATCACGAAGGCGATGGGCAACCATGCGGGAACCGGCGGCACGCTGGGAGCCGACCACTTGGTCAGCCGCTGCACTCTTCCGTTCCCGGAGCTGCGTGAGCTGCGCAGCCAGGTGCACATCGGTCTCAGCGTCGCGACGTCGTGACCCATCGGCCGTGTCGACCGGTGGGCATCGCCCTGAGGGGCGTCGGCTCCGAGGTCTTCACGGTCGGCTGCTCGACCGCGTCGTCGCCGTCCGCGAGGCCGGCCCGGCCACGGCTCGTCGGCCAACCCTCGAACCGGTGTTCCACGAGGCGGCGGCGCCCCGGGGAGACCAAGTCCTCCGGCCGTCGGGCGTTACCGCCTCCGGGTCGACCGTCCGGCCCTGGATGCGGGCCAGGACGATCCGTCAGCACGCTAGAAGGGTTCGAGGACGAAACCGCGCCCCCAGACATTCCGCACTGCAAGCCCAACGACGTTCAGACGCCGGCGTAATCGCATCACGTGCAGGTCCAGTGCGTTACTGGACGAGCTGGAACCGGAGCGTTCGAGAATTTCGCGCAATTCAGTTCGGTAAGTTATCTGACCATATCGCGCCACCAGTGGTGCCAACATCTCACATTGCGTCAGGGAGAGGGTGACGGACGAGTCCTTGAAGTAGAGGACTCCTGCCGGGTCAAGCACGGGCTTCGACTTGAGAACAGCCCGAGCCGCCAACTGACGCACTCGGGCCTGGAGATCCTCCTGAACAATAGGTGGACGCACCCAATCCTCATGGAGGCTTAAATGCTCCGGCGGGGAAGCGCCGTGCTCGACCACCAGAAGACACAGATGCCCCCGGACCTTGCATTGCTCACGGATCTCGCTCTCCGCAGGCCAGCGGACAAACTTGACCCGATTCTTCACATCTACCTTCACAGGTATCCCCCATGGAATTGTTTCCGTCGGAATCGAGATGCAGGACCCTCAGCAGCACCGTTTCCCGGTCGGCCATCGGCATGCCGGCGGATCACCGCACATCGCAGCCGGGCGAAGTCGGTCCGACCGGGGCATCCGGGCGGGCCGGGTCTTTCCCCGACCGGCCCGGACGGGTCGAGCGCGGCCGAATGCTCCTGCGCCGACGCTCAAGCGGACCCGCCATCATGCGCAGCCATGGCCTCCCGCAGGCTCTTCGGCCGCATGTCCGTCCAGGTCTGTTCGATGTGGTCGATGGTCTGCGCCCTGCTCGCCGGTCCGTACACCACGCGCCAGCCATCGGGAACGGCGATGTCCTGCGGCCAGAGCGAGTACTGCTCTTCATCGTTGCGCAGTGCCAGATAGTCCCGGGTTTCGTCCTCGAACGGATTGGACATGCAAAACAACTCCCTCAGCGAGCGGAAACGGTCAGAAAGCAATGATGGTGAGCAGTCACTCCGTATCCTCATCGACCATGAAGCACCGTCGGGCCGGCCGCACGATGCTGGGAAAATTGAGGCGCTGGTTCACCAGGACGCCGCCACGCTCGAGGGCCGGATACGACGGGCGGCCGTCCTGCGAAAGCCAAATCCCAGACTTTCTGCCGCTGTCACTTCCCGCTGGTCTTCTTGAGAATTCCGCGATTCCGGCGCCATCGGATCCGGCGCACCGCATACATATCTGCATACACCTGGATCGGCAGCCGTGAACCACGCTTGTGATAACCGAAGGACGCATGGTTGAAAGCGGTGGACTCATCCGTTGTTGCGGATCGGGTCGGATCCGCGGACAGCGGGAGCCGTGCCGGAAAGCCTGTAGGATTCCGACTGGTCTCTTATCATCCGCCAGTCTCCCTCCGTCTGGATCCCGATAATCGATGTCGACATTAGCAGTCGGCGATCACGGCAAGAAAGATTCACTCCGCATTCATGCCTGTGTGTTTTGCATGTGCGGAGTGGCGAAATTACTGCTCGACTGGTTTCCGGCCTCGTGGGGGCGTGAATTCCGGCCTCGCCCGAGGCGTGGATTCCGGCCTCGTCCGGGCGAGGCGGACGCCGCTGCTGGTTGCCCGGGCCGAGTCGAGCAGAAATCACAGGACGCCCAGCGACAGGGGGCTCGCCTCATCTCCCGAGCGAACGTCAGCTCGAGCCCTGCCCGTCCTGGCCGGCGACTCCCGTCCGGCGTTCACCTGCGCGCCCGCGTACGCAGCGGCCTCCCGATGTCCCGGCTGAACTGCCCGTAATCCTCCGGGAGTTCATGACCGTATACGGGTCGGAACGGCCGCTCCGGCCCAGGCGCGGTCGACGTGGACCGAACTCCCCTGACCACGTCGCTGGTTGACGGGCCGTCAGGGACGAGCAGGCACGGTGGACGGGCCGACCGGCCCCCGACGGGTGGACGAGAAAGAGGGGGCCGACCGGCCCACCCGTCAGCAGGTTGGAAGCGTTCCCCGATCAGCGACCTCAGGACAGCGGCGTTGCCGACGTGGCCTGAGCGAGCAGTCCGTCGACGAAGGCCCGGAGTCCGAGGGCGTAGGTCTCTCGTGAGGCCAGCGTCGCCCACTGGTCGCCGAGGGCGGCCAGGCGCGGCAGTTGGGTCGTGCCGAGGCTGCCGGAGAAGGCGTCGCGGTAGAGGGGGCGTTCGTCGTCCACCCGCTCGCGGGCGGAGTGCGCGCGGACGAGGATCTCGCCGACCGTGTAGTACCAGATGCTGCGGAAGACGTGGACGGCCTGTTCGGGTGTGCATCCGTGGTCGATGGCTCCGGCCACGATGCTTTCGACCAGCCACAGGGCCGAGTCGCTGAGTCGGGCGATGAACCCGTCGGTTGCGAGGATCTCCGCGGCCCAGGTCCAGGCAGCGAGGGCATCGTGGATCGCGGTGGCGGACACGATGATCCGCTCACGCGGCTCGTCGGGCAGGTCGGGGTGCGGGATCTGGTCCGCGTATTCGTGGATCAGCAGGAACAGCAGGTCTTCCTTGTCGCGAACGTGGTGGTACAGCGTCGTCGCCCCGATACCGATCTCCGCGGCCAGCCGACGGATGGTCAGCCGCTCCCAGCCGCTCTCGTCGATGAGCCGACGGGCCGCGGTCAGGATCTGCGTACGGGAGGTCACGGGTGGTCGGCCGACGCGGCCGTGCGATGCAGTGGATTCGGACACCGTCCCATCATGCCCTTCCTCGGAACCGGGTGGCTTCGCCCTCTGTGCTCGACAGCCCGCGGACCCCGATGGTAATTTCAGAACGTGTTCGAAAATTCTACTGCAACGAGAGCGGCCCAGGGGGACTGAGTTGTGACACAGACGGAATTAGCAAGCAAAACGGTCACCGAGCGGGGTGGTCGGCCGGGGCTGACCCTCGCCGCGGTGGCTGTCGTCCAGTTCATGGTGTCGCTGGACCTGTCGGTCGTGAACGTCGGACTCCCTGAGATCGGCGACGGCCTCGGCTTCAGCGAGGTGGGTCTGACCTGGGTGATCCACGCCTATGCCCTCGCCTTCGGCGGGCTGCTTCTCCTGGGCGGCAAGATCGCCGACCGGTACGGCCACAAACGGATTCTGCTGCTCGGGCTCCCGGTGTTCGGCCTCGCCTGTCTGGCCGGCGGCTTCGCACAGGAACCGGGCCAGCTCGTGGCAGCCCGCGCCGTGCAGGGCGTCGGGGCGGCTGGGCTGGCTCCAGCCGCACTGGCACTGCTCGCGTCGACCTTCCCCTCCGGCAAGGCCCGGGTCAAAGCCTTCGGTGTGTGGAGCGCGATGAACGCGGCCGGTGGCGCGCTCGGTGTCCTGATCGGCGGTGTGCTCACCCAGTACGCGGGCTGGGAGTGGGTGATGTTCGTCAACGTCCCGATGGCCGCCGGTGCGCTGGCCCTGGCCTGGCGCGGCGTCGCCGCCGACCCGCCCGCCGAGCGCCGCGGCCGCCCGGACGTGCTGGGTGCCGTCCTGGCCACAGCGGGAATGGCCCTGCTCGTGTTCGGCGTCGTCCGCACCGACCAGCATCCGTGGACCTCGACGGTCACCCTGACGACCCTGGCGATCGCCGTCGCGCTGCTGGCCGCTTTCATCTACGTCGAGCGGACCACCGCCCGTGACCCGCTGATCCGGCTCGGTCTGTTCACCAACCGCTCGGTCGCCGGCGCCAACGCCTACAACCTCCTTCTCGGCGCCGCCATGGCCTCGGCCTTCTACTTCGTGTCCCTCTACCTCCAGCGAGTGCTCGGAAGCGGTGCGGCCCTGACCGGGCTCCAGTTCCTGCCGTTCGCGCTCGGTGTGGTCGTCGGCTCCGTGGTCGCCATCAAACTCGGCTACCGGTTCCCGGCCCGGAACCTTCTGATCGGTGGCGGACTGCTGACCGCGGCCGGGTTCGCCTGGTTCGGCCTGATCAGCGCCAACGGCTCCTTCGTCGCAGACGTCCTGGGCCCGTCGATCGTCACCAGCGTCGGATTCGGGCTCTGCCTCGCACCGGTCGTCTCCACCGCCACCGTGGGCGTGGCCCCCCACGAGACGGGCACCGCCTCCGGCATGCTCAACAGCACCCGGCAGATCGGCGCCTCCCTCGGACTGGCCGCCCTCGGCACGGCCGCGCATGATCGCACCGGGCAGACACTCACGCCCGGAACCCTCACCGACGGATACGCGCTCGGCATGACCATCGGCGCCGTACTCCTGGCCGTTGCGGTCCTCACGGCCATCACCGTGCTCCCCCGCACGAGCACCGCAGAACCGGCCTAGCACGACGACCGCGGTCTGTCCCGGACCGGGATCGGCCCGCCTGCCGCACAAGCGGTGGACGCGATGGTGTGGTACCGGTCCGGCCGGGAGCGACGTTCACGTCGGTCGCCGGGAACCTCGGGCCGGTCCCGAGACGCTGCGCAAGTCATCCGGGCCCGGCGGGCCGGCGACGACTGGCTCGCCGGGCGGATGCGCCACGGTGCACGCCGAGTGGTGACCTTGCGGGAGCGGTGGTCGAAGTAGCCGTACGGGACGAGGCTGACCTCGCCCGGGATGCGGCCGCCGAAAGGGTGCCGGGCAGCGGCACACGCCCTCGGCGCCGGCGCTCCCGATGACGAGCAGGAAGGGCATGCGGCCCTTCGCTCCGATCGCCGGGACGGCGCTCGGGGACAAAGGGCCCTCCGCCGCGGCGCACGACTGGGGTACGGCTCTTCCCGCCCGGGTGCGGCCGCCTGGGCGGAACAGATGCGGACCGGGTCGGCGACGAGCACCTCGGCGCCCTCGGACTTCGCCTCCGGTTCGGCACGCATCGTCGGGGACTTCTCGTCACTGCCGGACATGCACCGACAACGGGTTCTGCTCGACGGCCCGCCTGTCCGGGCGCTGGAGGACAGACCCCGGCGGCACAGGTACGTGCCCACCAACTGCTAGGGGGCGTCTTGCCGATCACGCCGGGCTCGCGAGCCCTGGCACACTTCCCCACTGTCTCAAGGACGTGGGAGACCCTTCCGGCCGCGTTGCCGTCGATCCCCGACTCCCCCGCGCTCGGCTGCGCTCACCGCGGGACGGGACCTCCATCGCGTCGGCTCCCGCCTGCACCATGCAGCCGTACTCGCATCCGCAGGACGATTCGAAGAGCCCGGGTGGAGAGAACGCCGCGAATGCAGTGCACCAACTCTCGCTGCCTGATCCGGCCTTGTCGGCAATGCCGCTCCCGCGCCAGAGGCAGCAGGCAGGGCCTCGTGAGCGGGGCTCACGCCCACGACCCGGGGCCGCTGCGGCCCGCCAGGACAGGGCCGCAGCGGCGGTGCCCCGGCTCCGTCCGCCCCACGGCTCGCTGCGCGGCCGCGGACAGGATCCGATGGTCGCCCGTCCGTCCACCGCATGGAGCGAGACCTTGAACAAGCCAGGACGTCCGCGGGGCGATGCCCGTCGGCCAGTGCGGCCGGCGCTCTCATCCGCACCGTCCCCTGCGCCGACGGAGCCATGTGCCGCGCGTCCGCCGCCGGTTCACCCACGCAGCGATCACACGTCAGAACCCCAACGGTTTCGGAAAGCTGGTTTCATGCAGCCCCGGGGTCAACACCCAGGCCGACCGGGTCGGCCGCGCCGTCTGTCGCGGGACGCGATCCTCAGCAGCGCTGAGCGGATCCTCAACGAGGAGGGGGTGGAACACCTGTCCATGCGCCGTCTGGCGAAGGACCTTTCCAGCACGCCCATGGCCCTTTACTACCATGTCAAGGACAAGGACGAGCTGTTGATGCTCCTGCTGGAAGCCTACACCGAGCGCCTGCCCCGGCCCGACCTCCCCCAGGCACCGCGCGAGCGGCTCATCGCGGGCGCGCAGACACTCCGTGACATTCTCGCCGAGTGCCCCTGGGCGGTGGAGGCGCTCAACTCCGACTGCGTGAGCGTCTCGGCGATGTGGATCGTGGAAAGCATGATCGACGCCGCGGTCGCCTGCGGGCTGAGCCCTGAAGAGGCCATCGACGCCTACCGTGTCATCTGGTACTACACCATCGGTGAGTTGCTCGTCCGCTTCAACTGCGAGCGCGCCCGGCGTCAGGGCAAAGGCACGCCCTGGGAAAGGGCCGTGCTCTCGTTGGACCCCGAGGCATTCCCCCTCCTGGCCCGCCTCGGCGGTCAGCGGAGGGAGCCCGCTGCGGGGCACCATCACCAGCGAAGACTCGAGGCCGTCGTCGACGGGCTCCTGGCCCAAGGCGCCGCCTGACCGGGAGACGGGGTGCCGGCGGCAACCGCCGCCCACCCACGCTGTGCCAGGGACCGGATCGGCTGCTACATCCTGCTCGACGAGATGGGTGCCGGTAACGGAGTCCGGCACGTCGGCAGCAGTGAACGGCACCGCCGGCAGCAGTCGGACGTACGGTCCGCGTACGAGATCGCGTTCATGACGGTGCGCCGAAGGTGCACGGGTCCGTGGTCGATGCCCACGCCCCGGTCTCGGCTTTCTTCACGTCGGTCGACAACGCCGGCGGAAGCACGGCGCTTTCAGCAGACGGCGCGGGACGGGCGGAGGAAGTCCGAACGGCCGGTCAACTGCGGCAGCCCGTCCCGCGCGGGCCAGAGGCAGCAATGCGGCGAGCGCGCCGCGGCCACGGAACCGGAGGACGGGAATGCCGGTACGTCCAGGGTCCGTTGAGGCCCTTGCCGACCGTTCCGGCGCGGTGGCCCGACGTGAAGAAGTCGTCGTGGGCCTGTGCCCCGGCGCTCGGACGCGTGCCGTGCGGGCGGCGGCTTCGGATCGATACCGCCCCTGCCGGGCAGGGTGCACATGAAGGAGTACGGGGCCGACTCAGGGCCGGAGCGGGGCCAGACCGGTCGTCGCGCGCGTCAGCGCTGCTCCGGGATCTCCGGATAGCGCGCCCTGATCGACTCGCTCGCCTTGGGGCCACAGGCGAAGGCATGGGCGGCGGTGTCGATCCGCCGACCGGTCAGCCGGTCCACCACGACCGGGTCCACCGGCACGCCCGTCTCGACGTCGACCAGGATGAGACTGCGGTCCTCCGGGGCGAGTTGATGATTCCCCCATGCCGCCATCACCAGGATGAGCGGGCGCAGTGCACGGCCGGCATCGGTCAGCCGGTACTCCCGGTCCTCGGGATCGGCGGCGTCGTCCTCGGTCTCGAGGAGGCCCTTGGCCACCACGTAGGCCATCCTGTCCCGCAGTACGTCGGCGGGTGTCTCCAGATTCCGGCGGATCGATCCGAACCGGGTATGGCCGTCGAAGACCTCGTGCAGGATCTCCAGTGTCCACCAGTGGCCGACGACCTCGACCGTGCGCGCCAGCGGGCAGTCAGGAATCCGCGCCTTCGGGCCGGCCGGAGGCGCCGGCTCCGCACGCCCGCCGTCCTCGGTGTTCAAGAGATCGCCACTCACCGTCAGCTCCCATTGGCGTTCGGAATCGTCCGGTGCCCAGCCTGGATCGTCGCGCCCGTCGGGAACGGCAACCGGAAAGAAAGCGGCAAGACCCGGACGCGGGCACGGCCGGAAGCCGTGGTGGGCCTTGCCGCAGCCGCCGGCCTTCGTCAGCTGCCGGAGGGTCGGATCACCGGCGCAACGACCGGGAGCCCCGGCTCGTCACGGCGCCGGGTTACCGGCCGACAGGCTCCGTCCCGGACCGGAGCAGGAATCCTTGAGCGACCAGTACCGCCGCATTCCGTACAGCAGCGGACTGGACGCCTGGTTCGTCGAGGTCTCCACCTGGAACACCTCCCCGAAGACGACGACATGATCTCCGACGGACAGGGTCTCGCTGACCCGGCAGTCCGCGATCGTGTGCGCGTCCTCGATCAGGTGCGGCACCCCGGTCTCCGGTTCCCGGACCCATGCGACCTTCTCGAATCGGTCCGGTGTGCCCGAGGCGAAGAGATCCGCCGCCGGCTCGGCCCTGTCGTGCAGCAGGTTGACCGCGAACACAGACGTCCGGAGCAGCGCCGCAAGCGTCGGGCTCTCCGCACGTAGGCACACCAGCAGGGTCGGCGGTTGCAGTGCGACGCTGCATACCGACGAGCAGGTCATCCCCCACGGATCGCCGTCCGCCGCGGCAGCCGTCACGATGGCGACTCCGGCCGGATGCCTCGTCATGAGGGAGCGGAACTCCGCCTGGTCGACCGGCGCTCTCACAACTGTGCCGGTTACAGGATCCGGCATGGTGTGCCACCTCCTCGCTTGGCCGCGCAGCCGACTACGCACGCGTCCCTTTCAGGTTGTGGACGTGTGCCAGGTAGTCCCAGTGGCTCGGCAGCCGTTCGACCAGTGAGGCGGCCTCGTCGCGGACCAGTCGCAGCTCCTTGGTCGCAGCGATGTCGTCCATCATCGCCAGGCCGGGCAGCGCACGTACGTCGAGACCACCGAGGCCCAGAATCATCGCGGTATAGGAATAGGGCTCGAACCCGTGGTAGTAGGGAAAGACGGTGTCCTCGTCGGGCAGTTTCACCCGCCACTGCTCGATGCGCTCGGCCAGTGCATCCGGCATCGTGCGGGTCTTGGCATCGCGCCAGTACTGGTTGTTGTCGCGCTTGGCGGCCACGTAATGCAGCACGAGGAACTCCCGCACACCGTCCATGACGTTGGCCACCTGCCGGTTGTACGAGCGGCGCAGCTGGTCGTCGTCCTGGCCGCCGGGGAAATGCTTCACCAGCTGTTCGATCGCGTTCTGGATGAAGAAGATCCCCGTCGACTCGAGTGGCTCGACGAACCCGCTGGACAGGCCGATCGCCACACAGTTGTTCACCCAGGAGTTCTCACTCCGACCGATCCGCATCCGAATGTGGTTGGCGGTCAGGTCGTCCGCGGCGGGGCCAACGAACTCGCGGAGCGTGCGCTCGGCCTCGTCCGGGGTGCAGTAGTCGCTGGCGTAGACGTATCCCGTGCCGATCCGGCCGAACAGCGGGATCGTCCAGATCCAGCCCGCGTCCTGTGCGGTCGACCGTGTGTACGGGCCCATGCCCTGCTCGGCCATCTCCATGGGCACACGCAGGGCGACCGCACTGTCGTTCGGCAGGGTGTCCTGATAGGACAGGAAGGGCACGCCGAGCCGCTTGTTGAGCAGCATTCCGCGGAACCCCGTGCAGTCGATGAAGAGATCGCCCGTCAGGTCGCCGCTCTCCTTGGTGCGGACATGCGTGATGTGACCGCGCTCGTCCACCCCGGTCTCGACCACGTCGTCCAGGATGTGCCGGACACCTCGATCGGTGCCGTACTTGGTGAGAAGCCTGGCCAGCAGTGTTGCGTCGAACTGATACGCGTAGGGGAACTGCGTGGTCTGTTCGGCCATGGTGGAACGAGATGCCTGCTCCGGCTCATGGCCGCCGATCTCGCGTCCGAACAAGCTTCCCCGGAGCTGTCGCGGCGAGCGCTTGGCGTCGCAGAGTGCGGCAATCACCGTGCAGTCCCTGTCGTAGTCCGCACTCGGCCTCTTGTGCAGCCACCAGTCGGCGAGGGACACGCCCTCCACCACGCGCGGCCGCTCGAACGGGTGGTAGAAGTGATGCCCTTCGGCCCGCCAGTTGTCGTAGCGGATCGCCAGTTTGTAGGTGGCGTGGCAGTCCGGCATCCAGTCGGTCTCTTCGAGTCCGAGATAGGAGAAGAAGTGGCGGATCGTACTGAAGGAAGCCTCGCCGACACCGATCGTGGGCACGTTCTTGGATTCGACGAGCTGCACGGAGAGTTGATCGCCGAACGCCGCCTTCAGATACGACGCGGTCATCCAACCCGCTGTCCCACCACCGACGATGACAACACTCTTGGCCATTGTTTCCTCACTTCCTTCGCGCTGACCCGACTTCAATCGTCACGGCCGCCGCAGTCCCGGAAGCCCCGGAAATGCGGAGGGAAAAGACCTGGAGAGAACTCGCGCACCGGCGCCGTCGGCCTATCCGGCTGAATCGGTCCGGCCGTCGCCGCATTCGTCGACGAACTCCAGGAGCCTGCGCACCCCGGTCTCGAGCGCGGCCGGATCCACACAGAACGCGATCCGGACCAGATGCCGTGCCCAGGGCGCGTAGTCGTGGGACACGATCCGCCCCCGGTCATCGACCTCGGGGCGCATGGCGAACCCGTTGCCCGGGACGACCGCGACACCCTTGCGCTCGAGCAGCCGGGTCGCGAACGTCTCGGCGTCCAGCCCGGTCCGGCCCACGTCCAGCATCGCGTACCACCCGCCGGCGGGCAGTTCACGCAGCAGTCCGGCCCGGATCAACGGTGGCAACGCCACGTCCCTGTTGCGCTGCACCAGCTTGCGGTTGGTCGCCGCCGCGTCGGACCGGCTGTTCAGTGCGGCGATCCCCGCGTACTGAACCGGAGTCGACGTACCGATGATGTTGGCTTCCTGGGCCACCTTCATGACGTCGGCGGCGCGGTCGTTCGCCAGCGCGACATAGCCCAGCCGGTAGCCGGTCATCGCGAAGCTCTTGGAGAAGCTGAAGACGCTGTGCACGATGCGCTCGGCAACCGGGACATCACGCTCGAGCGAAGCGACCGAGAGGTGCTCGCGCTCGTAGAGGAAGTGCTCGTAGGCCTCGTCGCTGATGACGTGCCAGCCCCGGCTGCGTGCCAGATCCAGCAACGCGGTGAGCTCGTCGCGCTCCAGGACGACGCCGGTCGGGTTGGCCGGCGAATTGATCAGCAGCACCCGGGTGCGCGGTGTCGCAGCGGCCGCGATCGCCTCGGGATCGGGCCGGAAGTCGGTACCGAGCGGATACAGCACCGGCCGGAAGCCCGCGAGCAGGCTCTGCTGCAGGTGGACCGGCCAGTGCAGTTCCGGCAGCAGGATCTCGGCACCGGGCTCGGCCAGCGACTGCAGGAGGGAGGCCAGGCCCTGGCACGAACCCGGTGAGATCAGTAGCCGTGACACGGCACTGTCCACTCCGTTGTCCGCGCGCAGCTTCTCCACCACCGCCGCGCGCAGCTCGGGCAGGCCCTCCACGCCGGTGTACTTGGTTTCGCCCCGTCGCACGGCGTCGATGAACGCCTCGGCGACGTCGTCGGAGGGGTCGAAGTAGGGGTCACCGACGTGCAGTTTCACCACGTCGACGCCGGCCTCCTCCTCCCTCGCCTCCGCTGCTCGGAAGATGCGGTGCAGACACGACGAGGGAATAGATCCAGCGGCGGACAGGATGTCCCGACTCACGCTCGTACCACCTTTGTTCCGTTGGCTGTTGTTCGGACTCGCCACACGTGTCATGCCGTGCGGCCGCCGTCGACGGGGATCAGTGCGCCGGTGACCCAGCCCGACAGCTCCGGGTCGAGCAGCGTGCACACCCATCCGCCGATCTCCGTGGGGTCGCCGAACCGTCCCATCGGAGTCGACGAGAGGAGACCGACCCGCAGCTGCTGGGTGTCGGCCCCGTCCAGACCGGTCTCGTTCCACATCGGGGTGTCCACCGGGCCGGGCAGGATGGCGTTCACCCGTACATCCGGTGCGAGTTCCCTCGCCAGCGAACGGGTGAGGCTGTTGAGGGCGGCCTTGGTCGCACCGTAGAAAGCACGCCCCGGCATGGACAGCGCACCGCCGACCGACGAGATGTTGACGGCGCTGCCGCGGTTGGCCCTCAGCTGCGGCAGTGCGCAGCGGATCAGTTCCGCCGGCGCACGGACATTGGCGGCGAACATCGCGTCGAACTGCGCGGGGTCGATGGCTTCGAGTCGGCCGAACCGGGCCAGACCCGCGTTGTTGACCACTGCATCGAGCCTTCCGAAGCTGTCGGTCGCCGCCTCGACGATCTGTTCGGCGGCGCCGGGTGCGCAGATGTCCCGTGCCACGACCGCAACGGCGTTCCCGTACAGATCTGCCAGCTCCTGCAGGGGCTGTTCGCGGCGACCCACGATCGTCACGCTGGCGCCCGACTTCAGCAGGCATTCCGTGATCCCCCGGCCGATCCCGGTGGCCGCACCGGTGACCACGACCGACTGTCCGGCAAGGGTCATCGCAGAACCTCCCTGTTCTCGAGAACCGTGACGATGTCGCCGATCAGCTCGGCCGGGTCCGAGAGGAACCGGAAATGTCCACCTGGCCAGGCCCGCACACTGAACCGACCGGTGCCCACCGCGGCCCAGGCATCGAGCTGCGCACCGTCCACCAACGGATCCTCGGTGTTGTAGTGACAGCGGACCTGGCAGTGCAGCGGTTCGGGGTCCGGCGCAGGCCGGTAGGTCTCGTTGAGTGCGATGTCCGAGCGGAGGACAGGCAGCAGCAGGTCCCGGAGCTCGGCGTCATCCGCGATCTCGGGCTCGATCCCGCCGAGAGACCGCAGGGCATGCCACAGCTCCTCGTCGCCGGCCTGGTGCGTGGTGCCGCCACCGGCCCGCCACGGCGCCGGTGAGCCCGACACGAACAGACAGTGCACGGGTCTTCCGCTGTCCTGCAGTACACGTGCCGTCTCGTAGGCGACCAGTGCGCCCAGGCTGTGTCCGAACAACGCGCAGGGGACCGGCTCCAGCTGCAACAGTTCCGCGGCGACGCGTGATCCGATCTCGGCGACGCTGCTCGCGGGTGCTTCGGCAATCCGGTCGGCGTGGCCCGGGTACTGCACAGCGAGCAGCTGGGAGTCCACGGGCATCGCGGACGACCAGGCACGGTAGGTTGCCGCCGAACCACCGGAATGCGGAAAGCAGACCAGCCGGTCGGCCGGGCTCTCCACACTGTTGAGGGCCCTCACCCAGCCTCGGTCACGCGTTCGTATGCGATTCACGCCACCGAGCTTCACCGAAACCCTCGGCCTGCCAGCGGCAATCTGTCAAAGCTCTGTCGGGCGCGACGCGGCTTCCGGCCTCTTGCCCGAATCTGAAGGCGTCGCAACCCTAGGAGGACACATGCTGGACGGGTTCGTGCCCTGGCCACCCGGCTTCGCCGACCGATACCGCCGTGCCGGCTACTGGAACGGTATCCCGCTGCGGCAGCTGCTCGCCGACAGCGCCGGGCGCCACCCGGACAAGGTCGCCGCCGTGGACGCGACACGCCGCCTCACCTATGCGGAGCTGGTCGAGGAGGCCGACCGGATCGCGTCCGGCCTGCTGGATCTCGGCATCGGCAGTCACGACCGGGTGGTGGTGCACCTGCCGAACAGGATCGGCTTCCTGTCCACCGTGTTCGCCCTGTTCGGCATCGGTGCGATCCCTGTGCTGGCACTGCCGGGTCATCGCCGCGACGAGATCCTCCACCTGGTGCGCTCGTCGGATGCGGTGGCCTATGTCGGCCCGGACCGGTTCCAGGGCTTCGACTACCGGACGCTGGCTCGTGAGGTCCGCCGTGACGCACCGGGTCTGCGCCACATCGTGATCGCGGGCGAGGCCGGGGAGTTCACACCGCTGTCGGAGCTCGCGCGCTCCCACGTACGGGAACTGCCGCCGGTCGACTCGTCCGAGGTGGCACTGCTGCTGCTGTCGGGCGGAACCACCGGTGTGCCGAAGCTCATTCCCCGCACCCATGACGACTACGCGTACAACATCTCCGCATGCGCCCGGGTCGTGGAATTCGACGACAGCGGCGTCTACCTTGCCGCAAACCCCGTGCCGCACAACGCCGCACTCGGCTGTCCCGGGGCGCTGGGTGCGCTGCTCGTCGGCGGCAAGGCCGTGCTGGCCGCCAACCCCAGTCCCGACCATGTGTTTCCGTTGATCGAGCAGGAGGGCGTCACCCTCACGACGCTGGTGCCCGCGTTGGCCCTGCTGTGGGCGGAAGCGGCCCGCACCACCCCGGTCGACATGACCGGCATGACCATACAGGTGGGCAGCTCGAAATTCGGACCCGCAGCGGCGGAGCGGGTGAGCGCGAGTCTGGGGTGCCGCATCATGAACGTGTACGGCATCGGTGAGGGTCTGATCACCCATACGCGCTTCGACGATCCGCCGGAGGTCGTCTTCGGCACCGAGGGCAGGCCCGTGTGTCCGGACGACGAGATCCGGATCGTCGACACCGACGACAACGACGTCTCCCCCGGTGACACGGGCGAGTTGCTCACCCGTGGTCCGTACACGATCCGGGGCTACTTCGCCGCGCCGGAACACAATCGCCGGGCGTTCACCACGGACGGCTTCTATCGGACCGGCGATCTGGCCCGGATGACCGACGACGGCAATGTCGTCATCGAGGGCCGGCTCAAGGACATCATCCATCATCTCGGCGAGAAGGTGTCGGCCGAGGAGGTGGAAGGCCATGTGCTCACCCACCCTCTGGTCCGGGACACCGCCGTGGTCGGCATCCCGGACGATGAGCTCGACGAACGTCTCTGCGTGTTCGTGGTACTCGGCAGCGACGCGGGCGCCGCGGCGGCGCAGCTCTCGCTGCGCACGATCAGGGAGCACATCCGCGATCGTGGGCTGGCGTCCTACAAGCTGCCGGACGAGCTGATCGTGGTCCCCGACCTCCCCCGCACTCCGGTCGGCAAGATCGACAAGAAGTCGCTGCGCCTTCTCCGCCCGCGCGTCGAGGCCGGGTGACGGACCGGAGCGGCCTTGACGGTGTCGGCGGAGCCGGAGGGGGCCACCAGCCGTGCATGCCCGGCGGCGTGCACGGCGTGAAGCGGCGGGGACCGGACCCGGGGCATGAGCCACCGGGCCGGTCCCCGGCTCCGTCTGTGGTGTCAGCGGCTTTCGAAGTGAACCGGCAGGCTGTCGTATCCGGTGAGGAAGTTCGAGTAGATGGGGCGGGGCGTACCACGTAGCTCCATCCGTGCGACGCCGGCCACCAGGGCGCTCAGCAGCGCCTGCAGCTCCGCTCGGCCGAGGAAGGCGCCCAGGCAGTAGTGAGGGCCGTGGCCGAAGGAGAGATGCCTGTTCGGCGAGCGGGACAGGGTGAATCGGCGTGGCCGAGCGAAGACCGACTCGTCGTTGTTGGCCGATATGTTCCACAGGGTGACGATGTCGCCCCGGCGCACCTTCGTTCCACCGATGTCGAGATCCTGAACGGCGGTACGAGCCAGGTGCATGCCCGGTGTCGACCAGCGAATCACCTCCTCCACCGCCGACTCGAAGGAGACTTCGCCCGTCCGCAGGGCATGCCACTCACCGGGATTCTCGATGAGGGCGAGCACCGCGCGGATCGCCGATATCCGGGATGTCTCGTCGCCGCCGAGAATCAGGCTGTAGCAGTTGACGGCGATTTCCTCGACAGTGAGCGGGCGGCCTTCGATCTCCGCGGTCGCGAGCATGCTGATCACGTCCGTGCCGGGGTTGTCCCGCCGTTCCTGTGCCAGCTCCATGAAATAGAGCACTATTTCGTTGCGGGCGCTGAGCGCATCGAGCTCACTGCTGTCGGCCCGGCCCGACGACAGCGCCATCTTGTTCCACTGCAACAGGTCTTTGCGGTCCACAGAGGGAATGGACAGCAGGTCGCAGATCGTGTTCATCGGCACCTGCTCGGCGACCTCGGCGGCGAAGTCGAACGTGTCCAGCCCGACGACTGTCGACACCAGCTCGGTCGTGCGTTGCCGGACCTTCTCGACGACCTCGCCGAGTACCCGTGGGGTGAACGCGCTGAACATGAGATTGCGCAGGTGCCGGTGACGCGGGCCGTCGGTGACTGCCAGCATGCTCCCGCCTGCGGAGTCGTCGCCGCGCAGCACCACGTCGAGGACGTTTCCCCTGGCGGAACTCAAGGCCGCGTTGTGGTACGACGACTGGATGTCGGCATATCGGGACACCACCCAGAATCCCGGGTTTCGGTCCGTGGGTTCGTGCCAGTGGACGGGACGCTCGGCACGCACTTCACGCCAGAACTCGTGGACGTCGTTATCGACGAATGTGGCAGGATCGGTGAGATCCAGGGAACGAACACTGAGAGCGGACTGACTCATTGGCCGATGGTGACAGGTTCACCCCGCCCGCTGCCCGGACTCTTGCCGGTTCCTTTCCACTGTTCTTTAGGCGTATTACGGCGAAACGGCTGAGCCGGCCATCGCTACGCGGTGACCGGCTCGGCCCGATCGGGTGGGCGACGCAGTCCGGCTGCGTGCCGTGGTCCCCGGCCTCACTCAGGCCCGGGCGCCGGCCCCCGACCCCATGCGCTCGCGGCACGCGAACTTCGTCGCCTCCACGGTGCTACGGGCCAAGGCCACGGCGTCGTGCAGGAGGTCGGTATGGGTGGCGTGACCGTCCGGGCTGTCCTGCTGTGTACGCAGCAGGACAGCCGCGCACGAGAGGGCGTCGCAGGCGGCGCTGACCTCCGCCGGAATGCGCAGCCGACGCGAGTCGCGAAGCTCCAGAGCCAGCCTCTCCAGCTGTTGAACGACCGTCGTGAGCTCCACGGCGGTCTCATGGACGGCAGACATAGAACGACTCCAATCCCCAACCCCGGCGCCGGGGGGGCGGCGGGGGGGGGGGCCGCGCCCGCCACGACCATGGAACTCGGACTGCCGG